>NZ_JAOARH010000060.1 GCF_025210595.1 Winogradskyella sp.
CAAAAACTAATTTCTATAAGTTCTTAAATTTAATCTATACCTATTCTGGCACTTTATCTTTATTTAACGAATTAGAATCTATAAAAGCAAAGGATTTAAAAATTGGCGACATGCTCATTAAAGGTGGTTCACCAGGACACATTGTAATGCTTTGCGACGAAGTAATTAATGATAAAGGTGAAAAATTGTTTTTATTATTTCAGGGCAACACACCAGCACAAAGCGTCCATTTGGTAAAGAATCTCGAGAACACTTCAATATCTCCTTGGTATCAATTAAAAGATGGTGCTACAATTCCTGTATCCAACTATACTTTTGGCAGTGCAAAATTTGTTCGTTTTAAATAAGCATTAGCTTTCTTGCAATTTATACTAAACATGTTTCAGTTAGAACAAGAGCCTTTTTATTGATAGTTCAATATTGTATTTTTGCACAAACTAAAGTATACCGTCTTTGCGGCAATAAAATGAGCAAACCATTAAATCCACAAGAACTACATAATCTGGCAATGAACCATGTTGGCAAAGACTTAGAAGCTCGCGGCTTTGAGTTTGTTGCTATTAACAGTAAGCTAAAGCGACATCCGCAATTTGTTTGTATAGATAAAAACAATCAATATTTTTTTGTTGTAGTTAGAGCTGTAATTCTACCCGAAAATCCAAACAATTATGATGTCGTTTGGATGGAAACATTTAAGAAACATGCTTTCGAAAAAAATGCAAAGATTTTATATGCTGGTGTTGGCTTAGGTAATCCAAAGGGAGAGCATTTACCTATCTACTTAAATGAGGATTATCTCATTGAATATAATGGCATCCAAGTCATAGAAATGAATTTAAATTAACAATGAAGCAACTAATTTTTATTTTTATTGTCGTTATTAGTGTGTCTTGTAAACAAGAACAAAAAGAAAACGAATTAGTTAAATTATCTGGTTCTGTTTTCGGAACTAGTTATAATATTCAATATCATCACAAAGAAAACACCAATTTCATCAACCAAATAGATAGTTTATTTAACACTGTTAATCAATCTCTATCAACCTATATTCCAAATTCTGATATTTCTAAATTGAATAGAAATGAAATAAACAAAGTAGATCATTATTTTGTTGAAGTTTTTAAATCTTCTAAGACTATATATAAAGAAACTGAAGGTGTTTTTGACCCAACAATTGGTAATGTGGTGAATGCTTGGAACTTTGGTGCTGAAAACAATAAATTTTTAACAGACAGTACCACAATAGATAGTTTAATGCAGTTTGTTGGCTTTGATAAATTATCACTATCTAATGAAACAATAACAAAACCAAAGTCTACCTATATTGAGTTTAATGCTATTGCTAAAGGTTATGGTGTTGATGTTATTGGCAAATTTTTAGAAAGCAAAAACATTGATAATTACTTAGTAGAGATTGGTGGAGAAATTAGAGCAAAAGGTAAAAACATTGAAAAACAATCTTTTTGGAAAGTTGGCATACAAAGACCACGATTTGATGGTGTAAGCAATCTTAACGATTATGTTTTAGCGATTCCCTTAAAGAATGAAGCTATGGCTACTTCTGGGTCTTACAGAAAATTTAAAACAGATGAAAACGGAAATAGATATGCTCATATTATTAATACAAAAACAGGGTATCCTTCAAAAACAAATGTATTGAGTGTATCTGTTATCGCTAAAGATTGTATGACGGCAGATGCCTATGCTACAGCTTTTCAGGCTATGGGAATTGAGAAGGTTACTGAATTTTTAAAATCACATCCTCAACTAAAAGCTTTTATTATTTACGAAAACAAAAACAAAGAATTAAAAACCTTGAATTTCAATAATTTCCCAGAATAAATTACGAGATGTTTATAGGGCAAAATCTTTAATTGCCTATGCAAAATTTAAAGTTAAAAAAAAACAGATGATTAAGTGAATTTAATTGTGACCTCTTAAAATAAGCAGTGTCTTATAATCGCTATTAACCTCTTTATATATACTTAGCCGTACCTTTGTTCGTTTTTGGTGCGGCTTTTTTGCAAACTCTTCATTCTCTTTTAAAACTTTAGAAGTTAAAAATATTCTTTTAGCAATTCAACTACATGTTTTTCTAGATATACTGGTTATATTAAAACTTATCAAAAAGTCAAAAAATAACACACTATTTTTTAAAGCATTAAATAACATTTTAAACGATTTAAACAATGTCATTCAGATGCTTATCTAACTATGATCTATAATTATTTTTATGATGGAGCTAAGCAAGCTGTAGCGTATGATTCTATTTTTCAGGTATATGTTAATGAGCTTGAAAAAACAGATTCTTTACACAATAATTATTGAAAAGGGATTAACCAAAAACTCTTTTTTGCTGATGAAGATGATAATATTAATTAGTGAAACGAAAACAGAACCTAAAAGTAATGTTGAAGTTGAACTTACAGATACATTATCAACAACTTTAGTACATATTAAATCTTTGGTTACGGATATGTAGAAGAAGATGCAGATACTTTAAATAGAGCTAAAAACTTGAAAATTTGATTATAGATATTCAAGTAATGATGATGGAAGTACAGAGTATTGGATGAGAAATATTATCCCTTATTTGATTAGATGAGATGATATGGTAATTACACCTTCTACTAATAAAGCATACTCAGGAAAGATATATCTTTTAGTAGATGAAGCTGTTTTTTCAAGCTCTGAAGCTTTAGCATTTTTTTGTAAGGCTACAAATTTCGCAACAGTAGTAGGAGAAACCACAAGCGGAAATGGTGTAGGTACAGATCCTTTATTAATAACCTTACACCATAGTGGTGTAGTCATTAGGTTTACTAGAGAAATGGGTTTAAATCTAGATGGTAGTGCTAATGAAAAAACAAAAACAGAGCCAGATGTTTTAATAAAAGCATCTAATAAAATAGAAAGACGTAATATATTATTAAAGCAAATAGAACATTAAAAGCTGCAATAAAAACAGGCTTGCGACTATGAAAATAAAAGAGGAAAATCAATCAATCAATCAATCAATCAATCAAGTGCTTAAAAACTTATAAAAGTAATTTTTAGATTAAGTTTTGTTAGAAGAAAGGAAAGTGTTTATGACTTTCCTTTCTTTGTTTTAATTAATCATTAGGCTTATATTGTTTACCGTAAGTTTCATATAGTTTTTTAAATAAATACGAGGTGTTACTCATACCAACTCTTTTAGCAATTTCTTTTTGAGTCATTTGAGAGTTTTGTAAATAAAGATCTCTTGCTTTTTCAAGTCTAGCTTGCAAAATGAGCTGTTGAGTTGTTTGACCTAAGATAGCTTTAACTCTTCGGTTTAAAGTGCTTTTAGAAATTTCAAAATAATCAGCAATATCTTGTACTCCAAAATCAGAACTTGCTATATTATCGTTGATTTTTTGAGCTATTTTAGTACTAAAATCCGAATTTTGATTTTCAAAATCTATAATATCATGATTGGGTAAATTGTCTTTTTCTTCAATTATAGCATGGTGAGCTTCTAAAGATTTTTTTACTGTTAAGAGGAGTTCTTCTTCAAGAAAAGGTTTAATCAAATAATCATCAACGCCAATGCGTAGCATTTTTAACTTCACAGACTCATCTATTCTAGCCGTAAGTATGATTATTGGGAATTTTAAATTGGTTTTCTTTATGTTTTTAATCAATTCATTGCCATCCATTTTTGGCATCATATAATCTGTTATTAGAAGATCAATAGGTTGACTTTGTATTATTTTTAGTGCCTCTACTCCATTTTCAGCTTCAAGAATATGATAATCGTTTAATACATCTTTAAGATAATCTCTGAGCTGTTTATAGTCGTCAACAATAAGTATAGTAGGTTTATTTTTGATGCCATTTAGTGATAGATCTATTTTAGAATTTACAAATTCAATTTCTTCAGTAATAAACTGTTCAGGAATTCTAATTGTAAATTGAGTTGATGTATTGGGCGTGCTTTCAGCATCAATATAAAAACCATGAGCTTCAATTATATTTTTTGTAAATGCTAAACCAATACCACTGCCTTGAGATATATTAACTTCATTTTTAGATTGATAGAAACGGTCAAATATCTTGATTAAATCTTCTTTAGGAACTCCAATGCCATTATCAATAATTGAAATACTTAAGTCTGTGTTGTATTTTATTTTAATCGTAACGTTTCCGTTTTTAGGCGTAAATTTTAAAGCGTTACTCAATAAGTTGTTTAGTGATTTAGATATAAATTCTTCGTCACAAAATATAGACAGTTTAGGAATGTCAATGTTAAGCTTAAAGTCAATATTTTTCTTATTAAACAATTCAATAAAATTGATGTAATGTTTTTTTATTAAGGGTTCTAAGTCTACTTGTGTTTTTTCAAGTCGAAGTTCATTGGCATCAATTTTACTTAAATCTAGAATATTGTTTAAGATGCTTTCAATGTTAGAAATTTGTTCATTAACAATGTTTAATTTTTTCTGATTTTCGGCATCTTTAGATTCAATTCGTGAAGTATAACCTTTAATCAAAGTTATTGGAGTTCTAATTTCATGTGAGAAGTTAACAAAGAAATGCGATTTGAAATCATTGAGTTTTCTGAGTTCAGATTCTTGTTTTTGAAGAATGATTTTATCAGATAACACTTTGTCTTTTTCTAATGAAAGTAGCTTTTCGTTTCTATGATTCAACCTTTTAAAATAATTGAAAAGTAAGTATAACGATATAAATAGTCTCAGCGCTGGAGATAGTAATAAACGTTCTATATAATCTTCGGAATAAGCATCAAAAAAATAATAAGGCGTTAAGAATAGACAAAAAGAAATGACCATGAGTATAAAAGGGTAAACATTTCTTTTAAAAAGGCTTAAACTCAATCCACCATGTATTAAGAAATAATACTCTGTAAAATTTCCAGGGAAAATGAAAATAGCATAGGCAAAAACATTAATAAAAGCAATAGATAGAAATAAAGCACGAGCAACACCAAAATGATAGTTCTTGTTAAGATGTAAAACTGGAAATAAAAATAAAGCCGTTACGCCTTGAGCAATTAAATCAGTGTAATTAATAATCGTTTTTGACTGGTCATTTAACAATGAAAAACCTTGAGTGATTAAGGTTGCGACAAAGAAAAATAGAATAAGATGTAGCCAAATAATAGCATAACCGTTTAATATTTTAATACGTTTATTTTTTTCATTTTCAAATTTTGACGAAAGACCATATGAGACCCAAACGCTGTATAGCTTTTTAAATTCCAATTGTATATAATGTTTGATGATTTGAATATAGAATAAATAATCATATTCTGTGGCCTGTGATTCAAATCGTTGTTTTTGAATCAAAAGGTCGTTAAATGAACTAAATAGTTCTAAAATTGGAGCATAAGATAAGTGGTTGAAATTTAGTTTTGTACCAAATTTTAAATCATAAATAATGAATAGAAAAATTACTATTACAATTAATACAATTTGCTCTAAACTTTTATGGGTTTGTTTTTTAAGTGTCTTTACATTTCAAATAAACGCACAACAATTTACACAACATGGAGTGGGTAATGGACTCAGTCAACCAAAAGAATTTGATTATGCAGATATAGATGGAGATGGTTTTACAGATATTATCGTTCCAGAATTTTCAGGAAATAGCATATCTGTTTTATATGGAACAGGAAATATTTCTAATTATACAACAATAACGTATGGTCCTTTATTAGTTGGTGGTTCTATTGTAAAGCCGTGGACTGCAGTTAGCTTAGATATTGATGCTGATGGTGATTTAGATATTGTATTTTCAAATTATGCAAATTCAACTTCTGCCAATGATGGTATATATTGGATAGAAAATTTAGGAAACCGTTCTTTTGGGAGTTTACAGTTTCTTTATGAGTTAAATAGATGCAGACATATTAGCAAAGTAAATTATGATGCAGATCCTGAATACGAATTATTAGTTCTTGGAGATTCTAATGATCCCATTAATGTTAGAGTTCTTAATGTTGTTGGAGGTACAGTAAGCACATTGCTACAAAGAACAGCAAATAGAAGACCATTACATGGATTGTTTACAGATATTGCTAACGTTGGGAATTTAGATTTGGTGCTTTCAAAGTTTGGAAGAGGTAATGAAACAGATGGGAGTACTGATAGTACAAATGGAGTTCAAACCTTAAATGGACCTTCTTATAACTTTGGTATTAGTTTAATTAGCAATATGCCAACAACGTCTGCTGGCACAAGAAAAACTGTTGCTGGTGATTTTAATGAAGATGGTAATACCGATTTTATAGCGGTTAATGCTGCTGGAAGTACATCTAGTTTAAAATATTATGGGCAAGGAGGAATAGGAGAAGGAACAATTTTGTTTTCTTCAGATGGTTCTAAAAATATGGTTTCTCTTACTAGTGGTGATTATGATAATGATGGTGTTTTAGATATAGCGGTTGTAGATAATGCTACTGATGAAATATTACTGTATAAAAATACCGCAGTGGATGGTGTAGCGTCAGGTGCTATTGCTTTTAATGCGCCAACAGTGCTGTCATCTACAGTTATTGATCCTAATTGGATAGAATCTGTAGATCTTGATAACGATGGTGACTTAGATTTAATCGTGTCTTCAAATAATGGAGGTGGAGCAGGAAGTGGAAATATTACGGTTTTTGAGAATGATACTATTACATTAGGTTCAGAAGAATTTAGTATAGAAGCAAATAGTGTAAAAGTTTATCCAAATCCAACAGCTACAGCTTTAAATGTTACGTCTAATGAAACGATAATACAAATACGAATTTTTAATGTCTTAGGAAAAGAAATATTAAAAACAACTAGTAAAGTTATAGATGTATCACAGCTTAACCAAGGTATTTATCTTATAGAAATTGAGGGAGACAATAATCAAATGATTATTAAAAGATTTGTAAAAAACTAGTTTTAGTTTAGGTTAAGTTGTAAAAAGGAAAGCATGTCTATGCTTTCCTTTTTCTATGATATACTATTAAAGATTATAAGCAACCAACCCACAATAAAGAGTAATCCTCCAATAGGTGTAATAGGTCCTAAAAATCTTAGTTTTTTACCTTTAGCATCACTTAGAATAAGGCCATAAATACTAAAAGAAAATAACAAAACACCTAATGTAAAACACCAATACATTGTAGATGTGGAAAATTCAGAATTAAAACCAAGCAGTAATAAGACAATAGCATGATACATTTGATATTTCACACCTGTTTCAAAACTTTTCAATTGATCTTCAGATAAAATTTTCTTCAAGGCATGAGCTCCAAATGCTCCAAAAATGATAGCTAGCATACCAAATAAAGCTCCTGTAATTACAAATGTTTCTTGTGTCATTTTTCAATTAAATTATTTGTAAACTACAGGTATTACTTCTCCTTTTGCCAAACGGTACTTATCAAGATCACTATAAGACATTGTGGTTGTATAATCTACTTCTTCTACTTTAAAACCGATAGAACGAAGTTTGTTAAAATAATCTCTACCATAAATTCTAACATGGTCGTATTGCCCAAATATTTTTGTTCGTTCAGCCTTATCTGTTATGGTATCATCTTCAAAAGTAATGTCTCGATTTAAATCTTGCGGGATTTGAAATATACCAAAACCACCAGGTTTCATAACCCTATATAACTCTTGCATGGCTTTAGTATCATCTGGTATATGTTCTAAAACATGATTACAAAATATAACATCGTAACTATTATTCTCAAAAGGAAGGTTGCAGATATCTGCTTTTACATCTGCAATAGGTGACAAAAGATCTGTAGTCGTATATTCTAAATTTTTTAATTTTCTAAATCGTTTTAAAAAACATTGCTCTGGTGCAAAATGAAGTACTTTTAAATTCTTTGTAAAGAAATTAGTTTCGTTTTTTAAATACAGCCAAAACAATCTATGTCGCTCTAGTGACAGTGTAGATGGCGACAACACATTTGGTCGTTGCCTACCATAGCCATAAGGTAAGAATGTTCTGAAACTTTTTCCATCTATAGGATCTGTAAATCTTTTACCTTTTAAAAAAAGCTCTAAAATAGGTCTTATAATATAACTTAACCTTATTAGTAAAGGTCTAGGAACAAGATTTAAAAAAAATTTAAAAACTGATTTCACGCTCTAATATGCTTCAATAACTTTATTTGCTTTAATTAAGTTATAAATACTATCCCATAGTGCAATTCTATGCTGTAAAGCTTGTTTTGAGATATCTAACACTTCATGCCATTTTTTTTGATCTGTACCACAAAGCATTTCTATCATTTTTAAAGATAAAGGACCATGTTCATCACCATCTAATTCTATATGTCTTTTTAAATAATAGGTTAACTTACTGTATGAATTATCTTCTGTTTTAGATTGATTAATAATCTGAAAAAACATATCTGGTATAACATCTTCTCTACCAAAAGTAAAAGCAGCAGCTATTTTATGAGTTTCATTACTAGCTATAACATTAAACGTAAATGATATAAACTTAAATGTATTCTCATTAAGATTAACTTTATTAGCTGCCAAATTAAGTGTTTCTCCTTTTTTAATTAACGACAAAAACGAATCTATCTGTTTTGTTTCTGCTTCAATTTGACCCATTGCTTCTAAGTACATTTCAAAATGACTCATTGGCTCACCTAACTCATTAACATCAGTTTCTTCATCTAATACTATTTCATTAATAAAACGAGCAATATTAGGATTTACAGCTGGTGTCCAAGGTGTAGAAGTATTTGTTAATTTGTTTTGCAAACCTTTTAGTAAAGACATAAAATCCCAAACTGCAAAAACATGCTCTTGCATAAAAAGTTTTATATCTTCAATAGATTCTAAAGCACTATATAATTTATGCGTATTTAACTCAGCTCTTAAAGCTGACAATTCAGATTCTAATTGTTTAATATTCATTGAAATTTAATATAAAATGATAATATTTTATTTAAACTCATTTTCTTCGTCAGAAGTTATTCCTAAAGCCTCATGCACATAATCAAAAGTAGAAAGTATTTCTGGCTTACCATCAACAATAGCAATATCATGCTCAAAATGAACACTAGGCTTTCCATCTTGTGTTACTATAGTCCAACCATCTTTTAGTTGTTTTACTTTGTGAGTTCCCATATTTATCATAGGTTCTATAGCTACAACCATACCTTCAACAAACTTTTTACCTCTACCTCTTCTACCATAATTTGGCATTTCTGGATCTTCGTGCATTTTTCTACCTATACCATGACCTACCAACTCACGTACCACACCATAACCTTCTGCTTCACAATATTGTTGTATAGCATAGCCTACATCACCAACACGATTACCTACTCTTAATTGACGAATACCTACATAAAGAGATTCCTTGGTAATTTTTATTAATTTTTTAGTGCCCTCATCAACATTACCTATTTCAAAAGTATAGGCGTGATCGCCATAGAAGCCATTCATTAAGGCACCACAATCTACAGATACTATATCTCCATCTTTCAAAGGTCTATCTGTAGGCAAACCATGTACCACAGCTTCGTTAACACTACAAAGTAAGGTTGAAGGACAATCGTATAAGCCTTTAAACCCTGGCAAAGCACCATGATCTCTAATAAACGCTTCTGCAATTGTATCTAAATAATTAGTGCTAACACCTTCTTTTATTTCTTTAGCTAGCATTCCAAGAGTTTTAGACACAATAAGTGCACTTTGTCTCATTAACTCTATTTCTTCTTTGGTTTTTACAATTATCATGATCTCTTAAATAAGGCACAAAAGTACATGATTTTTTTCATTGAAAAGTTCTCAAAAATTAAATGAAAAATTTTAGTTTTTCATTAAAGAAAACTAGATAATTATAACAATTTCATAATTTTAGAAAAACATGATAAAAAACAGTTTTTATATATATTATGAGAAGTAAGTTTGCAATCTAAATAAAAGAAAATGTACAAAACAGTTAGTGCGGAAGAAGCCGTAAAAGTTATAAAATCAAATGACCGAGTATACATACAAGCAGCTGCAGCTGTGCCTCAAAAATTAATCAATGCCATGTCTGCAAGACATGAAGAATTGCGTAATGTTGAAGTATGTCATCTACACATTGAAGGAGAGACTCCTTATGCTAATCCAGAATTAAAAGACAGTTTTCATGTTAATTCATTTTTTCTTGGTAAAAATGTAAGACATACGCTTAAAGCTGGTAATGGTTCTTACACACCCGTTTTTTTAAGTGAGTTACCACGATTATTTCAAAAAAACATTATTGATTTAGACGTTGTATTAATTCATGTATCAGAACCAGATAAGCATGGTTACTTATCATTAGGTGTTTCTGTTGAAGCTACTTTAGCTGCTATAGATAATGCTACTACTGTAATTGCGCAGGTAAATAAAAATATGCCACGTACACATGGTGCTGGTATTATACATTATACAGAAATAGATTATTTTGTTGAGTGTGATGACGAAATTCCTACTATGATTGCATCTGAACCTTCTGAAATTGAAAGTAAAATTGGTGATTATGTTGCTGGTTTAATAGAAGACAGAAGTACTTTACAAATGGGTATTGGTAACATACCTAATGCTGTATTATCAAGGCTTACAAATCACAAAGATTTGGGCTTACATACCGAAATGTTTTCTGATGGTGTTATAGACCTTATTTTAAATGATGTTATTAACGGTAATTATAAGAAAATAAACAGAGGTCGTGCCTTAACTACATTTTTAATGGGCTCTAAACGACTTTATGAATACGTAGATGACAACCCATTTGTAGAAATGAGAGCCTCAAATTACACCAATAATGCAGCCTATATAAAACAGAACCCAAGGATGGTAGCTATAAACTCTGCAATTGAAGTAGACGCTACAGGACAAGTATGTGCTGATTCTATAGGTTCTAAAATGTATTCTGGTGTTGGAGGACAGATGGATTTTATAAGAGGTGCATCGCTTAGTGATGGCGGAAAAGCTATTATTGCTTTACCTTCTGTAACTCGCAAAGGTGTAAGTAGAATTGTACCAACATTAAAGCCTGGTGCAGGTGTTGTTACTACAAGATCTCATGTTCATTATGTAGTAACCGAATACGGAATAGCTAATTTATATGGAAAGACAATCAAACAACGTGTAAAAGCCTTGGTTGATATTGCACACCCAGACCATAGAGAAAAAATTGACAAAGCTTATTTTGAGTTAATGTAGTAAAACGGAAGCCTTTGAATAACGTTGTTTTATTCAAAGGCTTTTTTAATTCTCTATTTAAACCAGCCAAATAAGCCTTTGCTTTTTTGCTGTTTAATATTTGGTTCTTCCTTGGTAATCATTTGATAGACTTCTCCCCAGCCTAGTATACCTCCTATATTACGATCGTCTATAAATATATCTGCATGAATTTTTCTGCTCCGGCTGTAGTCAAATTTTTCTTCAGGAAAACTAGCATTAACAGCGTAAAATTCTATTCCATTTTCTTTACAAAAATCTACTGCCTCTTGCAGCTTAGTTCCACATCTATAGGTCCAAAGTATAAGTCTATGACCATCTTGTTGAAAGCGTTTTAAAGTTTCAAAAGCAAAAATTCTTGTTTTACCAATTTTTGGATATGCATCTTCCACAATGGTACCGTCAAAATCTACGGCAATTATTAATCTATTTTGAAAATTCATGCTATCAATTCAATTAAAAAACAAAGTTACAATAATGCATCATTTAAACAAGGCTATGCTGAGTCATTGCTTCTGGTTGATCTACACCTATAAGTTTTAAAATTGTAGGTGCAATATCGCCTAATATACCATCTTTAATTTCTCTTAAATCCTTATCAATTAAAATAATTGGCACAGGATTGGTAGTATGTGCAGTATGAGGTGTTCCGTCTGGGTTAAGCATAGTTTCGCAATTGCCATGATCTGCAATTAAAATTGTGGTGTAATCATTTTCTAATGCAATAGTTACCACATCTTTAACACACTCATCTACAGCTCCACAAGCTTTAATAGCTGCTTCCATAACACCTGTATGCCCAACCATATCGCCATTAGCAAAATTTAAACATACAAAATCTGTTTCTCCTTTTTTGAGTTCTGGCACTAAGGCATCACGCAATTCATAAGCACTCATTTCTGGCTTTAAATCGTAAGTTGCTACTTTTGGTGAATTACGTAAGATTCTCATTTCCCCTTTAAATGGTTCTTCTCTTCCTCCAGAAAAGAAAAAAGTTACGTGAGGATATTTTTCGGTTTCGGCAATTCTTATTTGCTTCTTACCATGCTTCTCTAAAACTTCACCAAGTGTGTTAGATAAATTATCTTTTTTGAAAACAACATTAATCCCTTTAAAATTATCATCATAATTAGTCATTGTTACATAATGAAGATTCAATTTATGCATATTGTATTCATGAAAATCTTTTTGAGATAAAGCCTCTGTTAATTGACGCCCTCTATCGGTTCTAAAATTAAAGAATATAACCACATCTTCTTTTTCAATTGTGGCTGTAGGATTAGCATTTTTATCAACAATAACTAGAGGTTTAATGAACTCATCTGTAATATTTTCCTCATAACTTTGCTGTATAGACTTTAACACATTAGTTGTTGCTTTACCTTTTCCTTTTACTATGGCATCATAAGCAAGTTTAACACGTTCCCAACGTTTATCTCTATCCATAGCATAATATCTCCCTGTAACAGATGCTAACTTTCCTGTAGTTTTGGCAACATGTTCTTCTAAATCTGATATAAAACCATAACCAGATTTTGGATCTACATCTCTACCGTCTGTAAAAGCATGTACAAAAACATCTTCTAAACCAAATTGATTGGCAGCATCTAAAAGTCCGAAAAGATGATTTATATGAGAGTGAACACCTCCATCACTTACCAAACCTAATAAGTGTACATTTTTATTGTTATCCTTAGCATATTGAAAAGCATTTTTTAATACCTGCTCTTCTTGAAGTGTTTTATTTTTTACAGCAAGATTAATTTTCACCAAATCTTGATATACAATTCTACCAGCTCCAAGATTCATATGTCCTACTTCGCTATTACCCATTTGCCCTTCAGGTAAACCTACATGTAATCCATCTGTTCTTAAACTGGCATGAGCATAATTATTATAAAGTGAATCTATAAATGGGGTTTCAGCATTGTCAATTGCAGAAACTTTTGGATCTGGTGATTTTCCCCAGCCATCTAAAATCATTAAAATAACTTTCTTATTCATGGTAAAATATTAAATGCTTCCAAAGATAAGATATAGTACTCTACAATAAATCTGTATTTGCAAAATTTTGATTGTTATTTATGCTTTAAACTTTACTATTAGTAATGTTACACAAAATCAACACTTTACAAAAACCTTAACAGATTTGTTTTCAAAATGTTAAATGTATGTTATATAACTTTTATTAGTGTAACAGTTTAGAATTTATGTCGTCTCTTTATTATAATCAAAAAACAAATCAATTAAATTTAAAATCTTTCATCATGAAAAAAACAGTAATCGTATTAGCCTTAGCATTGGGCTTTTCAATCCCTAATTTAAATGCTTTTAATGACCCTTTAACTTCAAAAGTTAATTACACAACTATAAAAACTGTAGAAATTGATCCTTTATGCAAAGCTGTTGCTACAGGCAACACAAAAATGGTTAAGACTTTAATAGATCAAGGTGCAGATGTAAATGTAAAATCTAATGGTATGCAACCTATTCATTATGCTGCCAAATACAATCGTGTAGAATTGATAAAAATGTTAATCACAGCTGGTGCTGATGTACACTCTATTTGTGACAATGGCTATAGTCCTTTAAGTCATGCCAAAAAATCTAAAGCTAATGAAGCGGCACAGTTTTTGAAACGCTTTAAAAAAAAGTAGTCTATATTAAAGACAATTATTTGAGTTAGTTTAATTATGAAAGCATCCTTTTAGTCTAGGATGCTTTTTTATATTTCTTAATAGCCTCTCTAATTTTTTCTATGCGATTTTCAGGATCTGGATGCGTGCTTTGAAACTCTGGCACACGATTTGGACCTGCTGCAGCCTTTAAGATTTGCATAACGCCTATCATTTCTTCAGGGTTATAACCTGCATCAATCATAAACTTTACTCCAAGCTCATCACTTTCTAATTCATCACCTCTTCCATTTTTTAAAAGTTGCCCTTGTCCATATTGTTGCGCAATGCCTCCCATATCAATAGCAGAACTTCCCATAATTAAAGTCTGCCAATATTTAGAATTAGTAATGCGTTCGTTAGAGTGCTTGCCTAAAACATGGCCAATTTCATGACCTAAAACTCCTGCTAACTGATCTTGATTATCGAGTTTAGAAAATAATGCATAAGTAATATAAATTTGACCACCTGGTAATGCAAATGCATTGATTGTATTTGGGTCTGCCAATAAATGAAACTCATACTTATATGGCGTTTCTTTTGCTATACTACTATTTACAAGTTTATTACCAACATTATCTACCAAAGCCTGATAATCACTTCTTGGATGCAAACCTCCATGTTGCTGCACCATACCTGGCGCACTTTGCAAACCAATAGCTATTTCTTCTTGAGGCGATAAAGAAATGGCTTGTTTTTTTCCTGTATATGGATTTATTTCTTCTTGACTACATTTTCTTAGATATGCAAATGCTGCAATAGCTATAAAAATAAAAATACGGACTTTAAAATTACCTCTTCTCATAATAACTGTCTTAGTGAGTTAAATTTACAAAAGTTTGACACAAAAAATCTCAAAAAGTCATCTCGTCACTTTCAAAATTTATAAATTAAACGCTAATAATATTAATTTTAAGCAATGAATTATACATTCAAAATATTATCTAACGACAACTTAAGTTCAATTGTCCTTTTGGTCTATGAGCTTAATGAAGGCAGAATAAGCGAATCTATTTTAAGATCACGATTTAACGAAATGAAAAATCAAAATTACGAGTGCGCAACAATTTGCTTAGGCAATGAAATTATAGGCATTTCAGGATTGTGGTTTTGTACACGTCATTATTCCGGTAAATCTGTAGAGTTAGATCATGTTTATATTAAGCCTCAACACAGAAACAAAGGGCTTGGTAAAAAATTCATGGACTGGATCTATAATTATGTCAAAGAAAAAGGATGTGATTCTGTAGAGCTAAATACCTACGTACAAAACTACCCTTCTCATAAATTTTATTACAATGAAGGCTTTCAAATTTTAGGTTATCATTTTTTAAAAAAGATATAGACCTACTGTAAAAAACCTAAATCAGAATTTGTTGGTATTTCGTATGGTGCTTTACCATACTCAAAAATTCTGGCATCTAAGTTACCTTTTAAAGTTAAGCTATCATCTTTTACTTCGATCCAACTCCCTTCTCTAAGACCAATTACGGGTTGCGTATTAAACGCATGAAATTCCTTAATACGAGTTTCTCTAGTTTCACCCATGTGCGTGCTATTAGGATCTGGATCTAAATAATGTGGATTTATATTAAAAGGTACCAAGCTAAGGGTTTTAAAACTTGGAGGATATACAATAGGCATATCGTTAGTAGTATTCATCGTTAGTCCACAAATATTACTACCAGCACTAGTACCCAAATAAGGAGTACCATTATTCACGGCTTCTTTTATAGCTGTTAAAACATCATTCTTGTATAATTGATTCACCAAAACAAAAGTATTTCCACCACCTGTAAAAATACCTTTAGCTTCTGTTATAGCTTGCTTTGGATCTTTAAATTTATGGATTCCTATTACAGATTTACCAATTTTACCAAAAGCTTTAGCTGCTATACTCGTGTAATCATCATGAGATATACCTCCTGGTCTGGCATAAGGGATAAACAAAATTTCTTCGGTAGATTTAAAATGAACTTTTAGCTCATCTAAAAGATATTCTAAAGATTCGCTACCATGAACTGTAGAAGTACTTGCTATTAGTATTGATTTCATCTATTTAAATTTTATAACAACCTTGGGTTCTATTATTTAATAATTTAGTAAATAACTCCCATTATTTGCCAAATGCCTATTATGGCTTCCAATATTCAAAAATAAAAGGAAAAAATCATAAAATCCACTTTTGTTACTTTTGAATTTAACAAAGATTTATTAGCATTTTTCTATGAAAATTAAGTAATAAGCACGAACTTTATAAGACAATAACACCAACATGAAAAACATACTATTTACAATATGCTGTCTTTTAACACTTTCAATATATGGGCAAGATATTGAAAGAATAACGGTAAACGGAAGAATTTCTGTGTCTTCAGATGATAAAGAAGGAGTTACAGTTTTTAACTCATCTTCTAATAAAGGAACGTTAACTGATAAAAATGGTGATTTTGAAATTAAAGTTGCCTTAAATGATATTATAGAATTTGGTGCGCTTCAGTTTAAGGACTTTAAAATTACTATTTCCGAAGACGTTATTAAATCAAAAAAGCTAACTGTTATTCTCGTAGAGGAAGTTAACAAACTAGATGAAGTTGTAATATTACCATTTGGATTAACAGGAAATATTAATGCCGATTTAGAAAATGTAAGAACCTATAACGTAAGCTTAGACTACGTTTATTTTGGTTTAGATAATATTGAAGATTTTGAGTTTTCAGCAGACTACAAAACCAAGGCAGAAAATGTAGCATTTAACGAGAATAATCCTCGTGTAGATAATATGCTAAATATTGTAAATCTGGCAGGATTTATTGTGAGCCAAGTTGTAGATATAGATAAAGACGATAAAACCAATAAAGAAAAAGCAATTAAAAGAACCCCTTTTAAGGAAGCTCTAGATAAGTATAGTGTTAATTACATTCATACCAATTTTAGTATTCCTTTAGAACAAGTTGAAGCATTTATAGATTATGTAGAAACAAAAGGTATTGATGAAAAATTGCTTGAAAAAGACAAAGAAATGCAATTTTTAGAACGCATTACGCAACTAAGCAAATCATTCCTTAAAGAAAAAAGTGAAAACTAATCTATACTTTAGTTTTGTAGCTTTACTTTCGGTTTTTTGGTTACAAGCGCAACGACAAAACATTAAAGGCAAGCTTATTGCCAATGATGATGTTGAGGGCATTCACATCTTAAACAAAACAGCAACTAAGTTTACTATCTCAGATGCTGAAGGTAATTTTACAATACCAGTAAAAACATCAGACACTTTATTTATCTCTAGTTTAATCTATGAAAATAAAGAAATCATTATTACTAAAACCAACGAAAACTCTGGCACACTAAAAATACAATTAGAAGAAAAAATAAGTGCACTAGATAAAGTTGTTGTCGGAAAAATATTAACCGGAAGCCTGCAGTCTGATCTTGAAAACTCCGATGCCAAAACCGAGGTTAATTTTTATGATCTTGGTATTCCTGGGAACACAAAACTACCGCTTACTCAAAATGAAAAAAAACTGCACGACGCAGATGCTGGTTCTTGGGGATATTTAGGATTGGGATTTGGAGTAAATTTTCACAAACTCCTCAATAGAATTAGTGGAAGAACAAAAAAGCTAAAGACTATTGTAGCGCTAGATAACAGAGATAAATGCATTAACAAACTAAGAACAGACTATGAGTCTATAATTTTTGAAAACGATACATTAGCAAAAAACTTAAGAGACGAATACTTCTTATTTTCACAAGAAGACGACAATTTTTTAAAGCTTTGTAAAGAAAATAATCAAATAAAACTGATTGAATATTTGCAACAAAAATTAAAAGCTTACAGAGAGAACAGAGAAACTGCAGATAATGATTAATTTTGGAATGCTTTTTGAATTTCAAAAAAATCAAGATTTAAACACATGAAACCTTTATATTTTATATTCACACTATTGTTTAGCATTTCTTTAATATCTAGCGATGCAAAACACGATTATTATGTGAGCGTTACAAATATTGAATATTCAAAAGAACAACAGTCTATTCAAATCATAAATCAAGTCTTTATTGATGACTTTGAAAAACTAATACGAGAACGTTACGACGAAAGTATTACACTTACTGAAAATGAAGAGCAAGAAGTTGTTGAGTTGTACATGCAACGTTACTTATCGCAAAAACTCAAAATTAAAATCAACGGAACCAATTATAACTTTAATTACATTGGTAAAGAATATAAAGACGATATCACATATAGTTATTTAGAGATTGAAAACATTAAAAACATCTCCTCTATTAGCGTTACAAATCAAATTTTATTCGACATTCTTCCCGAACAACAAAACATTGTAAGATTAAAACTACTTGGGAAAAATAAGAGTTTCCTACTCAACCCAGATAATGACGAATGCCTGTTAAACTTTAACTAAAAGCATGTTAAAGCCATAGAAATTAGCTATTTTCGACAACATTTTTTAATAACACTAAATAACCATGAAGATTTTCAAGTACTTTTTAGGTGCTTTGATTTTTATTTCTGCAAATACATTTGCACAAAACGAAATAAAGCCTGAGCGCAAATCTGGACACACCAATCAAAACAAATTCAAGCAATTATATGATGAGTTTGCTACTCCCAATATGTTTAGAACAGGATCTGGAGCACCAGGACCAGCATATTACCAACAGCAAGCAGACTATAAAATGGATATTGAGATTGATGATGTAAACGCCAAATTATATGGTGACGAAATCATTACATACACTAACAACTCACCAGACGAGCTTACCTATCTTTGGGTACAGTTAGATCAAAATATGCGTGCTAAAGACTCTAAAACACCTTTAATTAGAAATTCTGGTGTAAGCCCAGCCACCTCAGCTTCGAGAGCTGCAAGAACTTATCTAAAAGAACGTTTTGATGGCGGTTTTAACATAGAGCATGTAAAAGATATAAATGGTAACAATTTACCACACACTATTAATCGTACAATGATGCGTGTAGAGTTACCGCAGCCAATGAAATCTGGAGACAAATTTTCGTTCAACATAAAATGGTGGTATAACATCAATGACCATGTAAAAGATGGTGGACGTTCTGGTTATGAACATTTTGAAGAAAATGACAACAGAATATATGTTATGGCACAGTTCTACCCACGTATGGCTGTGTATAATGATGTTGAAGGATGGCAAAACTCTCAATTTTGGGGACGCGATGAGTTTGCTCTGCCATTTGGAGATTTCGATGTTAATATTACTGTACCTGCAGATCATATTTTAGACGGAACTGGTTATTTAACCAACCGTGAAGAAATTTTCTCTAAAGACATGATGAAGCGTTTCAAAAAGGCTAAAAAATCTTTTGACAAACCCGTAATGATTGTTACTGAAGAAGAAGCTCGTAAAACTGAAAAATCTAAAAGTACTAAAAAGAAGACATGGAAGCTTTCTGCACAAATGGTGCGCGACTTTGGCTTTGCAACATCTCGTAAATTTATTTGGGATATGATGGCTGTTAAAATTGGAGACAAAGATGTAATGGCAGTATCTCTATATTCTAAAGAAGGTAACCCACTTTGGGAACAATGGTCTACAAGAACAGTTGCAAGTACATTAAAATCGTATTCTCGTATGACTTTTGATTACCCTTACCATAAAGCGATTTCAGTGCATGCACCAATGGGAATGGAATATCCTATGATTTGTTACAATTACGGAAGGCCAGACAAAAGTGGCAATTACTCAGACCGTACTAAATACGGAATGATTAGTGTTATCATTCACGAAGTTGGACATAATTTCTTTCCAATGATTGTTAATAGTGATGAACGTCAATGGACATGGATGGATGAAGGCTTAAACACCTTTGTACAATATGTTGCCGAGCAAGATTTTGGTGAGTGGAACCCAACAGCATTATCGCCAGGACACGACAAATATCCTTCTCGTAGAGGACCAGCAAAAAACATTGTAAGATATATGGGAGGCGATCAAGATTATATAGCTCCAATAATGACCAAAGGATTAAACACCTTTAAATTTGGAAGTAACGCCTACAGCAAACCTGCAACAGGCTTAAACATTCTAAGAGAAACCATTATGGGACGTGATTTGTTTGATTATTCATTTAGAGAATACGCAAGACGATGGATGTTTAAACACCCAACACCTGAAGATTTCTTTAGAACCATGGAAGATGCTTCGGCAGTAGATCTAGATTGGTTTTGGCGAGGTTGGTTTTACACTACAGATTACACTGATATAGGTATTAAAGAAGTAAAAAAATATGTTGTTACTAACAACCCTAATTCAAATGGACGAAAATTAGCTGAACGCTACAATATGGATCCTAATGCCCTGGTATATTTTATTGGTGAAGGAGATGAAGGTTATGATAAAGCTTTAAAAAATGGTGCTTCTATAGAAGATTTATCAACAGTAAAAGAGTACATCATGGATAATTTCACTCCAGAGCAACAAAAAAACATGAAAGCATCACCTAAGTATTTCTATCAAGTAACTTTTGATAAACCAGGTGGATTAGTAATGCCTTTAATTGTTGAATATGAATATGTTGATGGCACTAAAGAAAAAGTAACTTATCCAGCACAAATATGGCGACTTAATGACAAAGAAGTAAGTAGAGCTATAGCAGCAGAAAAAGAAATTGTATCCATTACTGTAGATCCAGATTTAGAAACTGCAGACATTGACACCTCAAATAATTCTTGGCCTAGAGAAGTTAAAGAAAGTGATTTCGATAAGTTTAAGAACAGCAAATTAAAAGATTAACGCTTACTCTTTTTTATAATTAAAGCCGACTTTAACGAGTCGGCTTTTTAATGAAACAAAATATCATTTAATAGATAAATTAACACCATTATAAAGTGACTACTTTTTTAAATGCTATTAATAAATTTATTGTTGTACAAATATCTTTCATAATCTAACTATATTTGCATTGTGATACATTTAACGACATTACTTTTTATTGGAGGAACCGAAGTTGTATTTATACTATTTATAGTAGTATTAGTTTTTGGTGCAGATAAACTACCAGAAGTTGCAAGAGGATTAGGTAAAGGTATGCGAACATTAAAAGACGCTACAAACGATATTAAGCACGAGGTTACCAAAAGCGCCAAAGAAAGTAATATTATAGATACCGACACTGCGAAAGAAATACAGAAAGAAATCAATCAAATTAAAGATGAAGTTGAAGATTTTTCTGGATCTATAAGACG
>NZ_JAOARH010000005.1 GCF_025210595.1 Winogradskyella sp.
ATGCCGACGGCAATTATATAACTTCAGGAAATAAAGAAGATACAAAATGGTCCAATGGTCGTCAATCATTATCAAGTAAAAGAGAAGCTGCAAAAGCAAATGGCGCTAAAGGACTTATTTACTTAGACAGTAATTTATTTATAAGATACGCACCATATTATCAAAGACAAGCCATGACAGGTAGCTCTGATCGCTTATCATTAAAGAGTAATGATAAAGAACTAATAATGTTAATGATTAACGAAAACCTTGCTAAAGCAATACATTCTTCTATTTTAGAAGATTACGAATCTAGCATTGTTAAAACAAATTTAGATTTGTCTATTGAAAATAAATCTGAAGCTGTTTCATCAGAAAATGTAGTAGCATATATTAAAGGTTCTGAAAAACCTGAAGAGATTCTTGTAATTTCAGCTCACTTAGATCATGAGGGTATTAAAAATGGTGAGATCTATAATGGAGCAGACGATGATGGCTCTGGTACAATAGCCATTTTAGAAATTGCAGAGGCGCTTAAAATGGCAGAAAAAGCTGGTAATGGTCCAAAACGCTCTATTTTATTCCTTCACGTAACAGGAGAAGAAAAAGGGCTTTTAGGCTCTAGACATTATACAGATAACGACCCAATATTTCCATTAGAAAACACTGTAGCTAACCTTAATATTGATATGATTGGCAGAACAGATCCTAAACGTAAAGAAGGTGACCGAAACTATATTTACCTTATTGGAAGTGACAAATTAAGTACCGATTTACATAACATTTCTGAAAATGTAAATTCAAAATACTGTAATATAGAATTAGATTATACTTTTAATGACGATAACGACCCAAACCGTTTTTACTATAGATCTGATCATTACAATTTTGCTAAAAACAATATTCCTGTAATTTTTTATTTCAATGGCACGCACGATGATTATCATCAACCAAGTGATACACCAGATAAAATTGAATACGATTTATTAGAAAATAGAACTCGATTAGTCTTTTATACTGCTTGGGAAATTGCTAACAGAGCAGAAAGACCTAAAGTAGACAAAGCCTCTGAATAAAAACAAACACAGCTTAGATTAGATGTACAAAAAAAGCCTTTCATTTCTGAAAGGCTTTGTCTTTTGGGTGGAAGATGGGACTCGAACCCACGACATCTGGTACCACAAACCAGCGCTCTAACCAACTGAGCTACAACCACCATTTTGATTAGGTGTGCAAATGTAAACCATTTACATTTTTCTACAAAATCTTTTTGTAACTTATTTTAGATCAAATAATGAATTAACAGCAACGTAACGCTCAACTGTATAACCCTCAGCATGTTCTACACCAATCAATCTCCCTAAATTTCTTGCTCTGTACTCTATACTGTCTGTAAAGTTTTTGCTAGAAATAGGAGTTTCGGGCTCATTACTCTTTGGATCAAAAAATTGCGTTTTATAAGCAAGAACAGCTTCCATCTTTTTATCCATATAACCAGAAACATCGACAACTACTTCTGGTTCAATATCTTTCCATTGTATATAATGATAGATAGCTTTTGGTCTCCATGGCTTTTGCCAATTATCTTCATCATGGAGCTTGGTATTAATCTTCATTAAGCCACTCAAAAAGCAAGCATCACTTACCAGTTGACTGCCCTTTCCGTGATCTATATGCCTATCATCTATAGCATTACACAATACAATCTCAGGTCTATACTTTCGTATTTCTTTTATAATCTCTATTTGATGCTTTTTATCATTCACAAAAAAACCATCTGCAAATTCCATATTTGTACGCAAAGCAACATTAAGAATTTTTGCAGCATTAGCAGATTCTTCATCACGAGTTTCTGCTGTTCCACGCGTACCAAGTTCGCCTCTGGTTAAATCAATAATACCAACTTTTTTGCCATTTGCCACTTCCTTTGCTATTGTTGCTCCACATCCTAATTCCACATCATCAGGATGTGCTCCAATAGCCAAAATGTCTAATTTCATGTGTTTTTCAATTTACATTATTGTCAAAAATATTAAAAAGGAAATAGAATCCTATTTTCTTTCTATTTCGCAAACGGTTTCGTTTAAAATCTCTTCATATTCTCTCTTAAAAATTTAACTAAAATTGAATAATTAACTATTCCCTTAAAGCATGACATTCATCATAATAATTACACCACCTAGCCAGTAACTTTACATTAGATTTTTTAGCACATATTATTATGAACTTAATGCTGGCAATCTTAATTATCACTATAGCTCTGTTTATTTGGGGCAAATTTACACCAGATGTTATTGCCCTATCTTCAATGTTAAGTTTGTTCTTATTTGGTGTATTAGATCTAACAGAAACATTAAGTGGTTTTAGTAATCCTACGGTAATAATGATTGCTTCTTTATTTATAGTTGGTGAAGGACTTTCTCAAACTGGATGGACTGCATTGGCTGGTCAAAAATTCATTAAAATAGCCAGCAAGAGCTCAACCAAACTTTTACTAATTACTACACTAGGTTCAGGGCTTCTATCTGGTGTAGTAAGCAATACAGGCACTGTTGCTACTTTAATGCCTGTTACCATTTCCTCAGCATGGAGTATTGGTACTTTACCTTCTAAATTATTAATGCCTGTTGCCTTTGGTTCTAACACTGGCGGCTTGTTAACATTAACAGGTACACCACCAAACATCATTGTAAATAATACTATGTTAGAGAGTGGCTTAGAAGGTTTCTCTTTCTTTGAGTTTGCATTAATAGGATTACCATTATTACTCATAACACTACTCTATTTTAGGTTTATAGGTTATAGATTACTACCAAACAACAAAACCAACAACAAACCTGTAGATGTTAGTACAACACTTCATAAATGGATAAAAGCTTATAAAGTAGATGATGATTATTATAGATTAAGAGTACGTCCCGTATCTCCTTTAATTGGTAAGCGTTTAGGCAAATGGAATTTTGAAGACAATCATCATGTCTCCATCCTAAGGATTAAACGTCATCATCCTAGTGTTTTAAAAAGGAATGAGCCATTTATAGAATTCCCTTATAATGATACAGAATTTAAAAGCCATGATATAATAACAGTAAAAGGTGATACTGAAGCCATAAATGCACTTATGATCAAATTTAGATTAGGACTTCTTCCTCTAGAACCAATTGCAGATGAGTTGCGCAATAATCTTATTAATCAAGAAGTTGGTATGACCGAAATTATTGTAACACCAAAATCTACTTTAGTAGGAAGAAAACTAAGATTAGGAAGGTTCTTTAAACGTTTTGGAGTTCAACTTATGGCTGCATCTAGAAACAACAAGCCATTTACAGATAGTGAAATTGTTGTAAAAGCAGGAGATGCCTTTTTAATTAGAGGTATTTGGGAAGATATTGAGCAACTAAAAACATACCATGAAAACTTAGTAATTATTGGAAGTCCAGAAGGTATGGCCAAAACAGTTACAAACCTTACTTATAAATCTTTTATAGCACTTTTTGCATTAATCTTAATGATTGGTTTATTAGTTTTTAAAATAGTACCTGGTGCTATAGCAGCATTAATTGCTGCTGGAATTATTTTAGTAACAGGATGTGTACCCATAACAAAAGCATACAAAGGTATTAGTTGGATTAGCGTTGTAATGATTGCTGCTATGATACCTATGGGATTAGCACTACAAAAAACTGGTACAGCAAAATTTATTGCAGATGGTTTGGTAAACACCTTAGGAAGCTTACATCCTTTAGCATTACTAGGTGGAATATTTCTCTTAACCACAGCATTTAGTCAGGTTATCAACAATTCTGCAACAGCTGTTTTAATGGCTCCTATTGTTATTTTAACTGCAAGTACCTTAAACTTATCCGCTGCTCCGTTTATGATAGCTGTTGCCATAAGTGCTTCTACAGCCTTTTTAACTCCAGTTGGCACCACTACTAATGCCATGGTAATGACAGCTGGTGAATACAAATTTACAGATTATGTAAAAGTAGGTACTCCTTTACTCCTACTATTCTTAATAACAACATTATTATTAGTGCCATTGATTTGGCCATTTTAAAATTTTTAACTCATGGAAGCATTATTAAATGAATCGATTATGAAAACTAAAGATCTCACAAAGTACGGACTTAAAGACACCAAAGCACATTGGAATCTTTCACCTGAAGAATTACAAGCCATTACCATAAAAAAAGGCATGGGAAAAGAAACTGCAAACGGAACATTAGCTATTAATACAGGTAAGTTTACAGGGCGTTCTCCTCAAGATCGTTTCTTAGTAGAAGATGCGTATACTAAAGATAAAGTTTGGTGGGGAAAAACAAACAAAGGTATATCGCCAGAAAATTTTGATTTTTTACAAGGAGAAATAGAAAAATATCTTAGTGGCAAAGAAATCTTTGTTCGTGATGGATTTGTTTGTTCTGACCCAAAATACAAAATGGGTGTGAGAACCGTTACCGAATTCCCTTGGTCTAATATGTTTATTTATAACATGTTCTTAAGACCTACTCAAGAAGAATTAGAAAACTTTGAAGAAGATTGGTTAGTACTTTGTGCACCTGATTACGAATGTCCAGAACCAAAAAAATATGGCTTAAGACAAGGTAACTTCTCAATTCTTAATTTCACCAAAAAAATTGCACTTGTAGGTGGTTCAGCATACACTGGCGAAATGAAAAAAGGAATTTTCTCTGCTTTAAACATGATATTACCTGTTGATAAAAATGTATTACCAATGCACTGTTCAGCTAATGTTGGTGAAGATGGCGAAACCGCTATTTTCTTCGGGTTATCTGGTACTGGTAAAACAACTTTATCTGCAGACCCAAATAGAAAATTAATTGGAGACGATGAGCATGGATGGACAGCAGAAAACAGAATATTTAATTTTGAAGGTGGCTGCTATGCTAAAGTTATAGATTTAACTGAAGAAAAAGAACCAGACATCTATAGAGCCATTAAACCTGGTGCCATTTTAGAGAATGTCATTTTTAAAGATAATAACGAAATTGACTATATGGATAGTACTATTACACAAAATACACGTGTAAGCTATCCGCTTTATCATATAGATAATATTCAAACACCATCTTATGGAGACAATCCTAAGAATATCTTTTTCTTAACATGTGATGCTTTTGGTGTATTACCTCCTGTATCAAAACTAACTCCAGGACAAGCTGCTTATCATTTTATCTCTGGCTATACTGCAAAAGTAGCTGGTACAGAAGCTGGTATTACTGAGCCTGTACCTTCATTCTCTGCATGTTTTGGCGAACCATTTATGCCTTTACACCCAACAAAATATGCTGAGATGTTAAGCAAAAAAATGCAAGAAGCTGGTGTTAATGTTTGGTTACTTAACACAGGTTGGAGTGGCGGACCTTATGGTGTTGGCTCTCGTATAAAATTAAAATACACAAGAGCTATGATTACAGCCATACTTAATGGTGAACTAGACAATGTTGATTACGAACAGCATCCTATTTTTGGATTATATATGCCAAAATATATACCTAACGTTCCTACAGAAATGTTAGATCCTATAAATACTTGGCTACAAAAAGGAGCTTATGTTAGTAAAGCTATTCAATTAGCACACTCATTCCACTTAAATTTCGAAAAATTTGCAAGTGAAGCTTCTAATCAAATTATAGAAGGAGGTCCATTAATTGATGAACATCACCAATTAAAAGACCATGTTTAATAATTCCATGACCAAAAAGAGCCCTAAAAATGGGCTCTTTTTTATTAGTCAAATTCAAAGAGTTTCTATTGCCTGATTAATATCTCGTTTTAAATCTTTTAAATCTTCAATACCCACAGAAAACCGAATTAACTGATTACTAATACCTATCTTATCTCGCTCTTCTTGTGTTAATAATGCATGAGAGGTTAAATGCGGCGAAAGCACAGTACTCTCTATACCTGCCAAACTCATTGATGATTTTATCAATTGTAACGCTTTCTGAAATTGATAAGCATCTAAACCATCTCTTAATTCAAAAGATAACATGGCACCAAACCCTTTCATTTGAGATTTTGCTAGTTTATGATCAGGATGAGATTTTAACCCTGGATAATAAACCTTACTAATCTTATGATGCCTGTTAAGCCATTTAGCTAGCTTCATAGCATTTTTTGTTTGCTGCTTTACTCTTAGCCCCAAAGTTTTCATGCTACGTTCTAATAACCAAACTGTCATATCACTTAAGCTTCCACCTAAATTTTTGCTTACATTCCAAATACGTTCTATATTTTCAGAACTACTCGCAACTGCTCCTGCACAAATATCGCTATGACCACCAAAATACTTAGTTGCAGAATGCATTACTATATCTATCCCAAAATCTATCGGGTTTTGATTTACAGGAGATGCAAACGTATTATCAATAGATGTTACTATACATTTAGACTTAGCCAACTTGGCAATAGCTCTTATATCTGTAATAGTTAATAGTGGATTTGAAGGAGTTTCAATATGAATTAATTTGGTGTTTTCTTGTATAGCATTTTCAAAGTCTTTAACCTTATAGCCGTTTGTAAATGTATATTCTATACCATATTTAGGAAATTCTTCTTTTATAAAATTTACTGTTCCACCATATAGAGTATTTTGCACAACCAAATGATCTCCTTTTTGTAAAAAAGCTAAAAACATATGGCTAATAGCTGCCATACCAGAACCAAATATTAGAGCTGCTTCAGTATGTTCTAAAGCTGCTATTTTCTTCGATAAATGCTCTTGATTTGGCGTATTAAAATATCTAGGATAGCGTTTTACATCTACATCCAAAAATTCGTACGAAGAACTTAAATATATTGGAGAAACTGCGCCTTTAAATTGTTCATCTTTAATCTCGCCTACATGAGTACAAATGGTATTTAACCCTAACTTTTTCTTTGACATCTTTTTAATTTAATACACCTAAATTTACTAAAAGTATCAATAACACTAAATAAAAGAGTTAGCACGCCGTGAAATCACATCTATGAGCACATAAAATATGTTACATTTGCTATAAGAAAAAAAGTATATTATACCTTAACAGACTTCCAAAGCCCTTTTTTAAACCAAAATATTCCGAGAACTGTAATTAATACTTCTGCAAAAGTAATTGCCATAAAAACGCCTAGTGGTCCAAAATCGAAAATAAAAGCCATAAGATAAGCAAATGGTAATTGAAATAACCAAAAGCAGATAAAGTTAACTCTAGTTGGTGTTTTTGTATCACCAGCCCCATTAAATGCATTAATAATCACCATACCATAACCATAAAACACATAACCAGCAGCAATAATTCTAAGACACAAAGCACCATTACTTACCACTTCGGCTTCTTGCGTAAACCATGAAATAATCTCAGGTGCAAAAATGAGATAAACTATTGATACAAATCCCATGAAAATAGCACTATACTTTCCGGTTTTCCACACAGAAGCCTCTGCGCGATCTGGCTTTTGAGCTCCTAAATTCTGACCTACCAAAGTTGCCGCGGCATTGCTCATTCCCCAAGCTGGCATTAAAGTAAACATCATTACACGGATTGCTATGGTATAGCCTGCTAAGACTTCGCTACCAAACTCACTCATAATACGCATTAAAAACACCCAAGACGATGTACCTATTAAAAACTGCCCTATACCACCAAGAGACACCTTTATTAAATTTAACATTACTGCTACTCGAAACACTAAATCTTTAAAACCTACTTTTATCTTACTCCATCCGTAGAATAGTACCATTAACTGAAAAATTACTGCTGTTCCTCTACCAATAGTTGTAGCTATTGCTGCACCTTCTACACCAAAAGCAGGTATTGGCCCTAATCCAAAAATAAATATTGGGTCTAAAACAATGTTTAAACCATTAGACAACACCAAAGCCCACATCGCGATAGACGCATCTCCTGCACCTCTAAAAACAGCATTGATTAAAAACAGAAGCATTATAGTAACATTTCCACCTAACAATACTTTAGTGTAACCATAGCCTTCAGCTATTAAATCTGGTTCACCTCCCATTAATTGCAATATTTCCTTTGGAAAAAGCACACCAATAATACTAATTATAATGGCTACAAAAATTCCTAAACCAATCACTTGCACAGCTGCTTGTGACGCTCCCTCTCTATCCTTCTCTCCTATTCTCCTAGCGACTATAGCAGTTGCAGCCATACTTAAGCCAATAGCTACAGCATAAACTAGCGTAATTACAGACTCTGTAAGTCCTATAGTAGCTACAGCATTAACACTTACTTGAGATACGTAAAAAATATCTACAATGGCAAAGATAGATTCCATGAGCATTTCTAGAATCATGGGGATAGATAACATAAAAACAGCTCTACGAATACTACCTGAAGTAAAATTTTGTTCCTTGCCAGAAACAGCGATTTTTAAATATTTAAAAAATTGTTGTATTGAAATTTTATTGGATTGCATAATTTAAAATCAATTATTAAAAAGATCGCTAAACAATAGTATTGTTTAACAATAAAATATCACACGAAGTAGTGACGTATTTTTCCGAAAGGTAAATTAGGCAATCATAATGCGCACAAATATGCGCATTATTTTTAAATTTTCATAAAATCTATTTGTAATAAATCTTATACTTTCTATAAGCTAGAAAAGCCAATGTAGCTATAATAGCTAACGCTATAGCTATAAATTTAAAACTTAAAATTTGGTCTCCACTAGCATAAGAGTGTAAACCAGATAAATAAAAGTTTACCCCAAAGTAAGTCATTAAAATACTTCCAAAAGCTAAAACAGACATTAAATTATACAACCAACGGCCTCTTAGTCCTGGCACTAATCGCATATGAATTACAAAAGCATAAACCATAATACTAATAAGCGCCCATGTTTCTTTAGGATCCCAGCCCCAATATCTTCCCCAACTTTCATTTGCCCACATACCTCCTAAAAATGTACCTATTGTAAGTAATGTAATACCAACTGTTATAGCCATTTCGCTAATGATTGTTATCTCCTTTATATTGATATCCATTAATTTTTTATTGTCCTTAGTTGTAAAAATCATCAACAATAAAGAAATAAGTCCTAAAATCATTGATAATGCAAAAGGACCGTAACTTGCAACAATAATAGAAACATGAACCATTAACCAATAGCCTTGTAAAACAGGCTCTAAATTTGCTATAGAAGGATCCATCCAGTTCCAATGCGCAATCATTAAAATCATAAAAGTTACAAAAGCAGAAGCTGCAATTGTTAAATTACTTTTTCTACCAAATAACAATCCAAATAGCATCACAGACCATCCAACAAAAATCATAGATTCATAAGCATCACTCCAAGGTGCATGTCCAGATAAATACCAACGCCATATTAATCCACCTGTGTGTAAGGCCAAAAACACTATTATAAATCCTATTATAATGTTTATCGCTATTTTTATCCAAGACGAATTATACTTAAAAATTTGAGCAATTATAAGTATAAATAAAAGCAAAGACGCATACATATACCAACTAAACAATCGTTTAAATATATCGTACTTGTTATATATAATTTCTGCTTTTATTTTATCATCAGATAGCATTACTTCACTACCAAACTTTTGTTGCGTTTTTTTAAAACTAACTAACAACTCATCTGCTTTTGAAAAATCACCAGTCTGCTTAGCGTTATTTAAAGTAACCAAATAAGCATTAAACCCATTATTGATAAAATTACCGTAAAGTGTGTCTTTTATTTTAAAACGATAATCTTCTTTTCTAAACTCTAAAGCAGAAATCCATTTGTTATTTTCATCTTCGGGAACAGGAAATATTTTTATATTTCTACCTTCAATAGCATCTGACAAAAAGCTTAATCGTTCGTATGTATTTTTTACCTCTTGTAAAAATCCTCCTTGTACTTGAGCATCAAAAGCCTCTTCCAAATAAGGACCTAATTTATTTCTACCATCTGGTGTGAAAAAATCTAAAAGACTTACGTGCTTTTGAGATTTATCAATTCCAATAATTGTTCTTATTGAATCTGCCTTCCTAGGTGTTAAATAAATAATAGGCATATTATACCATAACATAGGACTCTCTTGTATGGATAGAAATACCTGAGTAGCATCAAAGTCTTCGTAAACATCACTTTTACTTATTTTTCGTAACATTTCAGAAGCATACGTATGTATAGGCATCATACGTCCACTATAGTCTTGAATCACCATTTCTGCAAACTTATCTGCATGAACCTTTGGTGTTACATTTGCTTTTAAGATAGAATCTAATTGCTCTTTTGGTGGCTTGGTCATTATATGATTATGACCATCATCTTGCGAATGTGCCTGACCGAAACCAGAAAAACTTAATAACAACACCACCATTGTCATTAATTTAGCTTTCTTCTCTTTAAGCTTATTCAGTCGTTTTCTTATAGTATCGAAACGCGTATGATTTACAAA
>NZ_JAOARH010000061.1 GCF_025210595.1 Winogradskyella sp.
TTCATTTAATTCTTTATTTAGAAAATCATCATTCTCTAAATATGGTAAATTAAGAATGGCTAAGTTTTTAAATTTTTCGTCAGTGATATAAGAATAGGATGATTGAAATGTCTGCCCGTTTTCTTCAATTTTTTTCACATATCTATGTTCAACTGTATTAGATAATGTGTTTAAAACCTCAGCATCTAAACATTGTTCAGTAGTGTCTCTTAAAATTGTGCGTTTAGAGCTCTTCAAAAGTTCTCCTTCTAAATCGTACAAGTTGATCTGAAGGTTATGAATAGCATCTATCTCAAAAATCGCATCCTTAAAAATTAAAGGAATATTCTCCGTAGCAACAGGGTAAGTCGTTTTTTGTATCGTATTATCAATACTCTTTTTAATTGCTCTTTCCTTTCGTTCTAAGCGTTCTTTATGATAGTCTCTAGCCTCTTCATTATACTGATATATAGTTACAGCAGCTATCAATACAGATGCCAACAAGACCAAAAGAATCATGGCTATAAAAATTCTAGATCGTAAGGACAATTTTGTAATTCTCATAGAATTGCCTGCAAAACAGGAATCTTAAATTAAGATTTTAAATATAGCAATAATCACACCAAAAGCACGGAGCACAAATTTCAAAAAACAAAATTCCAATCACGCATATTTGGAATTTGCGATTTTAGACTTTAGAGTTTTTTGGGTTATGCTTCTGGATTTTTGGAACGAATATTTTTATAGAGCTTAAAACCGAGCATTATTAAAATTCCTAAAACTATAATACCTATAACACCAAAAACCCAATTAATAGAACTCTTAAGAATCACCAAAAACACTACAGCAAACAAAATAAAAGTAGCGCCTTCATTCCATATGCGCATAAAATTTGATGTTACTTTTACTTCATCTTTTTGCAATTGCTTATAATACACATGGGTTTTGTAATGATATATATACAAAAGGAATACAAAAGTGAGTTTTACATGCATCCATTCTTGCTGAAACCATTCTGGCACAAGTATCATTAACCAAACAGCAAATAACGTTGCTAATACAGCTGAAGGCCATGTGATGATATACCATAATCGTTTACTCATTAACTTTAATTGCTTTCCTAATATTTCTTTTTCAGGCGAAGGCTTATGAAATGCCTCAATCTGATACACAAACAATCTAGGTATGTAAAACAATCCTGCAAACCACGTAATAACGAAGATTAAGTGAAGTGATTTTATATAATTGTAGTATTCCATTGATTTACTGTAGTTATTATTTAAAATTTATTTTAAAGCCTATCTCAATATCCATTTAGATATTCAAATAAATTCGGTATGACAAAATTATAATTAATCCTCAACAAACAAGTAGTTTAGTTGTTTCGCGTTAAAGGATTCATTAAACGCTTTGATTTCATTGGTAATAATGTTATTGAATGCTTTTAATTGGACTTCAATTTTTTGAGTCAATTCGTTTTTAACAGCTATATCTTGAGCAGTTGGCGCAAAGTCTCCCATACTCACTAAGGAATTCAAATGCCCTAATTTATTGGTTAATCTAATTGGGAAATTCAATGGATCTTGCCCACTTCTGTTTTTTGTTTGATATAATGCTTTTTCAATATCTGATAACTGCTCTTTTAAAGTTTTTGCTTTTTCTAAAAGCGCTTTGACATTATCATCATCTTTGTATTGCGCTTCGAATGCACTCAATTGCTTGTTTACCTTTCTTATTTTTTTGATGGATTGATGCGCTTCGTCCATAGTTTTATTGACATCTTTAACAAACTCAAACTGCTGCTTCATATCAGTCAAAGTACTTTCGGCTCTAGGATCTGCAAGAATTGTAAATGGTTGAGACATCTCGACTGCGCTCGATGTGACATTTCCATCTGATTTTGATTCAACTCTTAATGTCACTTTGTAATCTCCAGGAATAGCTCTAGGACCTTGTAAACTTGCCCACCACAAGATCATACCTTTTAACCTTTCAGCACCATCATAAGTCATATTCCATACAAATTGATTTGCTCCCTTTTTAACTTTCAGGTTGTTCTTTTTGTCTTTAGTACTGAAGGTTTTAATCGTATCTCCTTTGGTATCGAAATAGGTTAATGACACTTTATCATCTTCCTTGTAATCTTTTAGATTAAAATATGTAATTACACCACTAGGATGATTTGTTCCTGAAGTCTTACTACCTTTAAAACTTCCACCTCGCATACGATAGGTATCCTTTGGCTGAAATAACATGTTTTTACCAGCATCAGCACTATATAATTGGTGTAAAACCGTTAAATCGTCAATAATCCAAACACTTCTTCCTTGTGTTGCTACAACCAAATTATTGTCTTTAATCGTTAAATCTGTAATTGGTACAATTGGTAAATTCAATTGGAATGGCTTCCAGTTTTTACCATCATTAAAAGAAATGTACATTCCTGTTTCTGTACCTGCATACAGTAAACCTTTTTGCTTTGGATCTTCTCTTAATACTCTCGTGAAATGTTCTGCATTAATACCATTTGTAATCTTTGTCCAAGACTTTCCATAATCAGTTGTTTTATACAAATAAGGTGCAAAATCACCTGTTTTATACTTGGTTCCAGCAATGTAGCATGTTCCAGCATCGAATGCACTTGGCTCTATACTATTAATCATCATCCATTCTGGCATTCCTTTTGGCGTCACATTCTCCCAAGTTTGTCCACCATCTTTAGTTACATGCACCAAACCATCATCACTACCAACCCAAAGTAAACCTTCAGTCACTGGCGATTCTTGTGCAGCAAAAATGGTACAATAGTATTCTACAGAGGTGTTATCTTGTGTAATTGGTCCTCCTGAAGATTTTAGTTTTTCAGGATCATTTCGAGTTAAATCTGGACTAATAATATCCCAAGATTGCCCTTCATTTTCAGTAACGTGTACATGATTTGAAAAGGTATACAATCGATTTGGGTTATGCTTAGAAAATATAATAGGGAAGTTCCATTGGAA
>NZ_JAOARH010000062.1 GCF_025210595.1 Winogradskyella sp.
AGAAAGCACTTATCAAAGACGTAGCGATTTATATAGTACAGTAATTAAAACAGTACAAGGTGCTGCAGATTTTGAAAGAAAAACATTAAATGAAGTTATAGAAGCACGTTCTAAAGCAACTTCAATTAATGTTGATGTTAGCGACTTAACTCCAGAGAATTTAGAAAAATTTCAACAAGCACAAAGTCAATTAAGCGGTTCTTTTAGTAGACTTATTGCTTCTTTTGAGCGTTATCCAGATTTAAAAGCCTCGCAACAGTTTAGGGATTTTCAGGCGCAACAAGAAGGTACAGAAAACCGAATCAATATTGCTAGAGACCGTTATAATGAAGCCGTAAATAAGTACGATATTTATACCACTAAATTTCCTAATAAAATATTAGCTGGTATGTTTGGGTTTAAAGAAATGGCTAGATATAAAGCTGATCCTGGAAGTGAGAAAGTACCAGATGTAGAATTCAACTTTTAATCGATTCTTACTATGCCATATATTGAAGATTTCCTAACTGCAAAAGAAGAACAGGAAATCATTGAAGCCATTCGTATAGCAGAACTTGAAACTTCTGGTGAAATTCGTGTGCACATAGAGCAAAAATGCAACATGGATATATACGAGCATGCTTTAGAAGTTTTTCATGTTTTAAAAATGGATAACACCAAACAACAAAATGGTGTACTTATATATGTAGCAGTAGACAATAAAGCTTTTGTAATATATGGTGACAAAGGTATTAACGATATTGTTGGTAGTGATTTCTGGAATTCTACTCGCGATAAAATCGCTTCTCAATTTAAGGCTGGAAACTTTAAACAAGGATTAATTGATGGTGTTGCAGAAGCCGGTAAAGTGCTTGCACAACATTTTCCTTGGGAACACGGAGATAGCAACGAACTAGATAATTCTATTTCTAAAGGATGAGAGATAGTATGTCGTTTTCAATAAACTCTAAATCGTTAACTCTTTGCTTAAAAGCGATATACTTTGTTGTTATTCTTTTTGTATGCCAACTTGCTGAAGCACAATATAAAATTCCACCAAAGCCAACTAATCCTGAAGAAATAAAAAGGAACTATGTTGTATATGATGAAATTAAGTTACTTAATGCTTCAGAGAAAGAAAATCTCAGACAAAAATTAATTCGTTATGCTGATACTACATCAACACAAATTGTTGTAGCCATAATAAGATCTACCGAAGGCGAATACATTAATTATCTTGGCGCGCAATGGGGAGAAAAATGGGGAATTGGGCAAGAAAAAGAAGACAATGGTATTCTTATTCTTTTAGCAAAAGATGATAGAAAAATAGCAATTAACACAGGTAAAGGTGTTGAGCATTTATTAACAGATGCATTAAGCAAACGCATTATAGACAGAGACATTATTCCTTATTTTAAGCGAAACGATTATTATGGCGGACTTGATAGAGCTGCTGATGCTATTTTTGAAGTAATGCGTGGTGAATACCAAGCTACTAGACAAAATAATGCTGTACGTTTCCCTTTTGAAGTTTTTATTATATTATTTATTGTTTTCATTATCATTGTTATTGCTATTTCTAAAAGTCGTGGTGGAGGACGAGGAGGTAATAAAGGTAATAGAAGAAAAGACGATGATGCCCGAAGTATTTTAGAGGCTATTATTCTTAGTAATATGGGACGCGGAAGTTACTCTAGAGGTTCTTCTGGCGGAGGTATATTTGATGGTTCATCATCTGGCGGAAGCTTTGGTGGTGGAGGTTTTGGAGGAGGCTTTGGTGGTGGAAGCTTCGGAGGTGGTGGTGCTTCTGGCGGCTGGTGATGTTAGTATTCAGTAAGCCGTTAAAAACAAATACTAATAAATTCTCTATTTATCTACTTTATAAAGATCTCCTTGCATTTATTATTAATCAATATAGAAAAAATCGCCATCACCAGTTTCTCCTTTAGAGCCAAGATTATTAAACTTGTAACTAAAACCAAGCATAAAATATTGACGCAATACAGTACTCTGTGAATCTTGTATATAATCTTGTCTTGCTACACGTCTTGAGTTCGTATTTTGGTTTAACAAATCGTACACTTTTAAAGAAATTAAACCTTTATCTTTAAGTAAGCTATAGGTAAGTGTAGAGTTCCAAAACCAAGCACTTTTTTGAAAACCTTCAGCCACATCAGGATTATAATTAAATCTAATATCATTACTCCATTCAAACTTTTTTGGTAAAAATGTTGCTGTTCGCTATCCTGCATTATGACGTGTAAAATTTCTATCTTCAAACGCATCAATATCATAGGCATTATTAGAGATATTTATTTCATAATAAGGTTTAATTTCCATAACCTTATCCCATATAAAATATATACCTAAACGAGGCGTTACAACGCAAGAAATAGAAAAATCATATGAATTTTCTTAAAATAAATATAAACTATATTCAATCAGTAGAAATAATGTGTTAAAAACCACAACATATCTCACCAAAAAAATTAAACAGCTAAGTCCAAAATTATTGAAAGGATTTAAATGTGATGTTCTACCCAATTAACCTGTATATAATTACAGCTAACCAATAATTATATTTAACTAAAACACTACCTACTTTTTACGCATGTACACACTTACTGGCACACCTGTAAAATCGAAATGATCTCTCAGTTGGTTTTCCAGAAAACGTTTATACGGATCTTTTACGTATTGTGGTAAATTACAGAAAAATGCAA
>NZ_JAOARH010000063.1 GCF_025210595.1 Winogradskyella sp.
AGGTACAGAAAATCCAGAGTTTTATAACTTACTAAAAGCTCATCAAATAAATTTTGAGGTGGCTTGCTCTTTGGTATTGTTAAGTACTAGTCAGTATTAGGTTAATGGCAATAAAAGTGATAAGATTGCTTTTGGAAAATAGATGAAGCTGATTATTATTACTAATCTAATTTAGGTTTATATATAAGTAATAACCCTAAAAACATTAATAATCCATTAATAATTAATATTTCAAAGCCAATTTCATAACCATTAAAAAGTTCTTTAGAATAAATATTAAGTATATAAGAAGCTAAAGGCGCAACTAAAGCTATAATCCAAACATATTTGTCTTTAATTTGAGATTTAGTTAATAAACCAAAAGCAAATAACCCTAAAAGCGGTCCGTAAGTGTAGCCAGAGGCTTTAAATAATTCCCAGATAACCGAAATATCGGTAAATATTACATCGAATAAAATAATAACAAGTATTAAGACAATGCTAAAACCAATATGCACTTGTTTTCTAATGCGTTTTCGTTCTATTTGGTCTTTGTTTTCTATGTCAACAATATCAATACAAAAAGATGTAGTTAGCGATGTTAATGCAGAATCTGCGCTAGAGTAAGCAGCAGCTATTAATCCTAATAAGAAAAAGCCAGAAGTTATAATGCCAATTTCTGGCAGCATGGCAATGGTTGGGAATAAGTCGTCTTTTTTTGCTGTAATGCCATTGGCTACTGCATATTGTGTAAGCATTAAACCTAAGGTTAAGAAAAGAAGATTTACAAAGATGAGCACAACACTAAAAGTAATCATGTTCTTTTGAGCATCTTTTAGATTTCTACATGTTAGATTTTTTTGCATCATATCTTGGTCTAAGCCAGTCATGGTAATTGTTATGAAAATTCCAGAGAGAAAGCTTTTCCAAAAATATTGAGGATCATTTCCATTGCCAAAAAAGAAGACTTTACTCAGCGTACTGTCTTTAACATTATCAACAATTTCAGAAACACTATTAAGGTCTAAGGCAGAGGCTAAAAACATAATGGTAACAATAACCGAAACTAACATAAATAATGTTTGTAGTGTATCAGTAAATATTATAGTCTTTATTCCTCCTCTAAAAGTATATAGCCAAATGAGAGCAATAGTTATAATTACAGTTATAGTAAATGGAATGTTAAACGTGTCAAATACCAAAAGCTGTAAAACCTTAGCAACTAAAAAAAGCCTAAAAGAAGCACCAACAGTTCTAGATATTAAAAACGCTACAGAACCTGTTTTGTAACTTACTGTGCCAAACCGATCTTTAAGATAAGTGTATATCGAAGTTAAATTTAATCTATAGTAAAGTGGTAGTAGAACATAGGCTATAATAATATAACCAAAAAAATACCCAAATACTACTTGTAGATACCCAAATTGTTTGGTTTCTACAGCACCAGGAACAGAAATAAACGTAACACCAGATAATGATGCACCAATCATTCCAAAAGCAACCAAATACCAAGGAGCAGATTTGTTGGCTTTAAAAAAAGCAGCGTTAGAATCTTCTTTTCCAGTGAAATAAGAAATCAATACTAAAACAGCAAAGTAACAAGCAATTAAAATTAATATTGAAGTAGGGCTCATAAGTGTATTCTTTTATGAAAAATTTTATGAAAAATAGTACATTTGAAAAAAAAACCTACTTAAAATTAAATTTTTATGAAAAAGATATATACACTTACAATATTTGTAATGTTAGCTCTTAGTGTTTCTGCACAAGAATACAAGCAATTGATTACCGAAGGAAACCATACCGTAGAATCTATTTCTAGCGTTGCTGAACAGCATTTTGATTCTATCGGAAGAGGAAAAGGAACAGGTTATAAACAATTTAGACGTTGGCAATATTTTGCAGAACGAGCTATGGATGAAACAGGAAAATTAAAATCATCTGAGTTTTATTATAACGAATTACAAAATTATAATGCCAATTTTAATAACGAAGGATTGGCTTCAAGAACAACAGTTGGTACTTGGGAAGAAATGGGACCAACATATTGGAATGCAACTTCTGGTTGGAATCCTGGAGTAGGAAGAATAACCTCATTAGCTGTAGATGAAACAAACTTAAACCATATTTTAGCAGGTAGTGAAACAGGTGGTGTTTGGAAGAGTGTTGATGGAGGTGCTACATGGTCGGTTTTGTCAGATAATCTTGCTAATATAGATGTTTATGCTTTAGCTATAGACCCTAATGATAGCAATACTTATTTTTGGGGTTCTACTAATGGAACAATTTTTAGATCTATAGATGGAGGAGCTACTTGGGCTTTACATGGTAATCTTTTTGCTGGTGTGGTTAATAAAATTATAGTAGATCCTTCTAATTCCTTAAAGGTGTATGCTAGTGTTCAAGGTAGTGGGTTATATAAATCTATAGATGGCGGATCTACATGGAATTCAATTAGTTTTATACCAACAGGTACGGGTTATGATTTTGAGTTTAAGCCTAATGATTCTAATGTAATATATGCTTCTGGGAATGCATTTTATGTCTCTACTAATGGCGGAAATAGTTTTTCTCAGGTTAGTGGTGTTGGAGCAAATGCATTTTCAAACGGACCAAAAATGATAGGTGTTTCTGCTAATGATCCAAATGTGGTTTATGTTGTAGAAGCTAATGGTGGGATTTTTGGGGGACTATATGTGTCTAATGATAGTGGTAGTAGCTTTACAAAATTGACTCATACACAAAATTTTTTTGGGTACGATTCTAATGGTGATGATGATAGTGGACAAGCTCCAAGAGATATGGATATAACAGTTAACCCAAACAATGTTAATGATGTGCATATAGCAGGTATTAATACATGGAGATCAACTAACGGTGGAGCTAATTTTAGTATTACGTCTCAGTGGGTGCCAAGCACTGCTAGTAATTTAGGTATAGGGTATTGTCACGCAGATGTTGATATTATGCATTTTGCAGGGACAGGAGCAAGTGCAAAACTTTTTGTTGGTACAGATGGTGGTATATACAGGGCAGATAACCCTAATGTTGTTAATTCAAATTATTATACAGATTTAACACCAGGGTTAGGTATTAGACAATTTTATAAAATAGGTGTTAGTCAAACAGATCCAGTTGTAGTTACTGGAGGTTCTCAAGATAACGGAACTTCAACGTTGAGAGAAGATGGTAACTGGACAGATTGGCTAGGTGCTGACGGAATGGAAGGTTTTGTAGATAAAAATGATACGTCTATAATGTATGGTACAACCCAATTTGGTTCTATGAATAGAACTCAATATACTTTTTTAGGAAATAGCTTATCTAGTTTGACACAGCCAGACGGAAAAGGTGGTGACTTTAATTGGAATTGGGTCGTGCCTTTTGAGCAAGATCCTTCAATACAAAACACAATTTATGTAGCTTTTGATGAGGTTTATAAATCTAACGACGAAGGTTCTAACTGGACATCAATTTCACCAAATTTTAGTGCAGGCATAGACCATCTTAAAATTGCACCTAGTAATAATCAAATAATCTACATTGCTATAGATGGAGTTTTGAGATATACTTTAGATGGTGGTGCAACTTGGGCGGTGTCACCGTTAAATTCAGTAGGGTTTATAAATGATATAGCAATACATCCAACTAATCCTTCAAAAATTGCTGTTGCAGTTACTGGTAGTGAAAAAGTATATTACAGTGCAGATGGTGGGCAAACTTGGTCTTCTATGTTGTTTAATTTGCCTGGCTTTTCTGCCCAAGCAGTAGTTTGGCAAAATAATGACAATGAAGGTTTGTATGTTGGTATGAATTACGGAATATACTATACAGATAATAGCTTAGGAAATACTTGGGTGCCTTTTAATAACGGATTACCTAATGTTAGAATTAATGAACTAGAAATTAATACAGCAGATAATAAAATATATGCAGCAACCTATGGTAGAGGTTTGTGGAGATCTAATGTTTATGATGCTTCATTAAGTGTTGAAGATTTTGAATTCAATGATTTGTCAATGTACCCAAACCCTGCAACAAATGAAGTAAATCTAAAGTGGAATAAATCTGAAGATGTAAGTATAAGAATTTATGATACGCAAGGAAAAATAATGTTCTATGGAAAGAATATCAACCTGTATAATGAATTTAAAATAGATGTGACTTCTTTTAATGATGGAGTTTATTTTGTAAAACTTAATAGTAATAAGGGAGAAATCACTAAAAAATTAATTCTAAAATAAAAACAAATTAAGTATAGTAAAGCCCAAATGTAAACCAAAACGTTTGGGCTTTTTTTAGTTCTAAAATACGTACCTTCGCAGTTATGGAATTTTCCTCAAAACTTTTAGAAAATGCAGTTAACGAAATGTCGCAATTGCCAGGTGTTGGTAAGCGAACAGCATTACGTTTGGTACTTCATTTATTAAGGCAGCCAGAACATCAAACATTTCAGTTATCAGATGCTTTGTCTAAAGTAAGAGCGGAAATAAATTTTTGTAAATCGTGTCATAATATTAGTGATAAGGTATTATGCGAAATATGCGAAAACCCAAATCGTAATAAAGAATTAGTTTGTGTTGTAGAAGATATTAGAGATGTTATGGCAATAGAAAACACAAGTTCTTTTAAAGGGTTGTACCATGTTTTAGGAGGTAAAATTTCACCAATGGATGGTATTGGCCCACAAGATTTAAACATTAATTCTTTAGTGGAAAAAGTAAAGACAGATAAAGTAAAGGAGCTAATTTTTGCAATGAGCCCTACAATGGAAGGCGATACGACCAATTTTTATATTTTTCGTCAAATTCAAGATTACAATATTAAAACATCTACTATAGCTAGAGGAGTTGCAGCCGGTAATGAATTAGAATATACAGATGAAATTACTCTAGGACGAAGCATTGTAGATCGTATTCCTTTTGAAGCTTCTTTAAAATCGTAAATGGCACCTTGTGAAGTTATCTGTAGTCATACTCAATTATAATGTACGTCATTTTTTAGAGCTCTGTTTAAGAAGTGTAAAAGCAGCAATTAAAGATATTGATGCAGAAATTATTGTTGTAGATAATAATTCTCTAGACGATAGTTGTAGTATGGTGAAGCTATTATTCCCTGAGGTAAATTTAATAGAGAATAAAGATAACTGTGGTTTTTCAAAAGGAAATAATATTGGAGTTAAAGTTGCCAAAGGAGAGTATTTGTGTATTCTAAATCCAGACACAGTTGTAGCAGAAGACACATTTGTAAAAGCACTTCAGTTTGCTGAATCAAAATCTAATTTAGGTATAGTTGGGTGTCAGCTTTTAGATGGTATAGGTGAATTTTTACCAGAAAGTAAACGGCATTTACCAACAGTAAAAGTTGCTTTTCTAAAACTCTTAGGCTATTCTAAATTTTATTACACAAATACATTAAAACCTAATGATATTGGTAAAACAGATATTCTTGTTGGAGCATTTATGCTTTTAAAGCAATCTGTTTATAATGAAGTAAATGGTTTTGATGAAGATTATTTTATGTATGGTGAAGATGTAGATTTGTCCTATAAAATTTTAAAAGCAGGTTATAGTAATTATTATTTCGGAAAAACTTCCATACTGCATTTTAAAGGAGAGAGTACATTAAAAGATAAAACATACGCAAAACGCTTTTATGGAGCAATGGAGATTTTCTATAAAAAGCATTTTGGAAGAAACCCAATTGCATTAACACTAATGAAGTTTGTTTTAAAAATAGCTTCAAAAAAAGGAAATACAAATAAAGAAAAGGGAATTGAAATTGATAAAAGCTTTATTGTTTCAGAATCATTAAATGAGCAATTAAAAACAAAAATAAAGCAGCCAATGACATTGGTTTCAAGTTTAGAAGAAGAAATGCCTAATAATACTCAAATAGTTTTAGATATAGGCTATTTAAGTTACAAGTCTATAATAGAATATATGAAAAGTAATGCGTTATCAAAGCAGAATTCATATAGGTTATATGTTAGTCCTAGTAACTTTATGCTCGGAAGTGATAGTAGTGTGAGTAGAGGCGAGGTAGTGCACTTCTGATTTTTTATTGAATAAAAATCAGTAAAACAGACTGTTTTTTATTAATTTTGCATCCGATTAAAGAATAAAGACCTACAAAATAGAGATATGGCAAAGTTTGAACTCAAGTTACCTAAAATGGGAGAAAGTGTTGCGGAAGCAACGATAACCTCTTGGCTTAAAGATGTTGGCGAAACAATTGAAGCCGATGAAGCTGTTTTAGAAATTGCAACAGATAAAGTAGATAGTGAAGTACCAAGTGAAGTAGATGGTGTTTTATTAGAAAAACTATTTGAAGTAGATGATGTAGTACAGGTAGGGCAAACCATTGCTATAATAGAAACTGAAGGAGGCGAAACAGTAGAGGTAACAGCACCTGTAGCTGAGCCAGTAAAAGAAGAAGTACCAAAAGTAGTAGCTGAAGTTGCTAAAACTGTAGAGGTAGCCAAAACAACTGTTGAAGCTGTCGTATCTTCAGGCGATCGTTTTTATTCTCCTTTAGTAAAAAATATTGCTAAGCAAGAAGGCATATCTCAAGCAGAATTAGATAGTATTGCTGGTACAGGAAAAGATGGTCGTGTAACTAAAAACGATATAAAATCTTATTTACAATCTCGTAGTTCAGTACCTGTTGCTACACCTCAAGCAGCACCTGTAGTAGAGCAAAAAATAGAATCTACTCCAGCGCCAACTAAAACTGCAACGAAACCAAAAGAAACTCCAGTTGTTGTTTCTGGAGGTGATGAGATTATAGAAATGACTAGAATGGGTAAACTCATTTCTAAACACATGGTAGACTCGGTTCAAACCTCTGCACATGTACAGTCGTTTATAGAAGCTGATGTTACAGATATTTGGAACTGGAGAAACAAGCATAAAAATAGTTTTAAAAAGCGCGAAGGTGAAAACTTAACCTTTACTCCAATTTTTATGGAGGCGGTTGCTAAAGCCTTACGAGATTTCCCTATGATGAACATTTCTGTTCAAGGAGATAGTATTATAAAAAAGAAGCATATCAATTTGGGTATGGCAGCTGCTTTACCAGATGGTAATTTAATTGTTCCTGTAATTAAAGATGCAGATCAATTGAATCTTTTAGGTATGGCTAAAAAAGTTAATGATTTAGCAAATAGAGCTAGAGAAAACAAATTAAATCCAGACGATATACAAGGAGGAACTTATACTGTTACTAATGTAGGTACATTTGGTAGTATAATGGGTACACCAATTATCAACCAACCGCAAGTTGGAATTTTAGCTTTAGGAGCTATACGAAAAGTACCAGCAGTTATAGAAACACCACAAGGCGACTTTATAGGCATTCGTTATAAAATGTTTATGTCTCATTCTTACGATCATCGTGTAGTGAATGGTGCACTTGGAGGACAGTTTGTAAAAGCTGTTAAAGAGTACTTAGAAGCTTGGGATTCTAATAGAGAAATATAACTAAATACCTGCAAAGGCAGGAATCTTAAAATAGAAAATCAAAAAGCATAGTTTTAAAACTATGCTTTTTTTTTAAATCGAAAGTTTTTAGTGCTTACAAATTCATAGCAGTATTATTTGTTTTTTTATAATCACGTAGTGCTTTTTAGCAAATCTAATTACGTTATTAAAAAAAATAATTTTAATTCTCTTTTTGATGAGTAGTTATCTTGCTATTCATTCTTTTTAAAATATTAAGTAGACTTTTGTTATTGATTAAGCGATTTTTTTCAATATTCATCCTGTATATAAGTAAATTCCATATTGTAATATCTTTTGATAAGGCAGAATAATCATTTTCGTAATCATTGCTGTATTCAAGCTTTTCAAAATTTAAAAGGGAGCTATCGTAATTCATAAAATCAATATCAAGAAAGTTTATTTTGTTTACCAATTTTGGTAATAATATGTTTTCGCTAAAAGATTTTAATTTTGAATCATCTAAATCGGATTGCTTTCTGTAATACTCTAATAATTGAAATTGCTCTCTTAAGGATATATCTTTAATTGAGGTTAAATAGCCTTGTTTTAAGAATTCGTCAATAACAGGGAAAAAGAAAGTTTGTTGCTCGTTGTCATTAAGAAAGATTAAGTTCTTAATAAATAGGCTATCTGTTTTATTATTTGCTATACTATTTAAACAATACTTAATGCCATTTACTAAACTGTCTGAGTATATATTATTGTTTTCAATTAGTTTTATTGCTATATCTGCTTCTTCACTTATTCTAGAATAATAATTCTCAATCTTTATCTGCTTTTTGTTCTTGTCATTTAATTTATTGATTTGTAAGCCAATTACAATACCAATAACAACTAATATTATTTCTCCTAGGGCATAAAGTAAGTATTTTCTAAGTCTAGTACTCTGTATTGCAGACATTCTTTTTAGATTAAAAATTTTCATATTACTGAACAATATCTATTAGTTTCAAATATAAAATCTTTCACTTGTATTTTTTAATAAGTTTTAAATGAGTTATAAGAAGTCTTAAAATAGAGTAAGTATAATAAACTGCAGAGTTTTGTGGTGCTTTTAGATTCATAATATTATTTATATTCTCATTATCTTTGATTCGTAAAATAACGTATATGCAACTCAATCTTAATAAACCCATCTGCTTTTTTGATCTTGAAACAACAGGAATCAATATTTCAAAAGATAGAATCGTAGAAATATCAATATTAAAAGTACATCCTAATGGAAAGGAAGAAACTTACACTAAACGTGTAAACCCTACAATTCCTATTCCACCAGAAGTAACCCAAGTTCATGGTATTTCAGATGCAGATGTTGCTGATGCACCAACGTTTAAAGAGATTTCTAAAGAAGTATATAATTTAATAAAAGATTCAGATTTAGGAGGTTTTAACTCTAATCGTTTTGATATTCCTTTATTGGCAGAAGAAATGCTTCGTGCTGAGGTAGATTTTGATATGAAAAACAGACAATCTGTAGATGTACAAACTATTTTTCATAAAATGGAACAGCGTACATTAAGTGCTGCATATAAATTCTATTGCAACGAGAATTTAGATGATGCACATAGTGCAGAAGCAGACACAAAAGCCACTTATGAAGTTTTAAAAGCACAGTTAGAGCGTTATAAGGATTTAGAAAATGACACAAAGTTTTTAGCAGAATTTAGCTCGCGTAAAAAATTTGCTGACTTTGCAGGTTTTTTAATTTATAACAAAGAAGGAGAAGAGTGTTTCTCTTTTGGCAAGCATAAAGGAAAACGTGTTGTAGATGTTATGGAACAAGAGCCTGGTTATTTTGGTTGGTTGCTCAATGCCGATTTCCCTCTGTATACTAAAAAAGTGTTAACTGCTATTAAGTTAAGACAGTTTAATAATAAATTGAGCTAATAAATTCCTACGTAGGCAGGAATCTATTTGTAGCATGAGACTTTTAGTATACTTATTTTCATTTTTTTTGTTTTCACAAGAGCAAACAGCAAAGGGCTTTGTTTTAGACAAAGAAACTGACAAGGTAATACCATATGTCAATATTTCTATTCTAGAAACTCAAACAGGAACATCTAGTGACGATGATGGAAGTTATAAGCTAACTATAAATAGTCAGGACTTAGATAAAAAAGTTCATATTTCATCCCTAGGTTATAAGGATACTACGTTAACAGTTAGCTCTTTTGTGAAATTGAAAGCGGTGTTTTTAAATCCTGTAGCTGAAGAACTTGATGAAGTTGTTGTTTCTAATAAGTTTGAAGAAGAGTTTTTGAGAGTGAAGCCCTTTTCTAAAAAAGACTTATATGGAGGTTTTGGTATGGGAAAGAAACCATGGCAGATTGGTCTTTATTTTCCATTTGATAGCACTTACTTGCAAACGGCATATATTAACAAAATAACAATATTGTTAAGTAAAGGTCTAGGCTTTAAAAGAAAGGCCTCAAAATTTAGAGTTAGATTATTATCTATTTCTCAGGATTCATTGCCTCTGCAAGATTTAATTAAGGAAGGAATAATTGTTACAGCATCAAAAAAACAAAAGGTAGTAGAGGTAGATATTTCAAAATATGATATAGATTTTCCTGAAAACGGAATTTTTGTGGTTCTTGAAGGTTTAGCAATACCATTTAATGAAATAGAGAGAACCTATACAATGATTGATGTGAATGGAGAAAAATCGAAGATTAAAAAGGAAACGGGTTATGTGCCAAGTTTTAAAGCATTTTTAAGTGAACCAAATAAGTTTTTATTAGTTCATTATGGAAATGGTAAATGGTGGAAACATAAACTAACTCATCCTGAAAAGAACAAAACATTTGTTCCAGCAATATCCTTAACTTTGTCTAACTAATCTAAGAAGTCTAAGCATCTAATTTATATGAAACTCATTTGTATAGGTCGTAATTACACAGACCACATTAACGAATTAGAAAACGAAAAACCAACTGATCCCGTTGTGTTTTTAAAACCAGATACGTCCATTCTTCTGAAAAAAATGCCTTTTTTTATTCCAGAATTTTCTAACGAGATTCATCATGAAGTTGAGGTTTTGGTGAAAATTAAAAAAGTAGGAAAATACATTGATAAGAAATTTGCACATAAATATTATGATGAAGTTAGTCTTGGCATAGATTTTACAGCACGCGATCTTCAAGCAAAGCTAAAATCTAAAGGATTACCTTGGGAAAAAGCAAAAGCTTTTGATGGTGCTGCGGTTATAGGAAAGTGGTTGCCTAAGACACAGTTTCAAGATATAAATACTATAAATTTTAGCTTAAAACAAAACGATGAAGTTGTACAATCTGGGAACACAAAGCTTATGTTATGGAAAATTGATGAACTTATAGAATATGTCTCAAAATATTTTACTTTAAAAATTGGAGATGTTATCTTTACAGGCACACCAGCAGGAGTTGGTAAGGTTTTTGCAAACGATATATTAAAAGGATATATTGAGGACGAAGAAATGTTTTCAATTAAAATTAAATAAATGGCAGAACATTATAAATTAGATCGTGTACGAGAAATGGCAGATAACGACGAAGATTTCGTTATGGCACTAGCAGCAGCTTTTATAGAAGAAGTTCCAGGAGATGCAGAACGTTTAAGAAAATCAGTACCAGAAGGTGATTTTTATGAAACTTATCAGGCAGCTCACAAAATGAAACCTACAATAGAATTATTTGATTTGGGTGTTTATGATGAGCTAATAGAAGTACAGGATTGGGGAAAGTTTGAGCAGCGAGATAAAAATGTAGATGTTCAGCTTCAAAAAGTGTTAACTGCAGTAGAAAATGCAACCAACGAAATAAAAGCCGATTTCGGATTATAAATGCAAGCAGAGATTATAACAATCGGTGATGAAATCCTCATAGGCCAGATTGTTGATACCAATTCAGCGTTTTTAGCAAAGGAATTCAATAAGATAGGTGTTTCGGTTTATCAGATTACGTCTGTTCAAGATGATAAAATACATATTTTAAAAGCTTTAAAAGAAGCGGAAGAAAATGCGGATATTGTCATAATTACAGGTGGATTAGGGCCCACAAAAGACGATATTACAAAGCTTACCATTTGCGAATATTTTAATGATTCTCTAATAGAAAACAAAGAGGTCTTAGCTAATGTAGAAGCTCTTTTTTCAAAATATATTTCAACTCCCATATCAGATTTAAATAGGCAACAAGCATTAGTCCCTTCAAAAGCAAGAGTATTAATGAATCGTTTGGGTACTGCACCAGGTATGTGGTTAGAGAAGAACGGAAAGTTGTTTGTTTCGCTTCCAGGAGTGCCTTATGAAATGAAAGCTTTAATTAAAAATGAAGTTATACCTGCATTACGTTCGCAATTCAATTTTCCTTATATAAAGCATAAAACCTTATTGACTTACGGTTTAGGCGAAAGTGCCATAGCAAATCGAATAGAAGGCTGGGAAGATGCATTGCCAGATTTTATTAAACTCGCTTATTTGCCAAATTTAGGAAAAGTACGCTTGCGTTTATCTGGTAAAACTTTAGATAAGTCATTACTAGAGACAGAGCTTGAAAAGCAAATAGGATTATTACTACCTCAAATAGAAGATATATTTGTTGGTTTTGAAGAAGAAACATCTTTAGAAGCTATTATTGGTAAACAATTAACCGCTTTAGGAAAAACCGTTTCTGTAGCTGAAAGCTGTACAGGTGGGCAAATAGCAAAAGCAATTACAACTAATGCAGGCGCCTCAAAATATTTTAAAGGCGGTATGGTGAGTTATGCAACAGAATCTAAGGTTAATATTTTAGATGTTTCTGCCAAAACGATAGATGTTTATTCTGTAGTGAGTAAACAAGTAGCAGAAGCTATGGCAATGAATGTTCGTAAGTTGTTTAATTCCGATTTTGGAGTTAGCACTACAGGAAATGCAGGACCTTCTAAAGGAGACTCTGATGCTGAGGTAGGAACAGTTTGTATTGCAATTGCAACAGAAAGTCAAGTATATTCTGAAGTTTTTAATTTTGGAAACCATCGCGATAAAGTAATTATAAGAGCAACCAACAAGGTTTTTGAAATGCTTCAAAAAGAAATTTCGAAAAAGTCATAAATTGATTTTGCTAAACCTCAAAGTTTTACTAAATTTGCACCCTGTTTAAAAATATCCTATGGATTAGGGTTTGTAAATAAGCAGAAAAATAAACACACTAAAGAAAGAATACAATGTCAAGAGTTTGTGAACTTACTGGGAAAAAAGCGATGGTAGGAAACAATGTTTCTCACGCAATGAATAAAACAAAACGCAAGTTTAACGCAAACCTAATTAAGAAGCGTTTTTATATTCCTGAGGAAGATAAGTGGGTAACGTTAAAAGTTTCTACAGCTGCATTAAAGACTATTAATAAAATTGGTATTTCAGCAGCATTAAAAGAAGCTAGAGCAAAAGGATTTTACAAATAATATAAAAGATACCCACTTACGCGGGCAATATTATGGCAAAGAAAGGAAATAGAATACAAGTTATCTTAGAGTGCACAGAGCACAAAGCTTCTGGTAAGCCAGGAACTTCTAGGTATATTACAACAAAGAACAAAAAGAATACGCCAGACCGTATGGAGATTAAGAAATTTAATCCTATCCTTAAGCGTATGACAGTACATAAAGAGATAAAATAAATAAATCATGGCAAAGAAATCAGTAGCGTCTTTACAGACAGGATCAAAAAGATTGACAAAAGCTATAAAAATGGTGAAATCTCCAAAAACTGGAGCTTACATGTTTGTAGAATCAGTAATGGCACCAGAATTTGTCAATGACTTTTTAAATAAAAAATAATCTGCATATACATGTAGACTTTATAAACTGCTTTCATTAGAAAGCAGTTTTTTTTTGTTATGTTTTGATTTAAAGCTTGTGAGGCAACAGCTTAATGTGCAATGAATACTATTTGTTGCAGTAGAATTTCTTACAGATATACTAAAAAATATTAAATTATATTTGGGAAAATCTGACAACTTTGCAGTTTGTTATTAAAGGCAAGATTGTTGCTTTAAGTTTTAAGCGTTTCTACTTATGTTATTTAATAACTCCCAATGACAAAAAGGGTTTTAGTAAAACAACATTCTATAACGCAGCGTATAATAATTAAACAAAAAACGATTACATTTTACTATGAGTTTTTTTAAAAAAATATTTTCTTCAGAGAAGAAACAAACCTTAGATAAAGGACTAGAAAAGTCTAAAACCTCATTTTTTACCAAATTAAACAAAGCAGTTGCAGGAAAATCTAAAGTAGATGATGATGTTTTAGATAACCTCGAAGAGGTTTTGGTAACCAGTGATGTTGGTGTTAATACAACACTTAAGGTTATAGAACGTATTGAAGAACGTGTTGCAAAAGATAAATATCTTGGCACTTCTGAGTTAAACAGAATCCTTAGAGAAGAAATAGCAGGTTTATTATCTGAAACCAATATAGGTGAAGAAACAGATTATACTATTCCAGAATTGCCAAAACAAGATAATGGTAAAAAGACACCTTATGTGCTTATGGTCGTTGGTGTTAATGGAGTAGGTAAAACAACAACCATAGGAAAGTTAGCTTATCAGTTTAAGAAGAAAGGCTTAAAGGTTGTGCTTGGTGCTGCAGATACCTTTAGAGCAGCTGCTATAGATCAATTACAAGTTTGGGCAGATAGAGTAGATGTGCCAATGATAAAACAAGAAATGGGTTCAGATCCTGCTTCTGTAGCGTTTGATGCTTTGCAATCTGGTGTTAACCAAGAGGCAGACGTTATTATTATTGATACTGCAGGTCGTTTGCATAATAAAGTCAATCTTATGAATGAGTTATCTAAGGTAAAACGTGTCATGCAAAAGGTCGTTGGAGATGCTCCACATGATGTATTGTTAGTTTTAGATGGTTCAACAGGACAAAATGCTTTTGAGCAAGCGAAGCAATTTACGGCTGCAACAGAAGTAACTTCATTAGCAGTAACCAAATTAGACGGAACAGCTAAAGGTGGTGTGGTAATTGGTATAAGCGATCAATTTAAAATTCCTGTAAAATATATAGGAGTAGGAGAAGGTATTGAAGATTTGCAAGTCTTTAATAAATATGAGTTTGTAGACTCGTTTTTTAAGTAACAAAACTATGTTTGTCATGCTGAATTTGTTTCAGCATCTTATAGATTAAATTAATACGAATATAGACCTCATAGGTTTCAAAAAACCTGTGAGGTCTTTTTTGTATTTTTATAAAAAAATACTAGCTATGAGATATATTCTATGTTTTCTTGTGTTTACTTTTATTGTCTCCTGTAAAGACCCAAAAACACGAGAGGCAAGAGAACCAATTTCTAAATCTGAAACCATTGAAACTATATCGTCTAATGAGAGTTCTGATTTAAGCGCTATTTCTACTAAAGACTTTAGAGAATTTAAAGTTTTAGACTCAAATCACATAACAAAAGAAAAAATCTGGGCTGAGATTAATCCTCAGATGGAAGTTTTTACAGAAGCAGATTATTTGCGTTTAAAGCCTTTTATTTTAGAAAAGGGCATTCATCAACTTCAAGCTTATAGAATAGAGGGTAAGTTTACTTATGAAGAGCTAACTAAGTTTTATTTATATCGTATCAGAAAATTTGATAGAGAAAATGACTTTTCATTGAATTCAGTGATTTCAATCAATCCTAATGTAATTAAAGAAGCAAAACAAAGTGATCTAGATTTTAGAAATAGGATGGAAAAGCATCCTGTTTTTGGAATGCCAATTCTTCTAAAAGATAATATTAATACTTCTGGTATGGCAACCACAGCTGGCGCAGTGGCTTTAAAAGATAACATTACAGAGGATGCTTTTATGGTAAAGCAACTGAAATCTAAAGGCGCATTAATACTTGGTAAAGCTAATTTGAGTGAATGGGCTTATTTCTTTTGTGGTGACTGCCCAAGTGGTTATTCTGCTATTGGAGGGCAAACTTTAAATCCGTATGGCAGGCGAATTATTGATACAGGAGGCTCAAGTTCTGGAAGTGCAGTAGCAGTAGCAGCAAATTTTTGTGTTGCAGCTATAGGTAGCGAAACAGCAGGTTCTATTTTGTCTCCTTCAAGTCAGAATTCGGTAGTAGGTTTAAAGCCAACAATTGGCTTAGTAAGTCGTAGCGGAATAGTACCTATTTCTTCAACCTTAGATACTGCAGGACCAATTACTAGATTTGTTATAGATAATGCGATTGTATTAAGTGCAATTTACGGATACGACAAAACAGATTTTAAGTCTAAATATATTAACGTACAAGATGCTAACTATTTAATAAATCCAAATGTTAAATATAACTTGCAAAATAAACGTTTTGGAGCACCTAAACGTTTGTTAGAAGATACTTTATTTGTAAAGGCGCTTAATATTTTAAAGCAACAAGGAGCAGAAATTGTTGAGATTGAGGAAGAACAAGTTGAACTTCCAAATTTTATTAAATTACTCAATCTCGATATGAAAAGAGATTTACCTGTTTACATGGAAAATTATGCTAGTAAGAATATATCGTTAAGAACAGTTTCTGATGTGATGACTTTCAATTTAAAAGATTCTTTAAAAACAATGCCTTATGGGCAAAACTTATTCAAAGGTATTGTAGAAGATAACGGTAATTCTGACTATTTAGAGCGTGTTAAAAACAATCTAAAAGCAAATGGAAAGCAGTATTTTGATATTCCGATGAAAGCGCATAATCTTGATGGCTTTCTTTCTATAAATAATTACCATGCTGCATTTGCTGCAGTAGCAGAGTATCCAGCCATAACAGTTCCTATGGGTTATGCAAATAAAGGTGAACCCAAGGGATTAACATTTATTGCAAAACGCTTACAAGAAAAAAACTTGCTAAAATGGGCTTTTATTTTTGAAGGTGCTTCAAGAGCTAGAGTTGCACCAAAAGATTATAATTAGTTAAATTCAAAACCCAAAATCATTCCCTATCTTTGCCGTCTGATTTTATAAAAAGGCATGAGAACGAAGACGCTTAAGAAAAATAAAATAAATGTGGTTACCCTAGGCTGTAGTAAAAATGTTTACGATAGTGAGGTGTTAATGGGACAATTAAAGGCGAGTGGAAAAGATGTAGTGCATGAACAAGAGGGGAATATAGTTGTTATTAACACATGTGGTTTTATTAATAATGCAAAAGAAGAAAGCGTAAATACTATTTTGCATTATATGAACAAAAAAGAAGAGGGAGATGTAGATAAAGTGTTTGTTACAGGATGTTTAAGCGAGCGTTATAAGCCAGATTTAGAAAAGGAAATACCAAATGTAGATCAGTATTTTGGTACAACTGAATTACCTCATTTATTAAAAGCATTAGGTGCTGACTATAAACATGAGCTTATTGGAGAGCGTTTAACCACAACTCCCAAAAACTATGCTTATTTAAAGATTGCTGAAGGTTGTGATAGACCTTGTAGTTTTTGTGCCATTCCCTTAATGAGAGGTAAGCATAAAAGTACACCTATTGAAGACTTAGTAGTTGAAGCTGAGAAATTAGCCGCTAATGGTGTAAAAGAGCTTATCCTTATTGCTCAAGATCTAACTTACTACGGATTAGATTTGTATAAAAAGCGAAATCTTGCAGAATTGTTAGAAAACCTAGTTAAGGTAGAAGGTATAGAGTGGATTCGTTTACATTATGCCTTTCCTACAGGTTTTCCGATGGATGTCTTAGATATTATGAAAAGAGAGACAAAGGTTTGTAACTATTTAGATATTCCGTTGCAGCATGTTTCAGATACTATTTTAAAAAGTATGCGTCGTGGTACAACAAAAGAAAAAACCACTAAACTAATTCAAGATTTTAGAGTTAAAGTACCAGAAATGACAATAAGAACAACACTTATTGTTGGTTATCCAGGAGAAACCGAAGAGGATTTTCAAACTTTAAAGCAATGGGTAAAAGATATGCGTTTTGAGCGTTTAGGATGTTTTACCTATTCTCACGAAGAAAGCACACATGCCTATAACTTAGAAGACGATGTACCAGAAGAAGTAAAAATGCAACGTGCTAATGAAATTATGGAGCTACAATCTCAAATTTCTTGGGAATTAAATCAAGCTAAAATAGGGCAGGAATTTAAAGTGGTTATAGATCGTAAAGAAGGCAATTATTTTGTAGGTCGTACTGAGTTTGATTCACCAGATGTAGATAACGAAGTACTTATTGATGCAACAAAAGTTTACCTAAAAACAGGTGAATTTACAACGGTTAAGATTATTGAAGCTGAAGATTTTGATTTATATGGCGAAGTAGTGTCTTAAGCTCATATTTATTTTACGTTTTTAAATCATTATTTTATTCTACAACATATATTGAGTAATAAGCATAACAAAGCATAGTCTATGTGCTTTTAGTAAATAGTTATTTAGATTTCTTCACGAATATTAAGTTAATCACTACACTTATTTCTTGAAAATCTTCAAAAAAATATTCTATATGTTACAGTAAACATTAAATAATTACTTTAACAGATTATTAAATATTAATGCTATATTAAGCTTGTAATAAAATCATTACTTAGCTAAAATTATATCTGTATGCTCTTCCTAGAAGAGTATATTACTGCATATATTTTAAATCTGCTATTGAGCTCATGAAAAAGGTCTACTTCACTACTGTTTTTTTAATCTGTTTTTTGTTGTTGCCAATTAGTATGTTAGCGCAAAATTCTAAAATCGATAGCCTTAATATAGAGTTGCAAAATCATAAACAAAAAGATACAGTCCGTGTTATAATTCTTAATCAGTTAGCTTATCAACATTACAGAAATAATCCACCAAAAGCTGTAGAATATGTTGAGCAAGCAGCAAAACTTGCAGATGAAATAAGATTTATAAAGGGTAAAGCTCGAAGTTTTTATTTAAAAGGCGCTATTTACATGGAACAGGCCAACTTTAATGTAGCCATAGAAAACCTCGAAAAAGCAAAGCAAACGTATAAATCTATTAATGACATAAAAGGCATCGCAAAATGTAATAATGTTTTTGGTATTTTATATTATTATAAGGGAGATAATAATCTAGCTCTAGAGTATTATAATGAAGCATTAAGTTTAGAAGAGAAGTTTGGTAAAAAAGATAACGATGCATTATTATTAAATATTGGAAATATTTATTCGCATACAGGAGAATATCAAAAAGCTCTTGAGAATTTTGAAAAGGCATTGGTAATACACCAAAAAAATAATGATTCTCATGGGATACTTAATTGTCTTAATTCAATAGGTAGTATATATTACAGGCAAGGTAATTATCCGTTGTCATTGAAGTATTACAATGAGTCTTTAGAAGTTGCTAAAAAAGCTAATGACTCTATAGGCATATTTCAATCGTTTATAAATACAGGGAATCTGTACAGAATGCAAAACCTAAATAACAAAGCATTAAACTTCTATAATAAAGCATTAGCAATAAATGCTGCTCATCACAACAAAAAGAACATTACTGGTTTAAAAAACAACATAGCAGGAATTTATTATGATGATTATAAATTTGATATTGCGATTACATTTTTTAAGGAGTCTATTGCCATTAGTAGAGAAATTGGTGATGACATTAATTTAGCTACAGGTCTAAATGGCTTAGGCTTTACATACTTTGAAATGAAAAAATATGATAAGGCTTTACGATATTTTAAGGAGGCAAATACAATAACATTAGAAATTAATCAACCGTTTGATTTATTAGATTCATACCATGGTATGGCAGATACTTATTATGGTATAAAGAATTATGATTTAGCATTAATTAATGCCAAAAAATTAGCACAACTATCAGATGAGTATGAATTTTTAAGACATAAAAAAAATGCACATTTGTTGCTTTCTAGAATCTACAAAAAAACTAACAACTATAAAAAAGCATTAGAAAGTTATGAGCAATTCAAAATACTAAGCGATAGTATTTTTAATGAAGAAAATATCGAAAAAATTACTCAATTAGAATATGAGTACAAATACAAACAGCAAATAGATTCTTTGAATATTAATGAGTTAAAGCTGACAAAAAAAGTGCTTACTACTTCTCAAGATTTAGAAAAATCTCAGCGTAATTTGTTTTTAGGCGTTATAGGATTTTTAGCAACAGCCATAATTTTAGGTAGTATCATTTTCTTTTTAAAATTGAGAAATGAAAAAACCAAGACCCAAAACATAGCCATAGAGCAAAAACTATTGCGGTCTCAAATGACACCTCACTTTATTTTTAATTCACTATCTGTTTTACAGGGCATGATACTGAATAAAGAAGACAAAAAATCAGTGTTTTATTTGTCGAAATTTTCAAAATTGTTACGAATTACCTTAGAAAATTCTAGAGATAAATTAGTGCCTCTTAACCAGGAATTAGAAGCAGTAAATAACTATTTAGAACTTCAAAATTTGGAAGACAATACATCTTACGATTATACTATTTTGGTAGATAAAGCTATTGATGAGCCCTTGTTTAAAATACCACCAATGCTTATTCAACCTTTTGTTGAAAATGCCATTGAGCACGCTTTTAAAAATCAAAAAGAAAATAGAAAGATTGACATTCAGCTTAACTATTTAAAGAATGATTTAATATGTACCATTACAGATAATGGTATTGGTATAGATGTGCCAAATGGCAACCAACGAAAAGACAAAAAGTCATTGGCCACAACCATAACCTCAGAGCGATTAAAAATGTTGTCTAAAGATTTTAATATAAAAGGATCTGTAGTAATTGAGGATAGAAATAAATACAACGAACAAGGCACCATAGTTACTTTGGTAATTCCTTATAAAAAAGAAGTGGTATAATGCAATCATTAATTGTTGAAGATAAGGCCTATATAAGAAAGGGTTTGCTTAATTTATTAGAGTTAATTGAAACAGACGTGCAAGTTGTTGGTGAATGCGAGTCTGTAAAAGAAGCTATTATTGTTGCTAACGCTTGCAAACCAGAACTTATTTTTCTAGATATTAATTTAACTGATGGTAATGCTTTTGAATTTTTAGAACAAACCGAACATTTAAACTTTAAAGTGATATTCATTACTGCTTATGAAGAATACGCCCTACAAGCATTAAAAATGGGAGCAGTAGATTACCTTCTAAAACCTGTTGATATTGACGAGTTGGTTACTGCATTAGATAAAGTGAAACAATTACCAATCACAGCGCAAAAAGAACAAATTAATGTTGCTAAACAGGTATGGAATAAACAAAATGATAAGCTAATTTTATCGTTACATGATAGTTTTCAGGTGGTTGATTTAGAAGAATTAATGTATTGCGAATCTGATAAAGGTTATACCACGTTTTATTGTAGTGATGGTAAAAAGCATGTAGTTTCAAAAACATTAAAAACTTTTGAAGAACAGCTTAATGCTGCAAATTTTGTACGTCCGCATCAATCGTTTATGGTCAACTTAAAATTCATAGATAAGTATGATAAGTCTGGTATCATTTATTTAAAAAACGGAAAAAAAATTCCAGTATCTTCTCGTAAAAAAGAACAGTTTGTTTCTGCGTTTTTAAATAGAAAAGTGGAATGATGTTTTTTATAAAGTATAACATCTCATATCTCAATTCTAATTTCTAACCTCCATTTTCAAATATCTTTTAAAGTATTACGCTTATGGATTGGTGTATGTCATAAATATTTTCGCTATTTCTTTCCTCGCTAATGCATCATACATTTATTCTATTAATATAAAATAGAATGAAATTATGACCTCAAAACTACCACAATTAAGAGCATTTGTTCTTGTTACAATTGTTTTACAATTTATAACATCTTGCGGAAACTCAACTAGTAATCAACCTGCTACAGAACAAGGCTTTGCCACCATTGAAAATGCACTAAAAGACAAGTTTGGTGATAATGCTTATTACACCGACCTAAGTATTACTTACAGTGAATCTATAGGTAATATAATTGGAGTAACTGTTACAGAAAATCCAGAGTCTTTAAAAATGGGACAATGGAATTTAACTCAAGATAATTGGCAACAAAACTCGGATATTACTATTGAAGTGCCTCAAGGTACAAAAGCAGCTGATTATATGTTTCAATTAGGGAACACAGTAAGTCTAAGTAAATTAGGAAGCTTAGTAGAGCAAGCTTCTCAAAAGCTTAAAGATGATAAAGGTCTTAAAAACCCAACCTTAAGTATTGCAGCATTAAATTTTCCAAACAATGGCAATGCTTCCCAAGCACAATATGCCATTATACTAAAACCAGAACATGGCGGCACATCATTTCAGTTTTATTATAAGCTAAATGGTGAGCTTATAGACATGGACTATTAATCACATCAAATTTACCTATTAATTTAAATCTTATTATTATGAAGAAACAATTACTCGTTTTATTAGCATTTTGTATATCTATACTAGGATATGCGCAAACATTTTATGAACTAGACAATAACAACAATACTTTAGAGTACGATATCATATCTGCCACAGAAGTTGCCGTAAAAGACTATATTTCTGGAGGAACAGATATAGATATACCTTCAACAGTTGATAATCCTAATGATGGTATCACATACAATGTTACAAGCATTGGGATTTTAGCTTTTTTAAATAACGGATTAACTAGTGTTATAATACCAAATAGTGTTACAAGTATTAATACAGGTGCTTTTCAGGGTAATTCACTTACAAGTATTACAATTCCAGATGGAGTAACACTCTTAGG
>NZ_JAOARH010000064.1 GCF_025210595.1 Winogradskyella sp.
AAAAATTCTTAAAATGCCAATCAACAAAAACGCACTAATCCGTTATAAAACCATAGATAAATGTCTTCAAAATAATTACAGACAATGGACATTGAATGATTTAATTGAAGCTTGTTCTGATGCACTTTATGAATACGAAGGTAAAGACGTCGATGTAAGTAAACGTACTATACAACTCGATATACAAATGATGCGTAGCGACAAGTTAGGCTACAATGCACCTATTGTGGTTTACGACAGAAAGTACTACAAATATGATGATGCAGACTACAGCATTGTTAATATTCCTCTGACTGACAAGGACGTTAAAGTAATGAACGAAGCCATACAAGTCTTACGTCAGTTTAAAGATTTTTCCTTGTTTAAAGAAATGGATGGTGTTTTACAGCGATTAGAAGATTCAGTGTATTCGTCTCAAAAAGATAAACGCGCCATTATACATTTAGATAAAAATGAACAACTCAAAGGCTTAGAATATATTGATGCCATCTATGCTGCTATTCAGAATAAAAAAGTAATAGAAATAGAATATCAATCGTTTAGAGCTAGACAAGCTAGCACAATAACTGTGCATCCGCAATTATTAAAAGAATTTAATAACCGTTGGTTTTTACTCGCTTCTCATAAAGGCAAGTACATCACTTTGGCATTAGATAGAATGTCTAAGATTGCTGAAGTAAATACTACAGATTATATTGACCATAATATTGATGGAGATAATTATTATAAAGATGTCGTTGGAGTTACGGTGTCTAATTCTAAACCTCAACGCATAGAGTTTTGGATAGATAAGCATAATGCACCTTATGTTATTACAAAACCATTTCATGCCTCTCAACGCCTTATTAAACAAACCGAAGATGGTGTTGTTTTTAATATCTTTGTTCAGGTTAATTTTGAATTAGAACGCCTCATTTTAGGATTTGGAGATAGTATAGAAGTCTTAAAACCAGTGAAACTTAGAGAACGCATACATAAAAAATTAAAAACTGCTATGTGCAATTATGAGTCTAAAACCTCTAAATCAAATTAGAATAAATCTGAATTAATAAGACACAAAACAATTAACTAGAAATTAAGGTTATAGTCGTTATTTTTGTAAAAAAGATAGAACTTATGTTAAAAAAGAATATAGAAGATGCTTTAAATAAGCAAATTAGAATAGAGGCAGAATCATCTCAAGTGTATTTAGCAATGGCTGTTTGGGCAGAAGTACAAGGTCTAGAAGGCATTTCTAACTTTATGTATGACCAATCTGATGAAGAGCGTGAACATATGCTTAAGTTAGTAAAGTTTGTAAATGAACGTGGTGGACACGCAAAAATTACAGATTTAAAAGCTCCTGAAGGCAGCTACAAATCCTTTCAAGAAATGTTTGAAACCTTACTTAAACACGAAATTTTTGTGTCTGAAAGTATTAATGAACTCGTACATATTTCTCTTGAAGAGCGCGATTATGCTACTCACAATTTCTTACAATGGTATGTTGCTGAGCAAATTGAAGAAGAAGCCGTAGCACGCACCATCTTAGACAAAATCAACCTAATTGGCGACGATAAAGGTGGTTTATATTTATTTGATAGAGACATACAACAACTTACGGTAACTTCTGCGGCAGATATCTCTGCGCAACAGTAAACACTTATTATTTAAAAGTTTAACTGGTGTTGGTGCAATAACCTTCACCAGTTTTTTTATGCTTAAAATGTTAAATCTTATTTAGAATAAATTAAAATAGTTATTTTTGCAGCTCAATTTAGAAATTTCCATTTTAGGAGAACTAATAGATGGGCAAAAAGAAGAAAGATAAAAAACTAAAAAAAGAACGCATTAAAGTTCTTGAAACCTCGAGCTTTGAAGCTTTAGGAAAAGTGAAATCTAAATGCTGCAAGAAATATAAAAAGGCAGAAAACAAACGCTGCAAAAAATGTCCATGCTTTGATTTATTAAAGAAAGTGGCTTAAAAAACTCTTTTAATGTAATGTTTTGTAATGTATGTAGACTTACATAAATATGATTCATGAATTTAAAGAATTTTCTACAGGAGCGCTTTTTAAAATTGGCAATAGTGAAGATTTAAATCTCTTTCACAAACCACAACAAGTTAATCTTTACACTTTTATTTGGGCAAACACACAAGCTATTAAATTAATTGTAGATAGTGTTCCTATAACACTACCACCTAATCATATCCTTGCATTAACGCCTATACAATACTTACAATATGTAAACGGAAATGATGCTATAGTATATCAATTTAATAGAGAGTTTTATTGCATTAAAGATCATGACCAAGAAGTAAGTTGTGCTGGTATATTATTCTTTGGAAACACAAACATTCCTATTATAAGTTTAGACAATAAAGAACAGCATAAATATAAAACCCTACATGAAGTTTTTATAGATGAATTAGAAACAAAAGATAACATACAGGCAGAAATGTTACGTATGCTCATGGCAAGATTCATTATTAAAAGTACGCGTCTTTTAAAAGCTAAAGAAGGTGTTATTGATACTCCAAAAAGTTCTAAAATAGATTTACTAAGATCTTTTAACTTTCTTGTAGAACAGCATTTTAAGCAAGAACATAGTGTGTCTTTCTATGCAGAAAAATTATTTAAATCGCCTAAAACCTTATCTAATAATTTTGCTAAACTCAACAGAAGCCCTCTACAAATAATTCATCAACGTATCGTTTTAGAGACCAAGCGCTTGTTAACCTATACAGACAAATCTGCAAAAGAAATTGCTTACGAAGTTGGTTTTGATGATGCTTCTCATCTTAGTCGTTTATTTAAAAAACATACATCTCTATCTCCTTCTGAGTTTAAAAAAACTCTTAAACCCAATGGTTAGGAAAAATTGACAAGTCTCTGGGTAAATTCACCATTCTTTAAAACTGAATTCCATGTCATCTTTGCATTGTAATATTAAAACAACAAAAGATGAAACTAAAAAACAAATCTATTTTCAATCTTATTGAAATATTTAGAAAAAGTCCAAAACGCAAAGTAAACACTACAATACCTGAGGCACACTGCGAACATAAACAAATGCACGATTTTTATTGTGACACTGAAAAACCACACATTAGTCACTAAGGAAAAAATGACAAGCAAACAGGAATAATGACCATTCTATTGAGCTCTAATTTACATCAACTTTGCATCAACAAAACAAATAATAATAAACGCTGAAATAATACAGCATAAAACTAAAAAAACATGAATAATATATTTAATGTACCAACAAGAGAAGAAGTAAGTACTAATAACCAAGTTATTTTCGATAACCTAAACAAAGGTTTGGGCTTTGTACCAAATTTATACGCAACGTATGCCCACAGTGATACAGCATTAGAAAATTATTTAAACTTTGCCAATGCAAAAACATCACTATCTGCAAAAGAAAAAGAGGTAGTAAATTTAGCTGTAAGCCAAGTTAACGATTGTATCTATTGTCTTTCTGCGCATACTGCAATAGGAAAGATGAATGGTTTTACGGATGAGCAAATCCTCGAATTAAGAGCAGGTTATTCTTCTGTAAATTCTAAGCTAGATGCTTTAGCCAAATTAGCTAAAAATATAACAGAAAATAGAGGACGCACAGATAAGAACGTATTAGAAAACTTTTTTAATGCTGGCTACAACAAAGGCAACTTAATTGATACTATTTCTTTAGTTGGAGACAAAACAATATCTAACTACATTCATAGTACAACTCAGATACCTGTTGACTTTCCTGTAGCTCAACCATTAGAAACAAAAACTGTATAATCATTAATAAACATTAAAACCTAAAAATTATAAATCATGAAAAAATTAATTTCAATATTAGTAATTGCATTAAGCTTTACATTATCAAGCCATGCTCAAGATAAAACGATGAAAAAGAACGATGTAAAAACCGTTTCTTTAGAACAAACCAAAGGTGAGTTTACTCAAAAAAGCTTAACGTTATCTGAAGGCACTTATGTTTTTGAAGTCTCTAACCATAATGCTGCACCAGAAGTAGGCTTGGTTTTAATAGAAGCAGGCAAAGACGGATCTGATGCTAACAATCATATTAAAGAAGCCTATGTGTCGCAAATGGTTAAGCATGGAAAGACAGAATCTTCAAAATCGGTAACCTTAAAAAAAGGAACTTATAAATATTTTTGTCCCTTTAACAATACGCCACAGTATACATTAACTGTTGAGTAACCAAACTTATATCAGCTATAAATTTTTAAAACTATACTATAGTTTTATCATTATAAAAAAGAGTAGTCTCGTAACGACTACTCTTTTTTGTGATGTATTATTTTCCGAGCATTAAGAGCTCATTGCAAACCACTTCGGTGATGTAACGTTTCATTCCGTCTTTATCTTCCCAAGATCGTGTGGTTAATTTTCCTTCTATAGCAACTTCTTTACCTTTAGACACAAAATTTTCTACAATCTGTGCTGTTTTTCCCCAAGCTACAATACTATGCCATTGCGTGTCTGTAACTTTTTCACCTTTAGCATTTTTATAGCTCTCGTTTGTTGCTATAGAAAATTTAGCCAAGGTTTTACCACTTTCTAAATTAATGATTTCTGGATCGTTTCCTAAATGTCCAATCAACTGTACTTTGTTTTTTAATGCGTTCATAATTTTTTAATGTTAAACAGTTAATACTAATCGATTTCTTATGTTTCGACAATGCAAAGATGAGATGGTTTGCTAAAATTAGTTGGTAACTACACATTTAAATTCATTTGTAAACATTTGTAGTCGTTTATAATTACATAAAGCTTTGTTATTGAAGGGCTTTATCGTAATTTTATTATAGCTTAATAATAGATACTTGACACATCTGAGTTGGTAAACATTTGATGAAAAAACTGATTAACATATTTATTTTGATCGTTCTTTTTAGTTGTGAACACAAAACAAACATAGAATATTTTAATGATTCAAAGGTGTTTCACTATAAAACAAGAAATGGAATTAACGAACCTGTTCTTAAAAATATAATTAAATATTTTTCAAATGAGAATGATGTTAAATTAATTACGAAAAATGACACAATACAAGTTCATGGAATTCATCATACTGATAAAGGTAGATATGGATACTTTGGAGCTTGGGTTAGCACTAAAGAATATTTTAATAAGGAAATTGAGTGTGAACAAAAAATTATTTTTAATCAATATGAATTCCAATACTCTTTCTGTTATAAAGATGTAATTAAACATTTTGACGAGCAGATTAAAAAAAGCGAAAAAGATGTGACATATCTTGTTTACGCTAAACGTAAAGATGAATTATTAAAATATAATCAAGAAATTGATAGGAGTCTGTCTAAAAACAGTGATGAATATATCATATCGGACTTAATAATGAATATTCCATTTTCTATTTATGATAAACACGAAAAGAAACAAATTCTTTACGTAAGTTCTACTAATTTTCAAACTGGATTATTAGGCTCGATTGGATATGAACACTTTTTCTTTGATAAAAATAAAGATACTATAGCTTCGATGTCATTAGTTTATGTAGTACATTAAAAATGATTTACTAAGTTAAGTGCTAACCTACGTAACTAGCCATAGCCCAACCATTACAACCAATTAAAATCGATCATATAGAAAAATGAAAATATTTGAAACTGAAAGATTAGAAATTAGACGCTTAAAAAGTGTAGACAAGGAACACTTTGCTGAATTGTTCACTGACCCTAAAGTTTTAGAACTTATACCTCAAACGCCATTTACAGAAAATCAAATAACAGAAATATTTAATAAAAGCCTGCATTTGCATTTAAGGGATTTAAACAACCAAAAGTGTGCTTGTGGAATATATGAAAAAGGAAATACTGAATTGATTGGACTTGCTCTGTTTTTAATAAATGAAGATGACGAAAAAGAATTAGGATATCGTTTTAGAAAAAATTATTGGAGAAAAGGATACGGAACAGAAACAACAAAAGGAATGCTAGACTATTATTTTAAGCAAATGAAAGTAGAAAAAGTAACAGCAGATGTAAATATCGCTAATATTGGGTCGGTAAAAATTTTAGATAAGTTTATGACACCTGTTCGTGAATTCTTTAATGAAAGTGACAATTGTACCGATAGAACGTACGAATTGGAAAAAAATAACTGGCTAGAACATGGTTGTAAGTAATATCTCCGTTCTCGCCTACTTCTAAAATCTTTACTAATTAGTTCCTAAAACACACAACTAACCATACACAAAATCGTTAGCTGCAACTTAAATAACAACCGTACAAACTTTAAGTAGATGAGTATAAAATTGAATATAATTGCTTTTTTCAGCACATTAATTTTGTTGACCTCTTGTAACGGACAAATCACAAAACAAAAGATTAAAGCAGAAAACATTGTAGAAGGAGATAAAGTAACAAAACTTGGTAAAAGTATAATGGTTATTTATCAAGACAAGAAGAATGTTTATTGGTTTGGCAGTTGGGAAACAGGAATATATAAATATGATGGAAAAGAATTAGTTAATTACACAACAAAACACGGTTTACTAAACAACAGAATTGATGAAATAAAAGAAGATCAATTTGGTAACATTTATTTTTCTAGTGCAAACGCAACATCTAAAATATCAAAGTTTAACGAAAAAACATTTACCACTTTGAAGGCAGTTCCAAGCGAAAACTGGAAACTTAAGCCCACAGATATATGGTTTAAATATTCTTATGGAAATACAGGAAAAGTATATCGTTATGATGGTAATACTTTATTTGAACTACAACTTCCTAACCCACCTAATTTATCCAATCCATTTGATGTCTATAGCATTTATAAAGACAAAAAAGGAAATATTTGGTTTGGCACTAATCCTGTTGGAGTGTGTCGATACGATGGAAAATTATTTGAATGGATTACAGAAGAAGATGTTACAGAATTCCGTAACGAAGGTGCAAACGGAGTACGTTCAATCCTAGAGGACAAAAATGGTAACTTTTGGTTTAATACTGAATATCGTTATGGTATTTATGACAACACAACATTAAAAAACAATAAATTTTACACAAGACATAAAAGCATTGGTGAATTGGATGGTAAAAAGGACAGCAGTTTAAATGAATATCTATCAAGCGTAATAGACAAGAATAATAACTTATGGTTTGTGACATATCTTGATGGAGTTTGGAAATATGACGGAGCCAAAATCACACATTATCCAATTCAAGAAAAATCCAAACAAATCTCTTTATTTAGCATATACAACGACAACAACGGAGAACTTTGGCTTGGGACTCACAAAAATGGTGCATATAAATTTAATGGAAAGAGTTTTGAAAAATTTGAATCAAGCAAATAAAAATTGTTATAAATTTAATCCATAAAAACCCTCTTTAAGAGAACATTATATATAATGAAATTAACTAAACAGGAATTAAAAATTATTGAATTATGAAAAAAATATTTCTTACTCTAAGCTTAATTTTAGTATTTGGAATAAATAGCTATGCACAAGAAGAAGTGAAAAACGAAAATGAATTAACCTATTCTGCAGATGAATTAGTTAATATCAATTCTAACAAAGAAACCATTACTCTTATCGGAAATGCAAATTTAAAAACCAGTGTGTTTGAATTTCAGAATGCTGATAAAATTATAATCGATAAAGTTTCTAAAGAAGTGATTGTTTATGGAGCTTATAAAGTTATTATGAACGGAGGAACAATTCAAGAAACCCCTAAATTGAAAAAAAATCAATTAAGGTATAAAATAGGAGAAAGCGTTGCCTATATTGAATAAGAAGTACCACATTGCTCAGTGCATCCTTAGTATCTTAGTTCAAGATTAACACTATTCTCTAACACTAACAGTTTCATAATAAAAATGATTTCATGCTATATCATTCAATCGAAACCATTTTAAATATCATCAAACTCATAAGCAAACCCATTTGGTTGCAAAGAAAAAAGCGCTTCTTTAAAGAAGCGCTTTTTATTAGCTATTAATTTAGAGGAAAACATTAAGATACCCTAACAAATCTTAATATTTCATAATGTAAATAAATACAGTTGTAAAGTAAACGCATTAATTACTGCTTTTTGTAACAAAAGTTACACAACAACACCTATCGTAAACATTTGTAAGCTAATGTTTTGTAACTTGTATGTATTATGATGTACAATACAACTAAAGCTCTAGAGATTTTAGAACAAACACCTAAAACTTTAAACTCTTTTTTAGGAAATTTATCTGATGAATGGATTCATAATAATGAAGGTGAAAATACTTGGAGTCCTTACGATATTGTTGGTCATTTAATTCATGGAGAAAAAACAGATTGGGTTCCACGTTTAAAAATCATTCTTAGTAATTCTAAAAACAAAACTTTTGCGCCTTTTGATAGATTTGCTCAGTTTGAAGCTTCTAAAGACAAAACAATAACACAATTACTTAATGAGTTTGCAACTTTAAGACATAAAAATCTCACTATTGTTAAACAGCTTAATTTATCTAAAGTTCAATTACAGCTTAAAGGCACACACCCAGAATTTGGAGAAGTGAACTTGTCGCAATTAATATCTACTTGGGTAACTCACGATTTAGGTCATATTGCTCAAATAAGTAGAGTTATGGCAAAACAATATAAAACTGAGGTTGGCCCTTGGACAGCATATATATCAATACTAAATTAAATTATGACACAAAGAACATGTCCTGAGTGTGGTGACAGAATTATTGGCAGAATAGACAAAAAATTCTGTAGTGACGGTTGTAGAAATGCTCATAATAATAGAATAAATAAAGATTCTAAAAACCTTATTAGAAATACTAATAATCGCTTAAGAAAAAACTACAGGATATTAGAAGCCTTAAATCCTAATAAAAAAACCAAATGCTCTAGAGCCAAACTTATTGAAAACGGTTTTGATTTTAATTACTTTACAAGCATTTACACTACCAAAGCTGGCACTATTTATTATTTTGTTTACGATCAAGGGTACTTACCTTTAGAAGGCGATTATTATGCTTTGGTAAAGCGTGATGACTAGCCTTTGGTTGTACTATTCCAATTTACACTTTTTAACTCTAATGCTGCCTTTAAAATATCTTGTTGACTAATTTGCCCAACCAACTTTCCGTTTTCAACTATTGGAAAACGTCGTCGTTTAGAGTTTAAAAACTTGTTGGCAGCATCAAACACATCCATGTTACCATCAATAGTCTCAACATCTTTTGCCATACGTTTCTCTACATTATCATGCTCTAAAGGCATATTATAGTAGCGACTTTCGCTGAGCTGTTTAAGACAATCTCCTTCAGAAATTATACCTACTAATTCTTGCTTATCATTAACTACAGGTCCGCCAGAAATCTTATATTTTATTAAAGACTCCACCACCTCTTGCACGGTTTGATGAGGTCTAAACGTTATAAGATTTGTTGCCATATAATCTCTTACTTTAAGCGCAGGTGTTGGCTTAACATTTTGCTGATGCTTTCGCGAACCTTGAAAACTTTTTATTCCCATAACGTTATCATTTTTAGAGTTTATTTTAAAGTTACTGAAAATTAACCAGTTAACAAAATGAAAAAAAGTTAGTCATAGTTACGTATTTTTATAACCTAATTATTCCCAAAATTTGAAAAAGCAAATTAGTATTATTGGATGTGGTTGGTTAGGGTTTCCTTTAGCTGAATTTTTGGTTGCCAGTGATTATAAAATTAAAGGCTCTACAACTTCAAAAAACAAACTACAAACTCTTAATCAATCAGCTATAGAAAGCTTTTTAATTACAATAAATGAAAAAGGAATTGCTGGTAATCATTACGATTTACTCTCTGGTAGTGATATCGCTATAATTAACATACCTCCTGGCCTAAGAAAAAATCCCAACAAAAATCATGTAGTCGAAATAGAACATTTAATAAAAGCCATTGAGGCACATAATATAAAGTATGTTATTTACATAAGTTCTACTTCTGTTTTTAAAGACAAAAACAATTTCCCCTTAATTGATGGCAAAACCCAACCCAATGCAACATCAAACACAGCAAAACAACTCATAGCAATAGAAGAGCTACTAAAAAAATCAAATTTAAACACTACTATTCTTCGCTTTGGAGGTTTATTTGATGAACAAAGACATCCTGCAAATTATCTCTCTGGTAAAAAAAATATACCTAATCCTAATGCACCTATAAATCTTATTCATAAAAAAGATTGTATTAACATTATATCATTAATTCTAAAAAAGGAAATTTATAACGTGTCACTAAATGCTGTAAACCCAAAACACCCACAAAAAAAGGCATATTATACTAATTATTGTAAACAACATCATTTGGAATTACCCGAGTTTAATTATGATGAAATAAGTAAAGGAAAAACTATTGAAAGTTCTCAACTAGAGAATCTTTTAAATTACACTTTTAAGCAAGCCCTTTAGAATTTAATAGTTTTTAAAGGCTATATGATGTAATTTTCATAGTTTTAAGCCTTTAAATTTTTTCAAAATGAAACAGATTACAATTGCATTTGCAATGCTACTATCAGTAGGTGTTTTTGCCCAAACCAATTCAGAATTAAAAACACACTATGAAGCTTACTATAAGCAAATGAAGAAACAAGGTGATGTACAAGGTATAATTAATGCAATGACGCATCTAAATGTTTTAGAACCATCTATAGCAAGACAAGATACTTTAGCGTATTTATATCTTTCTGAAGGCAAATACATGCAAGCTCTTAACACCATTGGTGTTGAAAAAAACGCTACAGATTCTGATATGAATGTAGAAGTTAAAGCTTTAGCACTTAAAAATTTAAATCAGCCAAAATTAGCTTTAGAGCACTTTGAAGTTTTATTTAAGAGAGATCCAAATGTGTATTTAGCATATGAAATGGCTGATATGAAAATTCAGGTTAATGATCTTGCTGGAGCAAAATCTAATATTGATTATGCTTTAACAAATGTAAAAGATGATATGAAGCGTGCTTTTTACGAAAGCCAGCAACCTTATGAAACATCTATGAAAGCAGCTCTATTATGTTTAAAAGGTTTACTTACGTTTTCAGAAAACAAAACTGCTAATATAGATGCAGCTATAAAATTGATGAATGATGCACTTGCAATTGATCCTAATTTTAATTTAGCCAAAGTAAGCAGACAAGCATTAGAAAACCAAAAAGCTCAACAAGCTGCTGCTGCCGCAAATAAAAACTAATTGTTATTAAATAACATAGCTTTAAAAAAAATGCTGCCTATAATTAGGCAGCATTTTTTGTTTGAATTGTTTTTTACCAAATTCTTACACGATTTTCTGGCGCTAAATACATAGCATCACCTTCTTTAATATCAAATGCTTCATAAAAAGCATCAACATTTTTTAATGGTTGTGTTGCTCTAACTTTTCCTGGAGAATGCGTGTCAGTTTTTATTAATCGTCTTAATGCATCTTCTCTTGTTAAAGTTCTCCAAACAGTTGCCCAAGACATAAAGAAGCGTTGCTCAGCTGTAAAACCGTCAATATCTTCTGGTCGTCCTTCTTCTTCAAAAAGTAATTGTAAGCCATCATAAGCTCCAAGAACACCACCTAAATCTCCAATGTTTTCGCCAAGTGTATAAGGACCATTAACATAAACACTATCTAAAACTTCTATAGCACTATATTGATCTGCTAATTGCTTACCACGTTTTGTAAACTCTTCCAGATCCTTTTCTGTCCACCAATTTTTTAAATTTCCATCAGCATCAAAACGCGATCCAGAATCATCAAACGCATGCGAAATTTCATGACCAATCACAGCACCTATACCACCATAATTTACAGCATCATCAGCTGTATAGTTATAGAAAGGAGGTTGCAAAATTGCTGCAGGAAAAACAATCTCGTTATTTATAGGGTGATAATAAGCATTAACCATTTGCGGTGGCATTCCCCATTCTTTTTTATCTATTGGCTCATTAATGTCTGCTAAGTTTTCTTGATTAGCCCAATGCCCAACAGCTAACATATTTTCGGCATAAGAATTCCCTTCTTTTACCATCATTTCTGAGTAGTCTCTCCACTCATCTGGATATGCAATCTTTATTGTAAACTTATCTAACTTTTCTATGGCTTTAGCTTTTGTTTCAGCAGTCATCCAATCTAACTTTTGTATTCTATTTTGAAATGCTTTTACAACATTAGCTATCATTTTTTCAGCTTTCGCTTTAGCTTCAGGAGGAAACTTTGCTTCAACATATAGTTGACCTATTGCTTCACCAACAGAACCTGTTACAGTTTCTAATGCACGTTCTTCTGCAGAACGTTGTTTTTTAGCTCCACTAAGCTCTTTTGCATAAAACTCCCAGTTAGCTTTTTCAATATCTGTAGTTAACCATCCCGCTGCATTATCTATTGTACTCCAATCCATTAATGTTTTAATATCTTCAATAGATGTTTCTTTTAAAAATGTATTTAGAGCTGTCATATATTTAGGTTGCGCTACAAGAATTGTATCTAATTGTTTCTCAATACCTAAATCTGAAATCATTTTATTCCAATCTATAGCAGGACACATCTCTTGAATTTGTGCTATAGACCTTGGATTATTGTAATTACGTGCATCTCTAGCAGCAACTTTATCTAACCTAGGCTCTTGAAGCTTAGTCTCCATCGCTATAATTTTAACAGCTGCTGCATCTGCATCTGCTTTACTATACTCAATAAACTGAAGCATACGAGAAATGTGTGCTTTGTACTTTTCTCTAATTTCTTTTGATTTATCGTCTTGATCTAAGTAGTAATCACGTTGCAAACCTGTTCCTCCTGGACCAATCCAAGCGGTATTCATACTACTATCGTTTAAATCTGGACCAGATCCAAGACCAGCAAATGGCGCAGAAAGCCCAATAACTTTAGCATAAGCCGTTTGCATATCAGCAAGCGTTTTTATGCCGTCTATTTTTTCTAAAATAGGTCTTAAAGGCTCAATACCTGCTTTATTACGTGCTACAGTGTCTAGTTCAGATTCAAAAATTAATAAGGCTTTTTTCTGATCTGTTCCATCTTTATACTTCCCTAATTCTTTAGATGTATTTAGAATGGCCAACACATCGTCTCTTGTAGACTTACGTAGCACACCAAAGCCTCCCCAACGTGTTTCATCATCTGGTATGGTATTAGTTTCCACCCATTTTCCATTGACATATTTATAAAAATCTTCTTTTGGACTTACACTTGTATCCATATTTTCCAGTATAATACCTGGAATTTTCTCTTCTGCCGAGGCAGTGTCTTTCTTGGCTTCTTCTTTACAACCTAATATAGTAAAGAAAGCCAAACCTGATATCGCTAGAACGCGATTAAGATTGGTACTCATAATTTGGTTTTAGTTAATTCGAATTAAATGTAGTTAGTAATAAGACCGAATATAAAAGTAATTGTTACAACTTAACAAAACTTTAAGATTATAGATTATTAATATTCAGACTTAATCTTTTCATAAATATCACGCTCTAGTTTTTTGTTTATCTGGTAATTAAGATTAGAAAAAGCTACTAAAACCTCTTTTACACTCTCTAATTTAAGTTGGTCTTTAATATTATTAAGTGTTAAATTCTCATTAAGCTTAAAAAGTGTTGTTTCTATAATTACGGTTCTAGATACAATAGGATTAGTTTTTAGTGCATCTGGAATTTTAGTTTTTAATTCATTTATAAAGACTTTTAAAAGCTCTTTGTCTCCATTAAAAAATGACAAATCTGCTTTTTTAAGATAATCTACCTGTATGGCTAATTCATTATATTTTTCCCAATTAGCAACAGCTTTTTTACCTCGTGGGCTTAAAACATAATCGGTGTATTTAAAACCCTCAATAGCTTTAGCAGTAATAACGCTTTTTTGATTCGAATTTTCTTCATTCTCAGTTTCAGATAAAACCTTATCATCTCCACAATTGATTAAAAGAAGGAAACATAAGTTTATGAGAAAAAATCTTGTTTTCATGCGATTGCTTATTTGCTGTAAAGATACTTAAACTATTACTTTGAGTTTATAATATAATCCTAAAATAAAGATTGCCAACTTTTTAATTAAAAGCTTCTTTTTTTAAGAATTTTAATTTTTGAACAGCTAAATTCTTATTATTTTTGAGGATATTTTAATTACAACCCTATGTCTTCAAAAATATTAATAATAGGTGCCTGCGGACAAATAGGCACTGAGCTTACTACCAAACTTAGAGAAATTCATGGAGTAGATAATGTTATAGCTAGTGATATTAATACTAGAAATTTAAACCTAGTTAATTCTGGTCCTTTTGAGATTATTGATGCCAAAAATTTTAATGCTATAAAAGATTGTTGTGAGCACAACAATATAGACACCATCTATCTTATGGCAGCTTTATTAAGCGCAACAGGAGAAAAATATCCGATGGAAGCCTGGGATCTTAATATGAATTCGCTATTCCACGTGCTTAACTTAGCAAAAAATGGTATAGTAAAAAAAGTATATTGGCCGAGCAGTATTGCTGTTTTCGGACCAACAACACCTAGAGAGAACACACCACAGCATACTATATGCGAGCCAACTACTGTTTATGGCATTACAAAACAGGTAGGAGAACGTTGGTGCGAATATTATCATAAAAAATATAATGTAGATGTAAGAAGTCTTCGTTATCCTGGTATTATAAGTCATAAAGCTATGCCAGGTGGTGGTACTACGGATTACGCAGTAGAAATCTATCATGAAGCTATTAAAACTGGTAACTATGAATGTTTCTTATCTGAAGATACCAGTTTACCAATGATGTTTATGGATGATGCCATAAAAGCCACTATAGATTTAATGGAAGCACCTGCTGAAAACCTAAGTATTAGATCTTCTTATAATTTATCTGCCATTTCTTTTACACCTAAAACTATTTTTGAAAGCATAAAACAACACATACCAGATTTTTCAATAGCATATAAGCCAGATTTTAGACAAGCCATTGCAGATAGCTGGCCATCGTCTATAGATGACTCTATTGCTCGTAAAGATTGGAACTGGAAACATCAGTTTGATTTAGATAAAATGACAGAAGTGATGTTAAAAGAACTAAATAAAAAATATAAGTCTTAACTTATTTATAATACCATTAAAAGTAAAAAAAGCCATCTAAGATGGCTTTTTTTTACTTTTAGACTTTATCATTATTTAGTAACATATGTAAACAAACATTTAGACAATTTAATCTCTGAATAAATTCCACAAAAAAAGTCCAACATTTCTGTTGAACTTTTTTGCTCCTCTTCTTGGGCTCGAACCAAGGACCCTCTGATTAACAGTCAGATGCTCTAACCAACTGAGCTAAAGAGGAAGATGTTTTTCGCTTTAGCGAGCGCAAATATAAATCATTTTTTTATCTAAACAATAATAAATCTTATTTTTTTAACGCGTTATAGCTTTAAAAATATCATTTCCGTTTGCAAACAATACTAATGCTATTAAAATAAAGAATCCTACGACTTGTGCTCGCTCTAAAAATTTCTCGCTTGGCTTACGACCTGAAACCATTTCGTATAGTAAAAACATAACATGACCACCATCTAAAGCTGGTATTGGTAATAAGTTTAAAACAGCTAACATTATTGATAAGAACGCTGTTAACTTCCAAAAAGCTTCCCAACTCCAAAAATCTGGAAATATATCATAAATAGCTTTAAATCCTCCTAGTCCTTTATAGGCACCAGTTTTTGGATTAAAAATAGCTTTCAACTGAGAGAAATAATTAACTATTGTTGATTTAAATTTAATTCCACCAGCTGCCCAACTTTCACCAAATGAGTATTCTCTTCTTATAACATCGTAATAACCTAGCTCTGTAAATCTTTTTGCATCAATAAGTCTAAAAATATTAAGCTTAGCTTTATCATTAACAGTAAGACTTCGTTCAATCACCTCATCTCCTCTTAATATTTCAGCATTGATGGTTTGTCCTTTCAAATTTTCTAATTCGTTTTCAAAAAGGTCAAAATACTCTAGTTTTTTACCATTAAGACTTAAAATAACATCTCCTTTTATTAAATCGGCAGATTTATTAGCAGATGAGTCTGGTATAGATTCTACAATAAAAGGGTAACGGTATTTAAACAAGTTTTTACTGCCTTCATCTGATAATTGACCTAAAAAGTTCTCAGGAAGATTTATAGTTTTTTGTTGTCCATCTCGTTCTATGGTAATTTGTTCTGCTCCAATGATGTGCTGCCCTATTTCAGAATCCTTTTCTAATTTTTCATCGTTAATAGCTAATACTTTATCACCAGTTTTAAAACCCGCTTCTTTTAGTACTGGGTTTTCAATATAATATCCTCCTTTAAGACTATCTATCTTAATATCTGTATCACCATAAACAAATGACACAAATACAAAAATCACATAGGCCAAAATAAAATTAACTGTAACACCACCTAACATAATAATTAAACGTTGCCAAGCTGGTTTAGAGCGAAACTCCCATGGTTGTGGTGGCTGAGCCATTTGCTCTTTATCCATACTCTCATCTATCATTCCGGCTATTTTCACATAACCTCCAAGTGGCAACCAACCAATACCATAAACGGTTTCACCTATTTTCTTTTTAAAAAGTGAATATTTTACGTCAAAGAAGAGATAAAACTTTTCAACTTTTGTTTTAAAAAGTTTTGCTGGTATAAAATGACCTAACTCGTGTAGTACAATTAAAAGCGATAAGCTTAGTAAAAATTGGGATATTTTAATTACAAATTCCATGCAGTATTTTCAAATTTCGATTGACAAAAGTAATGTTTTAAAGGCATTTAGAAAATAATTGTAATTCTTATCGGTTTATTTTTAACAATGATTTATTAATCAGTGGGTTTGGTTATCATATTTGTGTTAAAAAAGTTTAGGAAAATTAGCTTGTATCGTAACTTTGCGTTTCAAAAAAAATTTTATGTCTTTTCTTTCGTTTTTTAAACGTTACAAAAAATTTGGAGTCTTCTTCTCTGTATTATGCATTATTATTATTTCTATTATTTATAATGCTTTAAATGTAAAAAAACCACTACCAATTTATCAACCAGCTATGGTTAGCGAGGAATTAGTAGACAGCTCTATTCAGCACCAAATGAAATATCATAAGATTGCCGATTTTAGTTTAACCAATCAAAATGGTAAAACTATAACACAAGACACTTATAAAGATAAAATCTATGTAGCAGATTTCTTTTTTACAACATGTCAAACCATATGTCCTATTATGACAGATCATATGTATCAAATACAAAAGGAAATTATTAATGATGATGATGTTATGCTATTATCTCATTCTGTAACTCCAATAATTGATAGTGTTGCTCAACTTAAAAAATACGCAAAAGAAAAAGGTGTGATTGACCGTAAATGGAACCTAGTAACTGGTGACAAAAAACAAATCTACGAATTGGCAAGAAAAAGTTATCTCGCAGTTAAAACTCAAGGTAATGGTGATGAATATGACATGATACATACTGAGAATTTTATGTTAATAGATAAAAAAAGACAGATTAGAGGCTTTTATGACGGTACTAAACCAGAAGATATAGAAAGCCTATTAGAAGACATAAAAACTCTAAAAGACGAGTCATAATTTCTTTAAAAAGAGCTTTAAACACTTAAATATTTAGCTTATTTTTGCTTCTTTAAAATTATTCTAAATAAGCAAGCAGTTGACATTAGCTGATTTAAAACGCGGACAACAGGCAATAATAATAGATATTTCCTCAATTCATATTCCTTTAAAATTATTAGAAATGGGTTGTTTACCAGGAAACACTGTAGAACTTGTGCAAGTTGCTCCTTTTGCAGACCCTATGTATCTTAACATAAACGGATCGCACTTAGCAATTAGAAAAGAAACAGCTGTTCATATATTAATTGAAATTGTAGATGAGTAAGCAGATTAATGTTGCGTTAATAGGAAATCCAAACACTGGAAAAACCTCTGTTTTTAATGCCTTAACAGGTCTTAATCAAAAAGTTGGCAACTATCCTGGCATTACTGTTGAAAAAAAAGAAGGTGTTTGCAAACTTCCTAAAGGAGTTAAGGCCCATATTATTGACTTACCAGGAACCTATAGTCTTAATGCTTCATCTCTAGACGAAAGTGTTGTTATAGAATTACTCTTAAACAAGAAAGATAAAGATTTCCCAGATGTAGCTGTAGTAGTTAGCGATGTAGAAAACCTAAAACGAAACTTACTTCTTTACACTCAAATTAAAGATTTAGAAATCCCGACGATTTTAGCCATTAACATGTCTGATCGTATGGCATATAAAGGTATCTCATTAGATATCGCTTGTTTAGAGAAGGAACTGAACACTAAAATCGCGTTAATTAGCACTAGAAAAAAAACTGGAATTAATGAATTAAAAGAACTGATTACCGATTATAAATCACTCCCTACAAAACCATGTTTGGATGCCTCTACAATTGATAAACAGTATTTTGAAAATCTAAAAAAGGCATTTCCAAATCAATTGCTATATAAGCTTTGGTTAGTAATTACCCAAGATGTTAACTTTGGTAAAACCAACCGAAAAACCATAGAAGAAACACAAGGTTTTAAGATTAAATCAAAATCAGATTTAAAACGTCTTCAACAAAAAGAAACTATAAAGCGCTACCAATTTATAAACAATACCCTTAAAAAAGGACAAACTATAGATTTAAAAGCAGCTAAAGACTTAAGAGTAAAACTAGATAGAATTTTAACTCATAAGGTTTGGGGTTATCTTATTTTTAGTCTCATACTACTCCTAATATTTCAGGCTATTTATGATTGGTCAGGAGTTCCAATGGATTTTATAGATGGTCTCTTTGCATCATTAAGTGAATGGGCAAAAAGTGTCTTACCAGCAGGAGCTTTCACAAATTTAATAGCAGAAGGTATTATTCCTGGACTTGGAGGAGTTGTTATTTTTATTCCTCAAATTGCCTTTTTATTTTTATTTATTGCCATTCTAGAAGAGGTAGGCTACATGAGTCGTGTTGTCTTTTTAATGGATCGTATTATGAGGCGTTTTGGACTTAGCGGAAAAAGTGTAGTTCCATTAATTTCAGGAACAGCATGTGCCATTCCTGCTATAATGGCAACACGTAATATTGAAAGCTGGAAAGAACGTCTTATTACAATTCTGGTAACACCTTTTACAACCTGCTCTGCAAGGCTACCTGTTTATTTAATAATTATTGCATTAGTAATTCCTGAAGGTCGTTTTTTAGGCTTAAGTTATCAAGCATTAACCTTAATGCTACTCTATTTAATTGGTTTTGCTGCTGCTGTTGGTTCTGCTTACATTCTTAATAAAACTTTAAAAATAAAAGGCAAAACCTTTTTTGTTGTAGAAATGCCAAATTATAAGTTACCTCTTTTTAAAAATGTAGCTATTACTGTTTTAGAAAAAACCAAAACTTTTGTTTTTGAAGCCGGTAAAATAATTCTAGCAATTTCTATTGTGCTATGGTTTTTAGCATCTTATGGGCCAGGAGAGCAATTTAACAATGCAGAAGCTATTGTTCAAAAAACACATCCAAACCTTTCAGAACAGGCACAAAACGATATGATTGCCGAGCATAAATTAGAACACTCTTATATAGGTATTATTGGCAAAACTATAGAGCCTGCTATAAAACCTTTAGGCTACGATTGGAAAATAGGAATTGGCCTTGTAACTTCTTTTGCAGCAAGAGAGGTTTTTGTAGGTACTTTAGCTACAATTTATAGTATAGGAAGCGCTAATGACATTGAAGATGAAGATGAAGCAATGTCCACTATAAAAAATAGAATGGCAAAAGAGGTTCATAGTAATGGTAATAAAGTTTTTACCTTTGCTTCGGGTATTTCTCTTTTACTCTTTTATGCCTTTGCTATGCAATGTATGAGCACACTAGCAATTGTAAAACGCGAAACCAACTCTTGGAAATGGCCACTATATCAACTTATTATTATGAGCTCAATTGCTTATCTCGCTGCACTAGTTGCCTTTCAGTTATTTAAATAAATGAACACCATTATTCAAAATATATTAGTTTTTTCTGCTTTAATATTAGCAATTGGCTTTTTGGTATATAAGTTTTTATGGAAGCCAAAGAAAAAAAAGGCAACTAATTGTGGAACTAATGATTGTAATTGCCACTAAACTTTTGCCTTAGTATTTAAATACTGATATTTATCAAATTTTCTTTCTTCAAATTCACTAACTTTGTATTAGTGAATAAATTGATATCCATAATATTATCGAGCTTTATACTTATTCAAAGTTTACAAATAGGTATCAAAGATGTTATGCAATTAGACGAATTGATTGAACATGCTCAATTTCACAAACAAGAACATGGCGATAGCTTCATTGTTTTTCTTTCTAAACATTATGGAGAACTAAAAGCAGAACACACTAAGAATCATCAAGAAGAACAGAATGACCACGAGCAATTGCCATTTCAATGCCAAGGGTATAGCGTCTCAATGGTAGCTTTTTTATCACACATCACTTCTTATAATATTAATCGTATAAACTTTTATAGTACTACCGAATCTAATTTTCATTACATAAATCTATACGCTTCTCTTATCGAGAAAGAATTCCTACAACCTCCTCGGAAAGCATAATTTATTCGTTTTCAAATATTTTCTTTTCAACTCATAAGTGATTATGTAGTTGACAATATTTTTATTCATGAATTATGTTATCACATATTATAAAATTTAGCTTACGGAATAAGATTATTATTCTAATATTCACAGGGTTTATTATAGGTTTTGGATTATACGCCCTTTCTCAGATATCTATAGGTGCAGTGCCAGATGTTACCAATAATCAAGTACAAGTAATTACAACATCTCGCAATCTTTCTACGCAAGATATGGAGCAGTTTATTACATATCCTGTAGAATTGGAGATGGCCAACCTTCCAGATGTGGAAGAAATTAGGTCTATCTCTAAATTTGGCTTATCAGTTGTTACTATTGTTTTTAAGGATGACATCGGCACTTACTTACCACGCCAACTCATAGCTGAGAAAATTAAATCAGCTTCTGAAAAAATTCCAGAGGGTTTTGGGTCGCCAGAAATGGGACCTATATCTACAGGTTTAGGTGAAATATATCAATACATTTTAGATGTAGAACCTGAATACAAAGAGCGTTATTCTGTGCAAGACTTACGTACCATTCAAGATTGGGTTATTAAAAGACAACTATCTGGAATACCTGGAGTTGTAGAAGTAAATACTTGGGGAGGATTTTTAAAACAATATGAAGTTGCAATAGATACTGATAAGCTTAATGCTATGCAGATTTCTACCCATGAGGTTTTTGAAGCCTTGGAGCAAAACAATAGTGTTGCTGGTGGTGGTTATATAGAAAAGGCAAATCAAGCCTATTTTATTCGAGGTGATGGCTTAGTCTCTTCTATTGAAGATATTAAAAACATAGTAGTTAAGAACACCAATGGGCTGCCTCTATATATAAAAGACGTCGCAAAAGTTGGCTTTGGTAGTGCAACACGTTTTGGTGCAATTACTGGAAATGGAGAAGGAGAAAAAGTCTTAGGACAAGTAATGATGCTAAAGGGAGCCAATTCTAAAAAAGTAATAGAAGCTGTAAAAGAACGTGTCGCTTCCATATCTAAATCACTTCCAGAAGGCGTATATATTAATCCTTTTTTAGATAGAAGTGAATTAATTGCCAAAACCACTTTTACAATAACAGAAAACCTTGTGTTAGGCTGTCTTATTGTTGTGTTTGTTGTTGTGCTTTTACTAGGAAATATTCGCTCAGGTTTAGTAGTAGCATCAGTAATACCACTATGCCTATTATTTGCTATTTCTTTAATGTACTTGTTTGGAATAGACGCTAATTTAATGAGTCTTGGAGCTATAGATTTTGGGATAATAATAGACGGAGCTGTCATCATTGTAGAGTTTATAGCTTTTCAGATTACGAAAAAGCAAGCCGAGATCTCGTCACTTGCTAAAAATGAAGTTCAACCATTCAAAGATAAAATAATTTTCAATGGAGCTTCTAAAATGATGAACTCTGCCATATTTGGACAACTCATAATTCTTATTGTTTTTATTCCGATACTATCATTAAGTGGTGTAGAAGGTAAAATGTTTAAGCCCATGGCTTCTACATTTAGCTTTGCGCTTATAGGTGCCATGATTTTTTGTTTCACCTATGTGCCTGTAGTAGCTTCTATTTTTCTTAAACCCACTAAAAATTCAAAAAGTAATATTTCGGTTAGATTAATGAATTGGCTCAACAAATTATATGAGCCTGTAATTAATTGGGCACTACAAAATAAAAAGCTAGTACTTGTCTTAGCTTCTGTTTTATTGACTTTAACAGTATATATATTCTCAACAATGGGAGGTGAATTTGTTCCCACTTTAGATGAAGGAGATTTTGTAATTCAACCTGTATTAAAAACCGGAACATCTTTAAAAAAGACCGCAGAAATCACTACTCAAATAGAACAAATATTAATCGAAAAATTCCCAGAAGTTAAACAAGTCGTTACTAGAATTGGCGCAGCAGAAGTACCAACAGATCCTATGTCTATGGAAGAAAGTGATGTGATTATAGTCCTAAAACCAAAAAAAGAATGGACTTCTGCATCAACAAAAGATGAGCTTGCTGACAAATTTAAAGAAGCATTAGCCATAATTCCAGGTATGGAAGTAGAGTTTACCCAACCTATTGAAATGCGATTTAATGAACTCATTACTGGAGTTAGAGCTGATATTGCCATTAAGATTTTTGGTGAAGATCTAGAAGTGCTTTCAAAAAAAGGAAATGAAATAAAATCCCTAATAGAAAATGTTGAAGGTGCTTCTGATATCACAGTCGAAAAAATAGATGGTTTACCTCAAATGAATGTAAGCTACAATCGTGAAAAAATTGCACGCTACGGATTAAATATTAAACACCTCAACGACATGCTTTCGATGGGATTTGCTGGAACAACCACAGGAAGCGTTTTTGAGGGTGAAAAACGTTTTGACCTTGTTGTAAGGTTAGATAAATCTAAACGTACCGACATTAATAATATAAAAAACTTGTTGGTTGATTTACCTCAAGGCGGAAAAATACCACTACATGAATTAGCAGATATAACCTATAAAAAGGGAGCTGCTAAAATATCTAGAGACGATACTAAGAGAAGAATAGTTGTTGGTATAAATGTGAGAAACCGTGACCTTGAATCTGTTGTCAATGATGTACAGTCTTTAATTGAAAATAATATAAATCTTCCTGTAGGTTATAACATTACCTATGGAGGACAGTTTGAAAATTTACAGACAGCCAAATCAAGACTACTGGTAGCTGTACCAATAGCTTTAATTCTCATTTTCATATTACTCTATTTTGCATTTAAATCCTTAAAAGAAGCTTTACTAATCTTTTCTGCAATTCCACTAGCTGCAGTAGGTGGTGTTTTGTTATTGTGGTTAAGAGATATGCCTTTTAGTATTTCTGCAGGTGTTGGATTTATTGCACTATTTGGTATAGCTGTTCTCAACGGAATAGTACTCATTGAGCATTTTAAAGAACTAAAAAATAATAATTTTGAAACTATGGACACATTAATAAAACAAGGTGCTAAAGATCGTTTGCGCGCTGTAATTTTAACCGCTTCTGCAGCAGCTTTAGGTTTTTTACCTATGGCTATCTCAACCAATGCAGGAGCTGAAGTGCAGAGACCTTTAGCTACAGTTGTAATTGGCGGACTCATAACCGCGACACTACTAACATTAGTAGTGCTGCCAATACTTTATAGTTATTTCAACAAACTTAATGATAGTCCTAAGAAACAATCCTTACAGAAGTCTAAATCTATAATTACGCTTATCATTTTTGTATTAATTTCTTCATCTGCATTTGGTCAAACCAGTAAGAAAACGGTTAACGATCTTATACAAATTGCTATCGACAATAATGCTGATCTTAAAGTAAAAAGATTAAAAGTAAAACAAGCAGATATTTTAATAAATAGTGCATTTGATTTTGAAAAGACAGAGGTTTACTATGGTTATGACCAAAATAATTTAGCCATTAACGAAAAGCCAATTAGTGTGTTTGGTATTCAGCAAGAGTTTTCGTTTCCAACGGTTTATTTATCTAAAAAAAAGCTTAACAAAGCAAATCACCAATTAGAAACATCCAATTATGCCATCAAAGAAAAGGCATTGAAACGTAAAGTTAAATTGGCATTCTACAACTACCAATACGCTATTGAAAAAGAACAAATACATAAAACTTTAGATAGCTTATATCTAAACTTTTCTAAAACTGCCAAAAGGCGTTTTGAACTAGGTGAAACCAACTATCTAGAGAAAATAACCGCTAAATCTAAACATCGACAAATAAAACTTAATTTAACAAAAGCAAAAGAAGATACCTATATAGCCTATAAGGAATTAGTAAGTCTAATACAAAGTAAGGATAGTATTGAAATTATTCTTGAACCCTTCAAAAAAGAAACTCTTAAAGTTCTTAACCTAACCGAAAGTCCAGAATTGAATTATGTCTCCAGCAAAGTTTCATTAGCTGAACGTTTAAGAAAATTTGAGCAACAACAATTATTACCAGATATTACTCTAAACTATTTTCAAGGCAGCAATTCAGGTATTAATTCAAACTTATATGGCTATCAATTAGGTTTAAAAATTCCATTGTTATTCATGGGAAAATCTTCAAAAATAAAAGCATCAAAAATTGAAAAGAATATTGCTGAAGAAAGTTTGCAAGATTATACCATACAATTAAAAACTAAAAATGAGGTATTGCTTTCTCAATTAAATCAACAGCAAAAGGCTTTAGACTATTATGAAACAGAAGGTCTTGAGCTTTCTAATGAAATATTAAAAACTGCTAATCGTAGTTTTAAGCATGGTGAAATAGACTTTTTTCAGTACATCATAAGTGTAGAAAATGCTTATGAGATACAACTTAATTATATTGAAAATCTAAATGCATACAACCAAACCGTTGTAGCTATTAATTATATAACCTTATAAGTTAAAAGCAATAAAAACACAACAGATGAAATCATTTTTAAAAATATATAGTGCAATTCTATTACTAGTAATTTTTGGGTGTAAAAACTCTGAAAGTAAGTCAACAACAGATATAGATAAAAACCAAGACAATCGTATTGTAGTGTCTAAAGCACAATTTCAGCAAAACAATATGATGCTAGGCAGTATTGAAGAGCAACTATTTCCTGTTAGCATTAAAGTTAATGGAATAATTGATGTACCACCAGAAAACAAAGCCATTGTTAATTCCATTACAGGTGGATATATAAAAACAATTCCTCTTTTAGTTGGTAATACTGTAAAAAAAGGACAAATAATAGCAACCATAGAAAGTCCAGAATTTGTGAGTCTTCAGCAAAACTACATGGAAATTAAAGAGCAACTTAATTACTTAAAAAATGAATACGAGCGTCAAAACACGATGTTTGGTGAAAACATAATTTCAGAAAAAGTGTTTTTAAAAGCTCAAAGCCAATACAAAACTGCTCTTGCTAGCTATAATGGGCTTAAAAAACAATTACTGTTGCTCAACATAAGCCCTAAAAGTGTAGAACAAGGAATGATAACTTCGGTAATTAATATTTATGCGCCAATAAATGGTAGTATTACTAAAGTAAATGTTTCTAAAGGTAGCTATGTATCTCCCTCTACTGCTATTTTAGAAATTATAGACAATAGTCATATTCATTTGGAATTATCTGTTTTTGAAAAAGATATTATGAACATTAAAGAAAATCAAAAAATGCTGTTTAATATTCCTGAAACTTCCGGAAAAGTCTATGAAGCTTCAGTATACCTCGTTGGCACATCTATAGAAGAAAACAGAACGATTAAAGTGCATGCGCATCCAAATGATGAATCGCAGCGATTCTTAACTGGTATGTTTGTGAACGCAGAAATCATTATTGCCGAAAACAAAACTAAAGCGCTTCCTGAAACCACAATCGTTGAAGACGAAGATCAATTTTTTGTTTTAGTCCTAGATGAAGAAAATGATATTAACTACTATTTTAAACCATTAGAAGTTAATGTTGGATTAACTAAAAATAATTACACCGAAATTAAAAACATTGATGCTTTAACGAAGAACGATAAATTATTGTTGAATGGAGCCTTTAGCTTAATTGGGAATGAGTAAACAGATTTATTTACCCTAAACCAACATCTAAAGTCATCATAACAATAAAGCCACCTATAAAGCCTAGGGTAGCTATATCTGTATATTTATCACGTTGAGTTTCTGGTATTACTTCTTCAACAACTACAAATATCATAGCACCAGCAGCAAAAGCTAAAGCATATGGTAATATAGGCTGAAAAAATGTTACTGCTACAGCACCAACCACAGCTGCAATAGGTTCTACAATTGCAGACATTTGTCCATACCAAAAACTTTTAAATTTACTCACGCCATGGCGACGTAATGGCATAGATACAGCAAGCCCTTCAGGAAAATTTTGTATACCAATACCCAAAGCTAATGCTACAGCTCCTCCTATTGTTGCTTCTGGAATTCCGGCCGCAACACCACCAAATAATACACCAACAGCTAATCCTTCAGGAATATTATGCAATGTAATTGCCAAAACCAAAAGTGTAGTTCTGCGCCAAGGTGTTTTAACACCTTCTTTTTCATCTTCTTTAAAATTAATATGCAGATGTGGCAAAATTTTATCTAAACCAAAAATGAATAAAGCACCTAATGAAAACCCAACAACTGCAGGAATTACTTTTTCAAACCCTTCTCCTTTACTCATTTCTATGCCAGGCGCTAATAAGCTCCAAAAACTTGCAGCAACCATAACACCACCTGTAAACCCTAACATACCATCTAAAACAGCACGATTCATTCCTTTAAAAAAGAAGACTAACGCTGCTCCTGAAGCAGTTAGAATCCATGTAAAAAGAGACGCATAAAGTGCCCCTAAAACAGGATCTATAGTTTCAAAATATTGAATAATGTCTTGTATCATATTAATTCGTTTTAACAAATAAATTATTAGAAACCGCTTTTGATATATTTAGTTCAAAATCATTAATTAAAATAGTCATTGACTCATCAAATGGTTCTTTTGCCAGCACTTTTATTTGGCTTCCTAAAGCAATATGGTTTTTATCTAAGTATTTTAAAAATTCAGAAGAAGAATCATTAACACCAACAAAAACACATTTTGTATTTACAACAACATCAGACAGTTTTACTTTATCAGATTTTGTGATATTTCCATCTTTATCTGGTATAGGATCACCATGAGGGTCGTGAGATGGAAAACCTAAAAAAGCATCTAATTCATTAATCAATTTTGGTGATTTAATATGCTCTAATTGCTCAGCTACATCATGAACTTCATCCCATGAAAAATTTAGCTTTTCTACTAAAAACACTTCCCACAAACGATGCTTTCTAATAATGTTTACTGCAGTGATTGTGCCAATTTCTGTAAGACTAACTCCTTTGTACTTTACATAGTTTATTAATTCCTTATCTGCTAGTTTCTTAACCATATCTGTAACAGAAGAGGCTTTTGTCTCAATTTTTTCTGCAATAGCATTGGTACTAACAGCCATACCTTTTTGGCTTTCTAAATGATATATGGCTTTAAGATAATTTTCTTCTGATAAAGAAAGCATACTGTTAAAAATTTCTACAAATATAACTTTATTTTATTTAAGTAAATAAATTTTTAGTCTTATCTAAATTTTATTTTACCTTTGCTTCAAAATATTATATATGTCTAGTAGAGTATTACTTGTTATTCTTGCAACCTTACAATTTGCTTATGCACAATCTAAACACACTATTAGTGGTTATGTAACATCTAATGGAACACCTTTAACTTATGCTAATATATACCTAGAAACTACACCTACTGGAGCAGTTAGCAGATCTGATGGTTTTTATGAATTAAAAAACATTGAAACAAACACGTATACTATTGTGGCATCTATGACTGGCTACAAGACACAACGCAAACAAATAAAGGTAGATGATAACTTAACTTTAAACTTTGATTTGGAAACAGAATCATTAGATGAAGTGGTTATTACTGGTACACGTACTTTTAAACGCAAAACCAATTCTGCGGTTATTGTTAATATTTTAAATAGTGAAAGTCTAAATACACTGCAAGCTTGTAACCTTTCAGATGGTCTTAAATTTCAACCAGGTTTGCGTGTAGAAACAGATTGTCAAACTTGTAATTATACACAGTTAAGAATTAATGGTCTTGGAGGTGGTTACTCTCAAATTTTAATTAACGGACGACCAATTTTTAGTCCGTTAACAGGTTTGTATGGCTTAGAGCAAATTCCAGTAAATATGATAGAGCGTATCGAAACAATTCGTGGTGGTGGTTCATCACTTTATGGTTCTAGCGCCATTGGAGGAGTCGTTAACGTTATTACAAAAGTTCCTAAGACCAATAATTTTGACGTTAATTACACATATCAAAATATAAATGGAGGTGCTGATGATCACATGGTATCTGGAAACGCAACCGTAGTTTCAAAATCCAAAAACGCAGGAGTATCATTATTCATAAACAATCGTAATCGAGATATGTACGATCACAATGATGATAATTTTTCTGAATTAACAACACTAAAAAATAATTCTTTTGGTGCTAATTTCTTCTTTTTACCATCAGAAAACCAAAAGCTAGAAGCAAGTTTTAGCAAGCTAAACGAATATCGTTATGGAGGAGAAATGATTGATGGACCAGCTTATTTGACACAACAGGCAGAAGAACGAACTCACGATGTTATAATGGGAAGCTTAGATTATCAAATTAATTTCAATAACAACAACAGCTCTTTAATCACTTATTTTGCTGGTCAGCAAACCGATAGAGATCATTATACTGGTGTTTTTCCTGATGACACCAATGAAATTGAAGCACATATATCTAATCCGCCTTATGGCACTTCAAAAACAGTTACTTTACAAGGTGGTGCACAGTTTAACCATAGATTAAACAACTTTTTTAATGGCAGCAACGTCTTAACTATTGGTTCTGAATATTTAGTTGATGACGTACAGGATGTTATTGAATCATACAATTACAACATTGACCAAACCACAAAAAACCTTGGTACATTTTTTCAGAGCGATTGGGAAATAACACCAAAACTCAACTTGCTTTCTGGCTTTAGAGTAGACAGCAACAACTTAGTCGATAATCTAATTGTTAGTCCTCGATTTTCTTTATTATATAAATCTGAATCTAATGTACAATTACGAGCTACATGGAGTACTGGCTTTAGAGCACCTCAGGCTTTTGATACAGATTTGCACATTGCCTTTGCTGGCGGAGGCATTTCTAGAGTATCTTTAGATGACGATTTAGTCGAAGAACGATCTAATAGTTTTAGCGCCTCTATTAATTATGATAAAGCTTCTGAAAAATTCATTGCAGGCTTTACACTAGAAGGTTTTTATACCAAACTAAAGGATGCTTTTTACCTTAACCCAATTGGTGAAGATGAATTTGGCCAGTTATTTGAAAAACAAAATGGTGATGCTGCTGCTGTACAAGGTATTACTTTAGAAGCTAGAGCAAATTATAATAAAAAAGTACAATTAGAAGCTGGTTTTACCATTCAAAAAAGTGAGTTTGACACTGCTGTAGAAACTATTGAAGGATTAAATCCTAGACGTGAGTTTTTGAGAACTCCAAATCATTATGGCTTTGCAACCTTAAGCTATATGCCAAACAACAGGTTTAATACTAATCTTAATTACGTTTACACAGGTGATATGCTCATAGCTCATTTTGCTGGCGCACCAGAACAACTTATTAATGAATACAAAACAACAGCTTCTTTTCATGAATTTAGCTGGAGAAGCAGCTACAGATTTAATCTTAACAACCTAAACACAGGATTAGAAATTTTTGGCGGTGTAAAGAACATTTTTAATGCCTACCAAAATGATTTTGATACTGGTAAAAATAGAGACAGTAACTATGTTTACGGACCAGGAATGCCACGTACGTTTTTTATTGGATTGAAGGTTTTATCTATTTAAACCCTCTCTCCTTTTGAATATACTCATAAGCTTCTTGCACTTGACGAAATTTTTCTTCAGCTCCTTCTTGATGTTCTTTACCTAAGTGCCCAACACGATCTGGGTGGTATTTTTTTGCCATTTTTCTATAGGCACGTTTTACTTCATCATCTGAAACAGTCTTATCAACCTCTAGTATTTTATAAGCATTATTAGTCATATCATAGAACATAGCTTGTATGCTTTCAAAATCTTTTCTACTAATACCTAAATAGCCAGACATGGTATAGATTTGCTTTATTTCTACCTCAGCAACATGGCCATCTGCTTTAGCTATTCCGAATAAAAAATGAAGTAATTGCAAACGCGACGCGTGATCCATCATTTGCTTAATCTGCATACACACTTGACGCATAGATATATTTTGCTTAGACACGCGTTTAAATAACTCAAAGGCATGGTTGGCACGTTCTTTACCATACATGTTTCTAAACTGTTGACGCACATAATCTAGTTCTCGCCTATCTTGTTTTCCATCTGCTTTAATAACAATAGAAGCTAATATTAACAAACTCACCTCAAAATCACCAGATTGCGTTTTTGGCCTTTCATCTCTTCTGGTTTGTTTTGGACGCTGACGGTAAGGGTCTCTTTTATGGGTTCTACCTGTTTGTCGATCACCCAATAAAGGCGCACCATTATCCGATAAATTATCAACAAAACTACCTAACGCTAAACCAATAATAGCACCTATTGGCCCACCAAAAGACCAACCAATAGCACCTCCTATCCACTTTGCTAAACTCATGTGTAAATGTATTATCAATTGAAGTTCAAATATACTATATGTTAGTAGATATTTTTTTGTTTTTGTTACTATTGAAAAACTTGATAGCACAATTTATTCTGCCTACTGAATACAAAGTATTGGAGACTATTTTTACGTATCTTTGCATACCGAGAACTATCGGAATTAAAATGTTAATTAAAAAAGAAATAATATGTATCCAGCAGAATTAGTAAAACCAATGCGCGAAGATTTAACCAATGTTGGTTTTGAAGAATTACATACCACAGAAGCTGTTGATGAAGCATTGGCAAAAGAAGGCACAACTCTTGTTGTTGTAAATTCTGTTTGTGGTTGTGCTGCAGCAAATGCAAGACCAGGAGCTCGTATGAGTATACAAAATGCTAAACGTCCTGATAATTTAGTGACTGTATTTGCAGGTGTAGACAGAGATGCTACAAATAAGGCAAGAGAATATATGGTTCCATTTCCACCAAGTTCGCCAAGTATGGCTTTATTTAAAGATGGAGAATTAGTACATATGTTAGAACGTCATCATATAGAAGGTCGTCCAGCAGAATTAATTGCTGAAAATCTTATGGATGCTTATAATGAGCATTGCTAAAATTGATTTAGTTAAAATATAAAATAAAACCACGGATTTATTATTCGTGGTTTTTTTGTGCTTCATTACCATTGATTTACTTTTGTGATATGCAAAAAATATTAGCCTATCCTCTTACAGTTTTATATTTCACCTGCTTTGGATTAACCTTAGTAATTTTTCATCCTATACAGTGGTTTTACAAAAATATTTTTGGGTACAAAGCTCATAAAGTTAGCGTTGACTGGTTACAGTTTTTTATAATGCGGTGCCTTAATATATTGGGTACAACTTTCACTTTCAACAATCCTTATAAAATTAAAAAAGGTGTACCTCTAATTTTGGTTTCTAATCACCAAAGCATGTATGACATTCCGCCTCTAATATGGTACCTTCGTAAGCACCATGTAAAATTTATAAGTAAAAAAGAATTAGGCAAAGGTATACCAAGTGTTTCTTATAATCTACGTCATGGAGGTTCTGTACTTATAGACAGAAAAGATCCTATAGGCTCTATAAAAGCTATTCAAGATTTCGCAAAACGTATTGAAAAAAACAAATGGGCTGCAACAATTTTTCCCGAAGGCACTCGCAGTAGAGATGGCAATCCAAAACCTTTTAAAACCAAAGGACTACTGACTATGCTAGAGCATACACCAAATGCCTTAATTGTACCTGTTACAATCAATAATTCATGGAAAACTTTAAAGTATGGTAAATTTCCAATGGGCTTAGGAGCTAATATTTCTTTTATACTTCATAAGCCTATACAAGCCAATCTATTTGAAGACAAATTAGAATTGACAAATCTTATTGAAACTCAGATAAAAAATAGTATTGTACAATGAAAAATGAAGAGTTAATAGCCTCTACCATTGCTTTTGTAAAAAATGAACTCAAAAATGCCGAAGGCGGTCACGATTGGTTTCATATAGAGCGTGTTTATAAAAACACATTACTCATTGCAAAACAAGAAAAAGTTGATATGACTGTAGTTGCTCTAGCTGCTCTATTACACGACATTGCTGATCCTAAATTTCATAATGGTGATGAAACTGTTGGGCCAAGAGTTGCAAGCAAATTTTTATTAAAACAAAATGTAGATAGTGAAATTATAGAGCATGTTACTCAGATTATTGAGAACATGTCTTTTAAAAATTCTTTTGATTTAAACCCATCATTTACTTCTAAAGAAATGGAAGTTGTACAAGATGCCGATCGATTAGATGCTATTGGTGCAATTGGTATAGCACGTTGTTTTAACTATGGCGGTTTTAAAAATAGAGCTTTATATAATCCTAATATTTCACCTAATTTAGATATGACTAAAGCAGAATATAAAACTTCTGATTCGCCAACAATTAATCATTTTTATGAGAAATTGTTATTGCTAAAAGATCAGATGAACACAAAAACCGGAAAACGAATTGCTACTGAAAGACATAAGTATATGGAAGGTTTTTTAAAACAATTTTATGCTGAATGGGAAGGTGAGAAATGATTAAAATAATTTTATTGGTCAAATGAATTTATAAAACTTAGCATATATCAATTTTTGATTAAAATGTTTTTGTTTATCTTGAGGTTTTGATTATCAACTTTTTTAATGAAAAAAAACACTTTAATTATACTCTTTATTATTAATTGCTTTTTTTGCTTTTCTCAAAACGAAGCTAATAATTGGTACTTTGGAGAAAATGCAGGATTAGATTTTAATAATGGAAACCCTACAATATTAACAAATGGGCAACTTAATACTGGTGAAGGATGTGCTAGTATTTCTGATGCCAATGGAAATTTACTATTCTATACTGATGGCAAAACAGTTTACAATGCACAGCATTCTGTAATGCTTAACGGTAATGATTTAAATGGAGATTTTTCAAGCTCCCACTCAGCTATAGTAGTTCCAAAACCTAATTCATCAAACATTTACTACATTTTTACTGCAGATGATGATGCTGGAGAATTTGGTTTACAATACTCTGAAGTGGATATGAATTTAGATGCTGGATTGGGTGGAATTACAACAAACAAAAACATTCCACTCTACACACCAATTACAGAAAAATTAACAGCTATAAAACATGCAACATTAAATGAATATTGGGTTATTAGTCATAAATACGGCAATAACGAATTTTTAGTTTATAGAATTTCTGAGAATGGTGTAGATTCAGAACCAATAATTAGCGCTACAGGACTACCTATTACACCTCTTTTTGACAAAGGAAATACAAGAGGTCAAATAAAAGTATCACCCGATGGAACAAAATTAGCAGTTGCTAGATCCGCACCAGAAGATGAAAATGGTGGTGTTGAATTATTGGACTTTAATCCAACAACTGGTCAGGTTTCTAATCCTATAAGCATTCCAATCACATATAACAATTTTACTGCCTCTCCATACGGCATTGAGTTTTCTCCAGATAGTAAAATTTTATATGTTAGTTCTGGTGTTGGCATATTTCAATATGACCTAACAAGTACAACAATTGGCGAATTACTTCTATCTCAATATACAGTTGTTTTAAATACAGATTCTGCATACGGATATGGAGGAATTCAATTGGGTCCTAATGGCAGAATTTATATTGCTGAATGGGACAATCTCTTCTTACACGTAATATCTGAACCTAATAACTTAGGAGAAGAATGTGAATACATGGAAGACGGATTATATTTAGGTAGTAAGATTTCAAGATTAGGCTTACCTCCATTTATTCAATCTTTTTTCTTTGTTGGATTTCAAGTTGAGAATTTATGTGAATCAGACACAACTATGTTTACTGCCAATGTATCTCAAACATATGATAGTATCTTATGGGATTTCGGAGATGGTAATACCTCTATTGAAGAAAATCCTTCTCATGTATATAATAATTCAGGTGAATATGAAGTGAAATTGACTGTAATCTCTGGAACCAATACTTCATCAGAAACCAAATATATTTCTATAAATGAAACACCTATTGTCGCACCAATTATTGAGTTCAATCAGTGTGACGATGATTTAGATGGTTTCAGCAATTTTAATCTTAATGGAATACTAACAGATATCTCTGAAAACAGCGATAATGAAACTATTACGTTTTACAAAACTCTTTTCAATGCACAAAATAGGTTTAATCAAATTTTCAATACAGCTAGTTATGTAAATGAAACTGCTAGTTCAGATGAAATCTGGGCTAGAGTAGAAAACTCTAATGGTTGTTACAATTTTTCCCAAATTATGTTAACCGTTTCAACAACTCAAATCCCAAGTAGTTTTATAAGAGAGTTTTATCAATGCGATACAGGATTAGACACAAACGATGGTATTACCACCTTTGATTTCAGTTCTATAATCCCTGAAATTGAAAGCTTATTCCCTAATAATGAAGAGATTGTTCTCTCCTTTTACAGAAGCATTAACGATGCTCTTTTAGAAACTAATCAAATCTTAGATATAACAAATTACGAAAATATAGGATCTCCAAATACTCAAGGAATTTTTGTAAGGGTTGATAGCACTATAAACAATACTTGTCTAGGACTTGGAGAGCATATTAGCCTAAATGTTGTTTCTATTCCTCAAATAAGCACTTTACCTGAAGAAATTTTCTTATGCAGAGGTGATTCTACTGAGCTGATTGCAGATAACTTATACGATTCTTACAACTGGTCTTCAGGACAATCAACACAGAGTATTATTATATCTGAAGCTGGAGAATATACAGTCACTGCTACAAAAACTATTGACGGAATAACATGCAGCACTTCAAAAACTGTAAATGTAATTGAAACAGAAGCAGCTACTCTTTTAGGTTTTGAGACTGTAGATTGGACTCAAAACCAAAACATTATAACTGTTTTTGTAGAAGGTTCTGGCGATTATGAATTTTCAATAGACGGCATTAATTATCAAGACAGTAATATTTTCACAAATTTGCAGCCTAAAGAATTTACCGTTTATATTAGAGAAAAAAATGGCTGTGGAATTGTTAGTGGATCAACATATTTATTGTCGTACCCTAAGTTTTTCACACCAAACGGAGATGGAAAAAATGATTTTTGGCAAATTAAAAACTCAAATAGAGAGCCTCTAAATAAAATATCCATCTATAATCGTTATGGAAAACTTTTAGCAACATTAAGATCTAATAGTATTGGTTGGGATGGTAGTTACAATGGGAATAAATTACCAACTAGCGATTATTGGTTTGTTTTAAAACGACAAGATGGAAGAGTATATACTAGTCATTTTACTTTAAAGCGTTAAACAATTATTCTATCTGATAAAAAATAAGTACATGGAAGGTTTTTTAAAACAATTTTATGCTGAATGGGAAAGTGAAAAATGATTAAAATAGTTTTAACTGTCCATCTTTATATTGCTTGTGCAATTCTGTATTAAGTTTTGGCATAGTCTTATTCTTAAAATATTTTAATCTAGCTAATTGCATTAGGTCATTAATATGCTTAGCTATTTGACCTTCGCCACGCATTCTTAGGCCAAATACACTTTCATTTAGCGTACCTCCATGACAATTCTCTATTTGATGTAAAACCTTATCTGCTCTATCTGGCAGAGTCTTTCTAATCCAATCTGTAAAAATTTCACCAATAGCACCATTTAACCTAACAATTGTATAAGCAACACTTAAAGCTCCAGCTTCTGAAACTGCTTTTGCCAGAGGCAAAATCTCATGACTATTTATAGACGGAATTATTGGAGCCAACATTACATTTACAGGAATACCATTATCACTCAATTCCTTTACTGTTTTGAGCCTTCTTTTTATAGTTGCTGTTCTTGGCTCTAAAATGCGCCTTGTATCTTCCGATAAAGATGTTATAGATACATTAACTGAGATTAAATTATCCTTTGCTAACTGTTTTAACAGGTCTAAATCTCTTAATATAAGTGCATTTTTAGTGATTATTGCTGTAGGATGCTTATACTTTAAAAACACCTCTAAACATTGCCTTGTTAATTGAAATTTTTTCTCCGCTGGCTGATAACAATCCGTATTACCAGACATAACAATTGGATGCGCTTTCCAACTTTTCTTTTTCAATAGGTCTTCTAAAAGTTTGGGAGCTGTTTTCTTTACTAAAATACGTCGCTCAAAATCTAAACCTGCACTATAACCCCAAAACTCATGGCTATTGCGTGCATAGCAGTAAATACAACCATGTTCGCAACCTTGATACATATTCATAGAATATGCCATGCCAACATCTGGACTCTTTACTTTATTGACTATAGTTTTAGGAAATACGTTAAGGTATAAGGTTTTATTCTTGTCAGCAATCTCACCTTCTTTTTCACAGAATTCTAAAAAATCATCTCGCATTTCGTGAGACAATTCAAAAAAACGGTTGCGCACATTAAGCTGCGCACCACGACCTTTACTTATTTCACCTTTAAACATATTTATATTTTATATGTAATAATATAAATAAAATTAAATTAATTGCCTTACATATGTTTTATTTGTTTACGATTTGATTTAAAACTTTTTGAAGTTTTCATAAAAATATGGCTTCATTATTTTATCTTCTAAGTTAAAAAAGACCCAATCAAAACTAAACCTTTTGCATTCTTATTTCACTCCTATAAGCTTTTCTATTTTAGATTGAGTAGCATCATAATAACCTTGTTGAAATCCAGACCATTTTTCAATTAGCTTTCCTTCTAGAGAAAACAAATAATATGTTGGTGTACTGTTTATTCTATAGCGTTTATATGGAAAACCTTCTTCTCCTTCTTTTGTCCATAAGAATTGCCAAGTGTTCTTTTCAAGATTTGAGATATAATCAAAATGTTCTTGTTTACTTTCCGTATAAAAAGTAACAATATTTAAATCCTCTTTATATTTTTCATTAAGGTCTTGTAACATTGGTATAGCTTTTTGACTATGTGGACATGTTGGTGTTGAAAAATCTAACAACACATATTTTTTGCCATCAAACTGTTCTGATAGTTTCTTTATAGATCCATCTCTACTTAAAGCCTCAAAATCTGTATATTTTTCACCCTTTTTAATTTCAGGATTATTGAGATATGCCTGTATTGCTTTTCCATTTTTGGTACTTTGAAGCTCTTTACTAAATTTTGAAAAGATCTTTTTTAATTTCCTATCCTTATAATTAGACTTCTTATAATACAAAATTTGCATTGCGTAATAGGTGTCTATATGATCTGCTATAAATTGCTTTTCTACCTCTGTTTTTTTAGCATTAATCTCTCTTAAAATACCATTTTCTCCTATATACTTTTGTTGTAAACTATCATTCCAAAGGTTTTGTTGTTGCAATTCTGCTATTTTGCTTTTATGAACTGTTAATTCTTTATCATAGTCAGCAATGCGTTTATCATACGCAACTTTAAGATTGTGATGTACCGAACCGGTTACTGTAAGATTATTAGGGAAATCATTAATATCACCTTCAACAAATACATCTTCATCTGCCATAAAAAGGTAAGTGTACTTCATATTGTTTTCTATAGGTATATACAAAACATAACTTTGAGGTTCACTTGTTGTTTCTCCTAAAAATGTAAAACGGTTTGCTTTAACAACCGAAGTATCTAAAACAATATTATTTTGTGCATTTAACAGCATTACTTTGGTACCATCTTCAAAACCAGAAATATTACCGTTAATACTAAATCTTCCTTCATTTGGTGTACTATTTAACACTGTAGCAACCAGTAAACCTATTAAAATCTTTATGTATGTTGTCATAACTCAGATATTAGATTAAAAATTAACTCAGGATTTGTATGATAACAAACCCTGAGTTTTAAATACAAGATATACTTATCTTTTTGCTCTTTTTAGTACAGTCTCGTACTTTCCATCACTATAAACTATTTTATAAGTACCTGTAGCAACCACAAATGCTTTCTCAAAACCTAAACGTCTTGCTAACTCTAACTGAATAGTTGTAGATGCTTTAACAACTAAACCATCACCAAGGTTTTCTTTATTTTGATTATAGAATTTTTCACTAAACACAACTTTAACCGAATCATTACTAGCTTTAGCAAAAGCTACTATTGAATTTTCAAAATTAATAGTTAAATCTGAGCTTGAACTACAAAATGCAGGACCTTTAATACAATCTCCTATTGTAGGAGAAACCATACCAAGACCTATGTCTACGGGCTGTAATTTTGACTGTGCATTAACCGATAATACACTCATAAATACTGTGGCTATTAAGCCAAATATAATTTTTTTCATAATTGATATTTTAATTTCTAATTTTTTGAGTTTTTAATTGATAGTATTACTACTATCATAGCTCCAAGTATTGGAGCAATTATATGAAGCTCTCCTGTTATTAACCAAAATACAAATGAGACTACTGTTACTGATAACAAAACAAGTAACGGTATGTACACGAAACGTTTCATTAAACTATTATTTAACTAAATTCTACTAATGTTTAGATTTCAAGTATACTTTAATTAACCTTACTACGATAACTTATTTCTAATATTAATAATACGGCTAACAAATATGTCTGTATTTTGAATCTTGCCAACTTTTTAGCAATAGATTTCGAAGTTAATATTACATGATTGAATCACCTTATTACATAAAAAATCACATGTAAATACTTTATTGCAAAAAAAAGCTCTTTTTGAAATATTATTTTTTATTATTTGAGTCTTTTTGTTTTAATGTTAAAACAATTAATGCTATTTCAATACCTTTTAATATTCCACTAAAAATTATTGAATTTTCAAAAAAATTAAGTTTACTCAAAGGATAAAAAACTAAAACTATTATAATTACGATTGCGATTTTTTTCATTGTATTGTTTATTAAATTATTATTACCACCATCCTGTAAGTTGACCAATAGCATTAGCTGCTGATCCTCCAATAGCACCACCAGCTGCACCTGCAACCCATCCAGCAACTGTTCCAACTACAGGAAGTGTAACTGACCCTCCAAAAGCACCACCTATTCCACCTGCTATCGCACCTTCAACATCACTTCCTGCTAAATCACCCCAACTAAACTTACTTTGCATATTATGCATGTTACTATTTGGAATTCCCCACTTTGAAGTATTCTTCGGGTTAGTCCAATAAGCTATACTGTATCTGTAAACCGATGTAGCTACTAAAAAAAGTTGCCTCTCTTTTTCCTTAAGATTCTTGTTATATATTATTTCACCTTCTATTTCCTTTATTTTATTAATTACATTTGCTGGATTTTCTTTACTTGTTTTCAAGTTCATTATTTTTACGTACACTAAAGCTCCTTGATTACTAAGGAAATTACCATTAAGTAAAAAATTAACTTTATCTCCGCTTTTATAATAAGCATCTACCGTTTCAGAATTAGCCTCAATAGAATTCTTAAAAGAGTGCTTAGAGTTATTGGCTTTTAAATATTCATCTGCCAAGCTTAATATTTCCTTAACATCAATCTTACTATTGCGTTCAATAATATAATCTAACGCATCATTGTGTAATTGCCCTATTTTATCAAATGGATTTTTCATATTCCCATAGTTCTTCACTTCCTGAGCAGAAGACAAAAAAGAAAGAAATATTGTAAGTGATAAGGTGACAAAAGTTTTAAATTTTTTCATTTTTTTAAATTTTAAAGATTTTTTAATTAATTATACAATACCAATTTTTGTTGCAACGTATTGACTTTGTAAAAGTAATTAGGGAAGAAAAGGTGTCGTTACGGTAAAACCATACTATTTGTTAAAGTGTAAAACACTAATAATTAAAGCGGTAATAATCTTTATAAAGATAAAGCTTTCAAGACCTTTCGACTACCTTATAGTGTGCTTTCAATCAAAATAAATTTTGATTTCAACTAATCTTCAAGGTGACATTATAACTTTAATGGAAATCACGTTATTTAGATTCCCGCCTTACTTCGACAAGCTCAGTACAAGTCGCAGGAATGACAATAATAAATAGAAACAGATATAAAAAATGAGGGCTCTATTTTATAGATTAAAGCAGTCCTAATTTGCGTACTTCTCTTAAAATATCCTCGTCATTACCTTTGGTAATATCTAAAACATCTTTAATTCTAGATTTGCGTTTCTCTACAGCACTTTGAGACAGCGCTAAGTGTGTTGGTATATTCTTTGTCTTTATACCTTGTGCTAATAATTCTATAATTTTTCTATTTGTTGGATCTAAAAGATCTTCTTTAGAGATCAATGTCTTTTTTGCTTGTCTTACAGTTTCGGAATAATAGCCATTACCTTTTGTAAGTTGAGAAAATGCCTCTAGTAAACTTTCGCCATCTATATCACTTTTTACCATAAGACCTTGCGGATTTACTTTTTTTAATACGTTATAAAGCACTATAGCTTCGGTATGAGATGTAATAATGGCTATTTTGGTTTCAGGAAAATGTTGTTGCATTAATAACGCTACATCTTCTCCATTAAAAAGCTTTTGAGATTCAAAAGGTGGAATGCTATAATCTATAATGGCTAAGGTAAATCGGTTTTTGTTTTGAGGCGCTGTAATTACCTTGTATGCTTCTTCGCAATTATTACAAGATGTAAACCTTAAAGGTTCTTCTATGTCGCTTAAAGATAGTGTTGTTTTATACCCATCTATTTGTATAGGATGATCGTCAATAATCAATACTTCCATAACTTAGTTCTAAAGACGTAGATAAATTTAGAATTTAAATATAGAGAAATTAATTTATAACGAACTGTTATGTGTATGATTATTAATGTTTTTATTTTTTAGAAAGCTTTGGGTATGGCTACAGAAAGTACAGTGCCTTTATTAGTCTGAGATTCTATAGTTAATTTTGCATTAATTTTATCCGCTCTTTCTTTCATATTCTTTAGCCCAATTCCATTAGATATATTAGAGCTTGACATACCAATACCATCATCTATAAGTTCTACAATAATATCTGTTTCGTTTTGTACCATACGTACAACAACATTATTTGCTTTAGCATGTTTTTGGATATTATGAAAGCCTTCTTGAAGCATACGGTACACTTCAATCTTTGTGGTATTAGATACGGTTTTCCAATCAATAAGCTCATCAAAATATAATTTGAGTTTTAAATTAGAATGCCCAGCTATATTTTCAAACAAACCCGATACCATTTTTGTGAAATTAACTTGATCTGAAAATAAATCTTGACTTAGATTGTGAGAAATAGCTCTGATTTCTTTTTCAACCTCTTGTAGACTTTTTATATATGGCAAGCATTTTTCTACTGTTTCATTATCTCGCTTTTTATTGAGCACAAACAAATTAAGACGAATACCTGAAAGCTTACCCAAAACACCATCGTGCAGTTCTTGAGATATACGTTTTTTCTCTATGTGTTTGCCTTGCTCTATCTTAAACTGTTCATCTAACATAAGACTATAAATAGTCTCGTTAGCCTCCAACTCTTTTTGTGCTAACTTTAACTCCTTGTTTTTTAATTTTCTATTACGATTTATATAGACCATAACCAGAGCAAAAGCAAAAAGTGAGCTTATAGCTAATGCACTCCAAAAACGTGTATTGGCTTTGTCTCTTTCATCTTCTGCAAATTGTTTTTCTTTTTTAATATTCTCGGTATTAAAAGCTATTAATGCAAACTTTTCTTGTTGTTGGCGATTGTTTTTTGCAACACTGTCTTGAGTAGACAAGTAAGTTTCGTACCAATATGGTTTTTTACTAGTATCATCTGTTTGTGCCATAAGGTGTAATGCCTTTAGCTCTTGGTCTAACTCACTTTCTTCTTTAGACGACAAATAGGCTTTTTTTGCAAAATAAAATGATGAATCTATTTTATTAATATCTTTATAATAGTTTGCTAATAATAACTCTGCATTACCTCTACTCTTTGAGTTAATACTGTCGTGCACCTCTAAAGCTCTTTTAAACAACGGCATTATATCTGTTTTACCCAACTTATGTAAATTATAAGCTCTATTTTCTAATAAATACGCATAATTAATAGGATACTGTTTGGACAATACATTAATATCATCCGCTTCTTTAAAGTACTCTTCTGCCTCTTTATGGTAACCTTGTAACATCATGGTTACACCGATATTTATTAAAGACTGAGATTTTAATCGTAACCGATATGATTGTTGTTTATTATTAAATTGCTCTGTAGCTTTTAAGGCCTTTTCATGGTAATCTAAAGCAAGACTAAGTTTGTTGGTCTGCATAAACAATCTACCTAAGGTATTATAAACACCATATTTGGCTGCATAATTACTATCTTTTTCTACAACTTTTAAAGCTTCAACCGCATACTGTTCGCTCTTATCATAGTCTTTTACCGTTTTTAAAATTAATGATAAATTAGAAAGCGCTCTCTTTTGAGTATTTTTATCTTTAGTTATTGGGTAAAACGTAGTAGCTTTATAATTGTAATAAAAAGCACTATCCATCATATTTCGGTTTAAATAATTATGTCCAATATACATACAGCTACGAGCAATAATATTGGTATCCTTAACTTTTAAAGCTAGTTTATAAGCTTTGACAACACTATTATATTCTCCTTTTAAATCATTAATGACATAATACCTGCTAGCAACTCTTAAGTAGCATTTTCTCTTAGTAGAATCGTTCGCTCTTTGGCCTAAATAGTCTTCTATATTCTTTATCGCTTCTTTTCTAGTTTTTATAGAAATATCATTATTGTAAGCAGCATTAAATAAAGAATCCACTCTTTTTGGCAAGAGTGGTTCTTTGCTAGGTCTTTGACTTTGACCTTTTTTACAAGACAAAAGCATCAAGACTATCATACTTACTATTAAAAATAACGTTCTTTTCATGTTCTAAATATAGAAAAAAAGAGATGTGTTTATATAATTAATCTTCTCCTGGTTCACTTTCTTCTCCACCCGTATCAAGATCTGTCTCACTAGTTGTGTCTTCGTTATAGATGTCCTCAATTTCGTTAAGATTATTGTCATCGTTTTGTAATTCTTCAGCGGTACATGAGCATAAAAATACTCCCAGAGCTAATGCTCCTATAATTAGTTTGGTTTTCATTTTGTTTTTGGATTATTAAATTTTTACTGTTTTTTAAAATCCGAATGCATTCAAAATTCTACCGTAAAACTAAGGTGCGTTTGCAAGTGCTCTTTATGGTTTCTCCATACAAAATGTTAAATTAAAACATTGATTTCCAAAGTATTAAACAAAAAAACCACAACAATATTTTCACACTGTTGTGGTCTTATAAATAAGTACTTAAACTATCACTAACTATTTATTCATACTCATTAATACCGTATAGGATTTCTTTCATTTTACTACCATTTATTTCAACAGGTCTATAGGCTGTATTAAACTTTTCTATGGTAATGGTTATATTTTCTTTTAACTTAGCATATTCTGGTGGTATTTTGGTAGCACATTGCTGCTCATTCTCATAACTGTTTAGCATAATTCTAAACTTTTCATAGAACTTAGTACCTTGGTCTATGTGTGCGTTATAAACCGCAATAAAATTGAGTAGCCTATCAATTGAAAACTCCAAATTTATTCTCATTTTATGAGCTTTATACTTTAATGACTCATCATTTGCAAACTTTGTGAGTTCATCCATAAATGCATTTAATTTTTCCTTTACTGTATCCCAGTCATCGCTATTACGACACTCTTTTAGTGCTGTTTTGTAGCTTATTGGTTTTGCAAAGTCGGCAAACAACTGCTCTAGTTCCTTTAAAATTCCGTCATTACTTTTTTGCAAAAAAGCTGTTTCAAAATAAATGGTATTAAGATCATTGTGCATACGTAAGGTAAAGTCTAGAATACACTCAACATCCTTGAGATCAGCTTCCTTTTTTGCTCTAGATGTATTGTCATTAGAAAAAAGTGACACAAATGAATGCACTACAGATGTGTAAATATTATTACCAAGTATTGACGTAAGGTTAAAACCTGTCTTTTTATTTTGCTTACTACTTAAATCACCTTTTAACTCTAAAAATTCCGGGTAATGGTTAGGGTTACTAAGATTATTAATTTCATTAAATGTTGCTACTGAAGCAAAATGATGGTCTAATGAGAGTGATTTTTCATATAATATTTTAATAATTTGCAAACCTTTAATATACCTTATCTTACTAAGGTCTGTTGCCTCCATTCTGTAATTGTAGCTTAATTGATCTTCTAGCTTTTTTGCTTCTATCAATAACCTCAATTGTTCCTCACTATCATTGGTATTCCATAATCTACTTTTATTTTTTTGTAATCTTTTTAACAATGGTGTATTTAGCTTTTCATAACTAAATTTTATTTCTTTAATCTCATCTACCCATTGCGTCAATACAATATCGATATCTTTATTGGGGTTATTACCACAATAGCCAAAAAGACCATAACATAACCCTACTACAAACAATACTTTTTGTAACATACCTAACCTCATCTTTCTTTGATTTTAAACAAGGACTACCTTAGCACAACCTTTTAGTTATTTCATTTCTATTTCAAATGTAATTTCAATAACATCTTTAGTAATAATCATAGGACATTCTCCAGCTATAATACTAGCATCTTCTTTTATTCCTAAGGCATTACTAATCTCTCTATTTAAAGGAAATGATTCTGGCATAAGAAAAATATCTTCTCCTTCCTCAGCTATTTCCTTTCCTAATATCGTAATCTCTTCCCTTAAAGTGAGCTTATCTCTATAAACTATAAAAACAAGTTTATTACTTTCAATTTTCAGGAATGAATTACCTTCCAACATTGGCTCAATCTTACACATACCATTAGTACCAACACAACGATGACCTGACCAATCT
>NZ_JAOARH010000065.1 GCF_025210595.1 Winogradskyella sp.
CTTACAGTGCTTTTAATGATTGTTTTTATGGTCATTGGTGTGTACAGTTCGTTTTTAATTCCACGAGAGGAAGAGCCACAGATCGATGTGCCAATGGCAGATATTTTTGTGGGTTATCCTGGAGCAAGCCCAACAGAAGTAGAATCTAGAGTTATAAAACCGTTAGAAAAACTCATTTCAAACATAAAAGGAGTAGAGTATGTGTATTCTACTTCTATGCAAGAAAAAGGAATGGTCATTGTTCAGTTTTATGTTGGAGAAGATATTGAGCGTTCGTTTGTAAAGCTCTATAATGAAATCAATAAACACATGGACCAAATGCCACAAGGAGTTACAATGCCTTTGGTGAAAACACGTGCTATTGATGATGTGCCAATGTTGGGATTAACACTTTGGAGCGAGAATTATGATGATTTTCAGTTAAAGCAAATGGCACAAGAGTTAACCGATGAGATAGAAAAGGTTAATGATGTAGCTATTACACATAAGATTGGTGGTAGAAATAGGGAATTAAGAGTTGTAATTGATAAAAATAAATTAGCATCGAGCGGTTTAGATTTTTTATCTGTTGCTGAAATGATTAAAGCTAATAATCAACAATTAAGTGCTGGTAGCTTTGATAGAAATGATAATGAATTTTTAGTAAAAACTGGTGAGTTTCTTAAAACTAAAGAAGATGTAGAAAACCTTGTGGTTGGTGTGTTTCAAAATCAGCCTATTTATTTAAGTCAGGTTGCAAAGGTTTTAGATGGACCAGAAGTTCCTGTTAATTATGTAAGTCTTGGATTTGGTTTTGCCAGTGAAAAAATAAATACGTACAAATCGGAATATCCTGCAGTTACTATTTCTGTTGCTAAACGAAAAGGTGCAGATGCGATGAAAATTTCTGATGTTATCATAAATAAAGTTGAACACTTGAGAGCAACCTTAATTCCAGATGATGTTCATGTAGAAATCACTAGAAATTATGGTGAAACAGCATCGCAAAAAGTATCGGAATTATTGATGCACCTTATCGGAGCTATTATTGCAGTAACTATTGTGGTAATGCTGGCAATGGGTTGGCGTGGAGGACTCGTAGTATTTCTATCAGTGCCTATTACATTTGCATTAACCTTATTGAGTTATTACTTACTCGATTATACCTTAAACCGAATTACACTTTTTGCTTTAGTATTTGTAACAGGTATTGTTGTAGATGATTCCATTATTATTGCCGAAAATATGCATAGGCATTTTAAGATGAAACGCTTGCCATTTAAACAAGCGGCTTTGTATGCGATTAACGAAGTTGGTAATCCAACCATTTTAGCAACGTTTACGGTAATCGCTTCTGTATTGCCAATGGCATTCGTTTCTGGTTTAATGGGACCTTATATGAGTCCTATGCCAATAGGTGCTTCCATAGCAATGTTGTTGTCTTTGTTTGTGGCATTAACAATTACACCTTATTTGGGTTATATATTCTTACGTGAAAAAGATAAGAAAGCCGATGCCTCTGTTGAAGATGAAACTGCTGATATTTCAGATTCTATGATTTATAAAATCTATTCAAAATTTGAAACACCACTTATAGAAAACAAGACCAAACGTTGGTTGTTTTTAGGAGTAACATTCTTCTTGTTGATAGGTTCTGTTGGTTTATTCTTTACAAAAACAGTAGCAGTGAAAATGTTGCCATTTGATAATAAGAACGAATTTCAGGTAGTTATTGATATGCCTGAAGGTACAACATTAGAACGTACAGCTATAGTTGCTAAAGAAATAGGACAATATCTATCTACAAGACCAGAAGTGGTGAATTACCAAAGCTATGTTGGTACATCTGCACCAATCACGTTTAATGGTTTGGTACGTCATTACGATTTGCGTGGTGGAAGTAATATGGCAGATATTCAGGTGAATCTTACCGATAAGCACGATCGTAGTGCGCAAAGTCACGATATCGCAAAACTATTACGACCAGATATTCAGAAGATTGCTTCAAGATTTAATGCTAATGTTAAGTTGGTTGAAGTTCCGCCAGGTCCACCAGTATTATCCACGATTGTTGCCGAAGTTTATGGACCAGATTATAATGAGCAAATTCGAGTTGCAGATTCTGTTCAGGCAATATTAAAACGAACAGATGATGTTGTGGATATTGATTGGATGGTTGAAGCAGATCAGAAGGAATTCAACTTTAAAATTAATAAAGAAAAAGCCATGTTAAATGGTATAGCACCACAACAGATTGCTTATACGATGAATATGGCATTGGCAAACAGAGCGATAACGCATTTGTATGATGAAGATGCATCCAATCAGGTAGGTTTGGTATTGGCATTAGACGAAAATGAGAAATCTACAATTCAGGATATTGCGAATCTTAAAGTAAAATCTAAACACGGTAATTTAATTCCTATTGTAGATTTAGTCACTATTGAAGATGGTTATAAACCAAAAAGTATTTATCGTAAAAATCAGAAACGTGTTGTCTATGTTATGGCAGATATGGCTGGTGAATTAGAGAGTCCTGTTTATGCCATATTAGGAATGTCAGACAAACTACAAGAGATTAATTTACCAAAAGGCTACAAAATGGATGAGTTGTATATAAAACAACCAGAGTTTGAAGATGATTATACTGTAAAATGGGATGGCGAGTGGCAAATTACACTCGAAGTATTTAGAGATTTAGGTATTGCATTCTTAGGTGTTATCATTATCATTTATATCCTTATTGTTGGTTGGTTCCAAAACTTTAAAGCACCTGTGGTGATGATGGTTGCGATTCCGTTGTCTTTAGTAGGAATTGTTTTAGGACACTGGATGCTAGGAGCCTTTTTTACAGCAACATCATTTATTGGTATGATTGCTTTAGCTGGTATTATGGTGAGAAATTCAGTATTACTTATTGATTTTGTGAATTTAAGATTAGAAGAAGGTGTGCCATTAAAACAAGCCGTTATTGAAGCAGGTGCTGTAAGAACGACACCGATTTTATTAACTGCAGGAACGGTTGTTATTGGTGCTTTTGTCATCTTATTCGACCCAATTTTCCAAGGATTGGCTATTTCATTAATGGGAGGAACTATTGTAAGTACAATATTAACCTTATTGGTTGTGCCATTAGTGTATTATATGATAGAACGAAAAAATTATAAATAGAAGCTTTTAGAAAATAGGAACTAGAGTATAGAAATGAGAAGTTAGAAATATATTTTTTAGCGTTTAAAAAAAGAATTTCATCTTTCAACTTCGGTTTCGTCTTCAAAAAAATATATAAATATTAAAATAAATAAGCATGTTAAATACATATTTTAGAGTTATAGTTGGTACAATGGTATTGTTGAGTGTTGTACTTACATTTTATGTACACCAAAATTGGATGTGGTTTACAGTATTTATTGGAGTTAACTTAATACAGTCTGCTTTTACAAAATGGTGCTTGCTAGAAACGATTTTGCTAAAACTTGGTGTAAAGAAAGAAAGTGCTAATTGTAAGATCAATTAATTTAGTTGAATTATTGTAACATTTTATAGCCAATTGCGTCACATAGGTGTAAATAAATATGAATTATGGAATCTAATTATCATACACTTAAACGTACCGACAATCAGTTATTGTTAATTACGCACTTAGCTCAATTGTTGACCTATCTTACAGGTTTTGGAGGGCTAATAGTACCACTAATTATTTGGGCTACACAAAAAGATAATGTGGATGGTATGGATGCTCACGGAAAAGCGATATTAAATTTTCAATTGAGTATTATAGTTTACTGTATACTAAGTATTCCGTTAATATTTGCTTTTGGATTAGGTATACTTACATTGATTTTAGTAGGAATTATGGCATTTATATTGCCAATTGTAAACGCAATAAAGGCTAGTAATGGTGAATTACCTAGCTATCCGTTATCTCTTAATTTTATTAGTTAGTTACTCATGCTGGAACTTGTTTCAGCATTTCATCTCAAGAGGTAATAAAAAAGCTCATCAATTTTGATGAGCTTTTTTCTTTCAGAAAAAAAAATACTAAATCCAGAAAAAAAGATTATTAGCTATAAATCTATGTCTTATGTTTGTTATTCAATACTTATGCAAAGGGTTTTTAAGCATTTAATTATTATTACTTTCTCATTGATTTCTAGTGTTATCAATGGGCAAAACCCTATACAGAATAATTTATTGCATACATCAAACCTTCCTGATATAGAGTTTTATGATATCATAGAAGATGATAAGCATAATATACTGTTAGCTGCAGATAAAGGTTTGTTTGTATATAATGGGTATGACTATAAAAAATATACGCATATTAAGCAGAAAGGAAGTTCTGTATTTGGGTTACAAAAAGATAATGAAGGTAGGGTTTGGTGTAATAATTTGTATGGTCAATTATTTTATGTTGAGCATGAGAAATTAGAATTGTTTTTAGATGTAAATGACATCACTAATGGTCAATTTTCGTATTTCAAAGTATTTGAGGATTCTATTTTAGTTTTTTCTAATTCTGGTATTTATGAAATCATTATCAAAAGTAAAGACATAGAGCAATTATCAAAACAAAGCATAGTTTCTACATTAATAAACAAGAACTCAAGTTACTTTTATTCGCAATCAAAGGCGTTTTCAATTCAAGTTTTTAAGGATAAAAAAGAGAAGAATGTAACGTCTTTAAATATTAATAATATAGAATCTTCTGGTTTTTTTGAAATAGATTCTAATAGAATTTTTTTTAAGTATAAGGAGAATCTTAAAAATCATTTTTATAGTATTAATGCTAATGACGATGCGTTTCTCAAAATTCCAACACCACAATTAATTCAACATTTAGAAATATATAATATCATCTCTATTGATGGTAAATTATGGTTTTGTACTACTAAAGGTGTTTATGTTTATGAATTTATAGGAGGAAATTTAGAGTATATAGACACTTATTTTAAAGAGGAATCTGTAACAGATATTCATAAAGATTTCAATGCTAATTATTGGTTTTTAACTATTGATAATGGCGTATTTGTGGTGCCTAATTTATATTTTGAAAAGGTTAAAATAGAACAAAACTTTAGTAAACTTTCCTCTGTTTGTAAATTAGAACAAAACAATTTTGTTATAGGAACAAAAAACGGTCAACTTTTATTTTACAAGGGCAATACCTTAGAAAATGTTTTCAAACTTCCTACGTCATTAACTATAAACTCACTCTCTTATGACGCTTATAATGAGCATTTAATTATTAGTAGTAATAATTCAAAATCTTTCGTATTGGACTTAAATACAAATCAATTGAAAGATTTAGGAAATCAATACTCAGTAGCTAAAAGCATACAAGTAATTAATGCCAAAACAGTCTTTTATGGGAATTATAAAGAAGCAAAAGTTTACACTAATAATACTGTAGAATTGTTGCGTTCCAAACGTGTAATCACCTCAAAGTATTTAGAAAACAATAAACTTTTGGTTGCATTTATAGATGGTCTTTATTTATATGATCTAGAACAAAATAATGTTGAAGAAATAAAGGATGGAGACGTTTCTTTGATGATTAGTAGTATTACAAAAACTGAAGACAAAACATGGCTATTAGCTCAAGATGCTACGTTATGGTCTTTGGAAAATAATAGGCTAAAAATAGAAAAGGAGTTTGACGCTGTCGAAATTCAAAATATAACATCAGATGACGAATATTTGTGGGTTTTTCATAAAGAAGGATTGATAAAGCACAATTCGGAAAAGCGTACGATCTCTAAATTGAGTTATCAAGATGGATTTGAACTCAATCCACAGCACATTGTAGTATTAAAAGATGATTTGATTTTAACTTCACCAACGCATTTTTATAGACTGCCAAAACAAGATTCTAAATTATTTAAAAACATTACTACTGCTGATGTTGAACTGAAATCATTAAGCGTAAATGATAAGGACACAATTTTGAAAGATGGTTATCAATTAGATTATAATCAAAATAAAATTAGAATTGATTTTGTGTCTAATGGTTATTTGTCAAACAAGCAGATGCATTATAGATATAAGTTAAAACCTCTAGATCAAACCTGGCAAAATGTGAGTAGAGGTAATAATTTTATGGAGTTTAAAGAACTTCAAAGTGGTGCATATACTTTTGAAGTAGAAGCAAAGCATAGTTCTGCTTCGCAATATTCAAAAGGCGCATCATTGGCATTTAGTATTCAATCTTCTTTTTGGGAAACATGGTGGTTTTATACATTGATACTTGCATTTATTGTATTACTTCTGTTTTTAATTTTCAAATGGCGACTACAAATCAAAGAGAGGAGAAAAGAGGAGGAGATCAATAAAATTTTACTCGAAAAGAAAATGGCGAGTTTAAAATTAGAGAACTTCCGATCTCAAATGAATCCACATTTTATTTTCAATGCTTTAAATTCTATACAAGATTATATCATTTCAAATGAGAAAGAACTAGCAAGTACATATTTGGTTAAATTTAGTCGATTAATACGTATATATTTAGAGTATAGTCAGCAGAACGAAATTACACTTCAGCAAGAAATAAAAGCACTAGAATTATATTTAGAGCTTGAAAAAGTACGATTTGAAGATGAGCTAGATTATAAAATTGATATAGAAAATAACTTAGATATAAAAGCTATAAAAGTACCATCCTTATTCATTCAACCTTATATAGAAAATGCTCTGAAACATGGTTTGTTACATAAAAAAGGTGAGCGCAAATTGCAGATCATTGCAACAAAAGATGAAGATAAATTAAAAGTTGTAATTGAAGATAATGGTATTGGACGGCAACAAGCAAAAACCATTTCTGAACATAAACGTATGCATAAACCTTTTGCCACTAAAGCTAATGCTGAACGTATTCATATTTACAAAACGAAATTAAAAAAAGATATAAATGTTATAGTAGAAGACCTTGAAGTACAAGGAACTGCTTCAGGAACTCGAGTAAACATTTACATTCCCATAAAATTTTAAGCAAATGAAGGCGATTATTATAGATGACGAAAAACGTGCTAGACATTTATTGCTAGAACTTCTAAAAACCTATTGTCCACAGATTGATGAGTTAATAGAAGCCTCTGATTTAATTTCTGGAGTGGAATTAATTAAAAGCGAAAAACCACAATTAGTGTTTTTGGATATAGAAATGCCCAATCAATCGGGTTTAGACGTACTAGAATATTTTCCTGAGCAAATAGATTTTAAGATCATCTTTGTCACCGCTTACAATCAATATGCTGTCGAAGCATTCAAGCTTTCGGCAGTAGATTATCTCTTAAAACCTGTAGATGTAAAAGAATTAAAATCGGCAGTTTTAAAAGCTGAGGAAGCCATAAGAGCAAGCGATTTGAGTGATCAATTAAACAAGTTACGCCATTCGTTAAAGCAATTATCTATGGATAAAATAGCATTAGAAATTCCAAAAGGTATTTTATTTACATCTCATGATGATATCATCTATTTTGAAGCTGATGGCATGTACACCAATGTACAACTTAAAGATGGTAAGCAAAAAACGATTTGCAAACCCTTAAAGCATTTTGTGGAGCAATTAGAAAATAACGCCATGTTTTTCAAATGTCATAGATCCTATTTTATTAATCTAAAGTATGTAGAAGAATTAGTAAAGGATGATGGTGATTATTTAATGATGCAAAACAAAAAGAAAATACCAATATCTAAATCTAAAAAAGAGCAATTTTTGGAAGTGGTGAAAGAAACATTTATGTGATGTTTTCATTCAGAAAGAAATTTAAGGTATTCAGCAAAATCTGGTTTAAATAGGTAGTAAACCATTGTTTTTTTGCAGTTGAAAAACATAATATTTCAACTACAATGAAAAAAACATTACTCTTATTTTATGTCTTAATGGGAATTACATGCTGCACAATAACTGCGCAAAATGTAAACATTCCCGATGCTAATTTCAAAAACTATTTGTTAGCAGATGCAGCAATTAATACCAATTCAGATTCTGAAATTTCTGTTGCAGAAGCACAAGCCTTTACTGGCGAATTATTAATTAACGGTTTATCAATTTCAGATTTAACAGGTATTGAAGCCTTTGTCAATATTACACGTTTAGATTGTTACAGTAATAATTTAACTGCCTTAGATGTTAGTAATAACCTTGCCTTAACGCGTTTGCACTGTGCTAGTAATCAAATTACAACTTTAGATATTAGTGCTAATACGCAAATTGTAGATATTCAATGCCATAACAATGGGGTTTTACAAGAGTTAAACATTGCCAATGGTAATAACAGTAACTTCACTTACATGAAAGCCTATGGTAATAGTTTATCGTGTATTCAAATAGATGCAGGCTATACGCCACCTGCAGATGTTGGAATTTATAGTCCTGGATGGACCAAAGGAGGTATTGCACAATACAACGCTGATTGTGCCACTTTAAACCAAATTGTAACTATTCCAGATGCTAATTTTAAAAGTTATTTAGTAAACAATAATGGTATCAATTTAAATGGTGATACCGAAATTTCTGTGGCCGAAGCACAAGCTACAACAGAGTTACTTATAAATGGTTTGTCTATTGCAGATTTAACAGGTATTGAAGCTTTTACCAATTTGGCACGTTTAGATTGTTACACCAATAATTTAACAGCAATAGATGTTAGTAATAACTTAGCCTTGACGCGTTTACACTGTGCTGATAATCAAATTGAAACCTTAGATATTAGCGCCAATACGCTGATTACAGACATACAATGTCATAACAACGGTGTTTTATACGAATTAAATATAGCTAATGGTAATAACAGCAATATAAACTGGATGAAAGCTTATGGTAATTCAAGTTTAACTTGTATTCAAGTAGATGCTGGCTTTTCACCACCAGCAAACAGTGGTTTGTATGTGGCAGGTTGGACTAAAGATGGGCAAACCAATTATAGTGTAAATTGCATTCCTACTGTATATTATGTAGATGCAAATGCAACAGGTGCAAACGATGGTAGTTCATGGACAGATGCTTTTACAAACGTAACAGACGCTCTAGCACTTACCAATTTAAATGATGCTGTTTGGGTAGCAAAAGGCACGTATACATTAGCAGATAAAAACACACCAATAGCTGTTAATACAAACGAAGTAGATATTATTGGCGGTTTTTCTGGTACAGAAACAACTTTAGCAGATAGAGATCTTACAGCAATTCACACCACAAATGCAACCATTTTTACAGGAGACATTAATGGCGATGATATTGATGGCGATTTTACATCTAATAAAACGGATAATGCAGAGCGCTTATTTGAAATACGAAACAGTAATGTCACTTTTGATGGTATTATTTTTGAAAATATTTATGACACTTCTCAATCTGGTGGTGTAGAAGAAAATGGTGTGCTATTTATACCAAATAGTGTAAATATTAACAACCTGAAGATCAAAAATTCAGTGTTTAGAAACAACTATTCTAATGGGTATTTACTTAAAATGAGAACACTGAATGGAGGTTTACTTTTGGAGAACACCACATTTGTAAATAATACATCGGTTAATTTAGGATTGGTTTATGTACAATCAGATAGTACAAACGGTTATATTTTTACACGTTGGGCAAATGTTTTGGTTGCAGATAACGATACTAACGGTTCAGCGTTAACTATTTTTAGATCAGATTATGCTAATGGTAATACCTTTGATGTCGTTATCAATAATAGCACATTTATTAATAACGAAAATAACAGTACACATGGTAATGTTATTGAAGCTTCGGGGAATGGTAGTCTTAACCTTAATGTTAATAACTCAATTTTTTGGCAGAATACTACAAATGGTACAGCAGCCACTAGAGATATTTCTAATGGTATAGATACTAGTTACGATGTTTTTATACACAATACCATTGCAGCAGTACCAGCAAACGCAGGAACATATGGTACTTTTTCAACAACAAACGTAACGACATTAAATCCAACCCTAGATAATCTAAACTTAGATGCCAATTACAAACCAACATCAGCTTCAAATTATATTATAGATCAAGGTGATAATTCTTATTACGATGTAGCTTTATTTGGCGATTTAGACTTATCAGGAAATGATAGAATTTTTAATACTACTATAGATTTGGGTGTTTATGAATACAATTCAACTTTAGGTATTGATGAAATTTCTAACATAGAAGATTGGCTTTTAGTATATCCAAACCCAGTTTCCGAAACGCTACATATTAAAACTTTTGGTCAAGACTTAAAGCGTTTGGCATTATATAGTGTTAATGGACAGATAGTATTAGCGCAAAATGAAGTTCAAAATAGTGTTGATGTTTCAAATCTTCCTTCAGGAGTGTATTTTTTACAAATTGAAACTGCTCAAGGTTCTACAACTAAAAAAATTATCAAACAATAAATTAATTAATAACTGAGTACCTGTGATTGTTTTGCAGGTACTCTTAACAAAAACATATGAAATATTTTAAATCCTTATTCATACTATGTGTGTTATCAATGACTATAGCTTGTAGTTCTGATGATGACAATAATAGCAATACTCAAAATATCCTAAAAATAGGAGACGAGACGTATCCTATCGCTTCAGTTTTTATGGAAACTAGAAATGATAATACCATTCTAAACTTTCAAAATAAATCAGAATCAGAACTAATGAATGCTATTGAAAATGGTATAACGTTAAATGATTTTAATTACAGTTATGTATTGATTAACCAAAATCCATTAGCATCTGGAATATATAGTATTACGGAGGTTATTGAATATGAAGTTATATTAGATGCAACTATCAATGCAGGAGAATTAAATGAAGGAATAGTTGTTTTAGAAGATGATAGTGCAACAATTTCAGCGACTGCAATTGATGCTACAATACATAGTATAACGGATACATTTTTAGATATATCTATCACTTTTTTACGTCAAGATGGCGTGGAAATAAAGGCAAGTTATAGTGGAACGTATTTTAACTTTCCTGATAGCTCTATGGATAATAAGTAATCTGGTTTATTTTAGTTGAGTAAGCTTTCTTAATGAAAGTAAAAAGCGTACCACTGGTACGCTTTTATATTATACGCTTGATCACAATATCATTTTAGATCATAAAAAAACCACAGCAGTAATGTTGTGGTTTTTGTCTTTATATAAAGTCGTTTTCTTTTAGCTATTCAGCATTACAGGCATTACAAGCATAGTCACATTTTCACCTTCGTCTAAACCATCTATTGGTGTTAAGATACCAGCTCTATTAGGTAAACTCATTTCTAACTGTACATCATCAGAATTTAAGTTATTAATCATTTCGGTTAAGAAACGTGAGTTAAATCCTATTTGCATATCATCGCCTTGGTAATCGCAAGTTAGGCGCTCTTCTGCTTTGTTACTGTAATCAATGTCTTCTGCAGATATGTTTAATTCTGCACCAGCAATTTTTAAACGTATTTGATGCGTTGTCTTATTAGAGAAAATACTAACACGCTTTACAGAGTTTAAAAACTGTGTTCTTGCAATAACTAATTTATTTGGATTCTCTTTTGGAATAACCGCTTCGTAGTTTGGATATTTTCCATCAATTAAACGGCAAATTAAAACAGAGTTTTCAAATGTAAATTTAGCATTAGACTCGTTGTACTCTACTAATACATCATCATCGCTACCAGCTAAAATACCTTTTAAAAGATTTAAAGGTTTTTTAGGCATAATGAATTCAGCAGATTCTGTTGCGCTAACATCATCTCTGGTATATTTTACCAATTTGTGAGCATCTGTTGCTACAAAGGTTAAATTCTCTGTAGAGAACTGAAAGAATACACCACTCATTACAGGTCTTAAATCATCATTACCAGCAGCAAAAATAGTTTTGCTAATAGCAGTGGCTAAGATATCTCCTTTAATGTTTGTTTTACTGGCATCTTCAACAGATACTGCATTTGGAAATTCTGCACCATCAGCATAGGCTAAGGCATACTTACCATGATTAGAGCTAATCTCTACAGTATTGTTTTCTTCAACAACAAACGTTAATGGTTGTTCAGGAAATGTTTTTAAAGTGTCTAATAATAAACGTGCTGGTAAAGCAATACTTCCTTCAGAATCACTTTCAACATCAATTGTAGAAGACATGGTTGTTTCTAAATCACTTGCAGAAATGGTTAATTTAGATTGGCTAAGTTCAAATAAGAAATTATCTAAAATCGGAAGTGTGTTACTGTTATTGATAACTCCTCCTAAGACCTGAAGTTGCTTTAGTAAATATGTACTTGAAACTATAAATTTCATCCGAGTATATGTGTTTATTAACTTTTAGATTTGCCTTACAAATATATCTTAATAGAAGGGTTTTATAAAACAAACTTATTAACAATAAATTCCCACGAAAGTGGGAATCTCATTATTTTAAATAGTACTTTGTTTATGCGTATTTACGTTTTCTTAAATAATTAAAGGCCAAACCAAACAAAGCTAAAATCAGTAATGGTAAGGCTATATTAATTAATTGCCATTTACCACTTTCATCTTTAATTTTATCGGAATCTAGATAAGCAATACTAATTTCTTTGGCTCTAATGTTTATAAGTCCTGTGTCATCAAGTAAATAATTGATGGTGTTTAATAGGAATTCTTTGTTTCCATATTCAAAACCTCTGTAATCTACGCCAAGTTGAAGTGGTCTGTTTTTTCTAACATCATTTTTTATTACATCACCATCAGCAATAACCACCATTTTAGTTGGTGTGCTCTTGGCTTGAAAATTTTTAACCTTAAAAGGTAATACACGTTGGTCGTAAACAGACGTAAATTCACCTTCTAATAAAACTGCCAGGTTTTGAGGGCCAGAATTATATTTAGATTCATCTGGTGCTTTGGTAACGTTTGCTAATGCAATGTTTGTAAGTACTCCTTCTAATTTAGATTTTGGTGAACTCTGTAACAAAATAGTCTTGTCAACACTATTTTTTAGCGTGTCTATAGGACTTGTAAAATCATATTTTACCAATTCTAAATTTTTGGTGATTGGATGCTTTGGGTTAGACGCTGCTAAAGGAGAATATTGCCATTGAATAGGTTGTAATTGTGCTTGACTACCTTCGCCTATAGCCAACATAATTGGAGCAGAGTAGAGGTCTTTTACTAAGCTAGGATTAACTCTAACACCATATTTAAAAAAGAAATCGTTAAGATTTAAATTGCGCATTATAGATACTGATGCACCTGTATTATTGTACAGGCTGTCTTTGTCCATAATTACGGACTCCGTCAACCAAAGACTTTTACCACCTCTCATGGTATATTGATCTAAAACTAATTTTTCTTTTTCTGAAAATGCTTCTGTTGGTTTAGAAACAACAATTAAATCGTATTGCTTTAACTTATCTAAAGTGCCTTGCGGATTGCTGCTTACACTATCTAATGTAAAAGGGGCAATTTTGTAATACGGTTGAATGGTTTGTAAAAAATCTGCAATGTAAAGATCATTTAATTCACCATTTCCCTTTAAAATCGCTATTGTTTTAGCTTTGGTATTAATAAGTTTACTAAAACCATCTGCAAAAGCATATTCTATACCTTGAATAGAATTATTAATCTGTTCTTGGAGAGTTTGAGTAATACTCTTTTTAAGTAATGGGATTTTAACAGTTTGATCTTTATAACTAGCAAAAGCCCAAGGGAAAATAATTTCTTGAGTTACTTTTCCTGTGCTATTATCTGTATTAATATAAGGTTCTAGTCCAGATTTTGTAAGTTCATCTATATTGCGTTGTCTTGTAGCCTCGTCTTCTATTGGGTTAATATAATTAACCTTTATATTGTTGGTTTTTAGTTGAAATTCTTCAATGATTTGTTTTACTTCAGTTTGAAGTAAACGAAATTCAGAAGGAAAATCACCTTCAAGAAAAACATCGATTATTAGAGGAGCATCTATGGCATCTACAAGTGTATTTGTGGCTTCAGATAGTGTGTAACGTTTATCTTTAGTTAAATCGTACCGACCATATAATTGACCAGCAATAGTATTAACTACAATTAAACCAATGATAACAACGAGGATATATATTAGTGTCTTATTCTTTTTCATTTTTCTCGTATGTTATTTTTTGTTGAAAAGGCTTTAGACTAAAAACTTGATTTTTAACAAAAGTAATTTCTACACAGTCAACGTTATCATTAAAAGCACCTGGTTCTATACCTAAACCGTAGTTCCATTTATCTTGGTTATGGTCTTTCTTTTCGTCATCCCAAGTTAACCATTCGTTTTTGCCTAATAAATTTTCTATTTCTTCTTTTGTTGCACCAATAAGTGTATCAGACTCGATAGTGTGGTCTATCATTTCGTATCGTAAAGCTGGTTTTTCTACCCAAGCTTCACTATTAAAGTATTTTTGATGATGATAATTACTCACAATATTTACAAAAGGATAAAACATATAGAAATATGCAAACGGTGTTAAAGTTAAACTGATTAATCCTGTTAACCATTTGCGTTTATCTACTGTATTTAAAAATAAGAAGAGCAGTACAAAAACTATAATCATAAATATGATTAGCAGTGGAGTAATAATCATTATTTCTGAATTCTAAGTTTTGTGAATAATAAAAATGCTAAGGCTATACTAATGAAGTAAACCAAATCTCTGGTGTCTAATACACCACGACTCATACTATTATAATGTGCTGACATCCCTAGATTTTCCATATAAACCAAATCGCCAAAAATGTTATAATTAGAAAGCCCTTCAAAACCAAAATACATAAAAAAACATATAAACACAGCGATTATAAAGGCCACAATCTGATTGTCAGATAGCGTAGAAGCAAATACTCCAATAGCAGTATATGCTGCGATAAGGAACAATAGTCCAAAATAAGAACCAATAGTGCTTCCCATATCTAAGTTACCTTCTGGGTTTCCTAATTGAGAAACAGTATAAACGTACAATAATGTTGGAATTAATGCTAAGACAATTAAAGCAAAAGCGCCTAAATACTTACCTAATACAATCTGAAAATGAGAAATTGGCTTTGTAACTAATAGCTCTAAAGTACCTTGTTTTTTTTCATCACTAAAGCTACGCATGGTTACTGCTGGCACTAGAAAAATCAAAATCCAAGGAGCTAATAAAAAGAAAGCCGATAGACTTGCAATACCATTATTTAAAATGTTGAATTCGCCCTTAAACATCCATAGAAAAAGGCCGTTTAGTAATAAAAACACACCAATGACCAAATAGCCAATTGGCGATGCGAAAAAGGTGTTTATTTCTTTTTTAAGTATTGCTAACATTTTTATTCATCTATTTTTGACCTTATCATTTCTAACGAATAATTAATATCAGTTATATAAGATTCATCATCACTTTTATTATTTGAAAGAAATCCTATTTCTATAAATCGTTTAAATATTTTATAAATCTCTGATATAGGTTTACCACTTCCTTTGTGAGTTTCAAATATTATATAACCATAATTTTTTAAAACGAATGTCTCTTTATTTGTAAAGAATATTATTTGATTATACAGTATTTCTATTGCTGTACCTCCCATTATTTTATACTCACCAATTTGTCCACACTCCAAGCTTCAGGTTTAGCATTAAATAAAGGTTTGGTTTTTGCCCAAACCGATTTAAATAAATCTGAATGTCTGTAATTATTTAAATCATCTTCAGAATTCCAATAACTATACGTAAAAAAGATGTTGGTATTGTTCTGGTCGCGATATAATTCTAAAAAATTACAGCCTTCAAAAGCTCTAATCTTATTCTTATTGGTTTCAAAATTAGCTAAGAATTCTTCAATCTTAGACGGTTCAAAACTCATTTTTACAATTCTTACTAACATATATTAAAAGCCTTACCTATATTCCTTTCCAAAGGAAAGGACTTTCTCACTGCTGAGAAAATAATTTTTTAGTTTTTTGCGTCATCTTAGACTTCCTTCTCTTTGTAAAGGACTAAGGGTGGGCAAGAAATTAACAGTTACTGTATCCATAGATTTTAATCCCATTAGGGTAGAAGCACTACCAACAGTGCTACAATTACTTTTGTAAACTGCAATTTCTAAATAACCAGAAGAATTAAAAACCACTAAACCTTTGCCTTCATCATTACGTTTAGATTCTTCAATATCAAAATTTACAATATCGCTATATTTACTGTAAATTTTTGTAAACTTATAATTGCGTGCAGAGATCTCATAAGCACGCGTTTTTTGAACCTCCTCAAAGTATTTTTTCTTAATATTGGTGACTACATTACCATAATTATCAATATAAATAACACTACCTATAATTTGATTTTTTTCGTCATTAACAAAAGGAATTAGATTTTTAATAGGCTTAATAGTGTTAATAACTTTTCCTATAATTTCTAATGTTCCGCCTCTTGCTATATGGCATGCTACTTTTACAAAAACATCTAATACAGGAAAATTTGTTTCTATTTTATCGTGAATATTAATTTCAACAATTTTTTCTGGAGCAATTTCAGCACAAATCATACTCATAATACCATTATTTGCGCATATAAAGTAATGGTCGTCTAACTTAATAGCAATATGCTTGTTTTCAGGGCTTAACTCTGAGTCAATACCTATAATATGAATAGTTCCTTTAGGAAAACTACTATAAGCATTTAATATGATGTAAGCTGCTTCCGAAATATTAAAAGGAGACACAGAATGAGATACATCTACAATTCTAACTTCTGGTAATTCACTATAAATAGCTCCTTTAATCGCGCCAGCAAAGTGATCTTTTTCTCCAAAATCAGTGGTTAAAGTGATTATTGCCATGGATTAATTGTTGATATTTTTTTTAGAATTGAGGTTGTAAAATTATTAGATTTGTTTGTAAGCAATCGTTACACAAAACTAAGAAAAGAAAACAGATTAACACACTAAATAATTAGCCTTTTGAATGAACTAATTTTAGAACTCGAAGAAATTACTCCAAAAGAATTTTTTGGTGCTCAAAATGCAAATATTAAACTTCTAAAAAAATACTTTCCTAAGCTTAAAATAGTTGCTCGTGGTAATAAAATTAAAGCTTATGGAGATGAAGTTTTGTTAGAGGAGTTTGATACTAGAATGATGATGTTAATGAAGCATTTTGGAAAGTATAACAAAATAGATGAAAATGTTATAGAACGTGTTCTTACAAGTAATAGTAGTGAAGATTATACTACATCTGCCAAAAGTGATGAAGTAATTGTACATGGTGTAGGCGGTAAATTAATTAAAGCACAAACTGCAAATCAGCGTAAGCTTGTAGAGAGTATGCGCCAAAACGATATGGTTTTTGCTATTGGTCCTGCAGGTACTGGAAAAACATATACTGGAGTAGCATTGGCAGTACAAGCTCTTAAGAATAAAGAAGTAAAACGAATTATACTAACGCGTCCTGCGGTTGAAGCTGGAGAAAACCTTGGGTTTTTACCAGGAGATTTAAAAGAGAAGTTAGATCCTTATATGCAACCTTTGTATGATGCGTTAAGAGATATGATTCCGCACGAAAAGCTAGATAGTTATATAGAAAAAGGAATAATACAGATTGCACCTTTAGCTTTTATGCGTGGTAGAACTTTAGATAATGCTTTTGTTATTTTAGATGAAGGACAGAATACAACGCATGCACAAATGAAGATGTTCTTAACACGTATGGGTAAAAACGCTAAGTTTTTATTAACTGGTGATCCAGGTCAAGTAGACTTACCAAGACGTACTATTTCTGGATTAAAAGAAGCCTTATTAGTGCTTAAAAATGTTGAAGGTATAGGTATGATTTATCTCGATGATAAAGATGTGATTCGCCATAAATTAGTTAAGAAAGTAATTGCTGCATATAAAAGCATAGAGAACCGTGATTAGTCACAGTAAGCAGTTGAACAAATAAAAAGTTAAACGAATAAACGTTTAAACATAAAAATGAGTAACACAATAACAGATTCAAGTTTTAATTTTCCTAACCAAAAAAGTGTTTACAAAGGCAAGGTTAGAGAGGTGTATAATATTAATGATGAGCAATTGGTAATGATTGCAACCGATAGGCTGAGTGCTTTTGATGTGGTTATGCCAAAAGGAATTCCTTATAAAGGACAAATCCTTAATCAGATTGCAACAAAAATGATGAAGGCTACTGAGGATTTAGTGCCTAATTGGCTAGTAGCAACACCAGATCCTAATGTTGCAGTTGGCCATCTCTGCGAACCTTTTAAAGTAGAAATGGTTATTAGAGGTTATATGTCTGGCCATGCAGCAAGAGAGTACAAAGCAGGTAAAAGGATGCTATGTGGTGTGCCAATGCCAGAAAGTATGAAAGAGAATGATAAATTTCCAGAGCCTATTATAACACCTGCTACTAAAGCTGAAATGGGAGACCATGATGAAGATATTTCTAGAGAAGACATTTTAAAGCGTGGTATTGTCTCTGAAGAAGATTACTTGGTACTTGAAGATTACACACGCAAATTATTTCAAAGAGGAACAGAAATAGCAGCTGAACGTGGACTGATTTTGGTAGATACTAAATATGAATTTGGTAAAACCAATGACGGAAAAATTGTATTGATAGATGAAATCCATACACCAGATTCTTCGCGTTATTTCTATGCAGAGGGTTATCAAGAACGCCAAGATAGAGGTGAAGCTCAAAAGCAATTATCTAAAGAGTTTGTTAGACAATGGTTAATAAGTAATGATTTTCAAGGATTAGAAGGTCAAACAGTGCCATTTATGAGCGATGATTATATAGAATCTGTTAGTGAACGTTATATAGAATTATATGAGAATATTACAGGTGATACTTTTGTAAAAGGTGATGTAAGTGATATTCAGAGTAGAATAGAAGCTAATGTCTTAGATTATTTGAGTAATAACTAAGACATTAACATTAAGTTTATTTTAGTTTTTTACAATTCTATGCACAGCAACAAGTTGCGAATTAGATTCTATATGTAAAAAGTAAATTCCATTTTCTAATTCACTAATGTCAATACTGTCAGTATTTTCAGAAAGCGAAAAAGATTTAATCTTTTGCCCATTAAGATTATATATAGTCGCATTAGATACTCTTGTATTTATTTCTTTTATATATAGTTTATCTGCAGTAGGATTAGGATAAATACTAAACTTGTTTTCATTACTTTCAAAGTTTTCATTGCTTAATGTTTGCCCTATATCTAATGTGTAAATATCAGACCAGTTTCCTACGGCAACCATTGTGTTTTCAGAGATGTAAAAATTACCACAACAATTAGGGTCTTCAATACCATTATCATTAATAAGCTGCCAAGAACTACCTGCATCTAAAGTTCTATAAACATTTCCATTACTTGTTAGTGCTAAGGCATAATTGGCGTTAAAAAACTTATAGTTAAATACATAGCCAGGAAATTGATTTAACTCAAAAGTATTGCCACCATCAGTCGTAATATAACTACCAATATAAAATGTGTTTGTGTCAATTAGGTTAATGGAAGTGTAGCTACCACCATTATAATTTATAGGAGTCCATGTATCTCCACCATCTGTAGTTTTGTAAAACTGACTAACTGTACCTAATATTCCAAAGTTATCATCTAAAAACTTTATAGACTCAACGCTACTAAAATTAGAATCAAATGTCCACCCAATACCATTTTGATAACGATATAGACCAGTATCTCCCCAGCCAAAGCCGCCTCCAATAAAGAAATCATTTTCAGATTTTAGCCAGACAGCTTTAGGTATAAATTGTTCAGTTATGTTTGCTCCTGTAAAGGTATTCCAAGTTTCTCCATAATCAGAGCTATAAGCTACTCTGTTTATAAGCTGATTTGTGGTAATGGCTTTACCATTAGGTAATAAATGTGCTACATAACAACAGGCATTACTTGGTATGTTTATTTCCTCCCAACTTATGCCTCCATCTGTAGTTCTAAACATTAAATGGTCATATACTGCACTACTACCAGAATAAATCCCAGCAACTAACCCAATATTATCATTTGCAAATGAAATATCTCCTAAGTTACTCATTGTTACTCCATGTAAATGAACTTGCCAGGTTGCACCATTATCTGTAGATTGAAAAACGTCACCATCAGAACCTATATAAATAGTGCCATTAGAAAATGCAACTGAGTATAGTTCTCTCCAATAGCTTATTTCGTAGTTAGACCAAGTGATTCCCATATCGGTTGATTGTAAAACAACACCATAATCACATACAGCAACATATTTACCGTTATGATATTTTACATCATTAATATGTCTAGTTGTTCCACTTGTAGCTTCTGTCCAAGTAATTCCACCATCACTAGTGTTAAACATGTGTCCACCAGATCCAACAATAATACCTTGGTTTGAGTTGATAAAATAGATTTTGTTTAGTGTCCAATAGTCTTCAATAGGTAAAATAATCTCATTCCAAGTGTTGCCACCATCTGTAGTACTAATAAATGTACGATCTTCACCACAGGCAAACCCATTATTTTCGTCTATAAAGTACACATCTTTTATAGGCTGCGTTGTGCCAGTAGTTAATTGCTGCCAGGTTAAACCTCCATCTGTTGTTTTATCTATCCTGCCAGAGCCTCCAGATACAAAGCCTAAGTTTTCATTAAGAAAAAACACATTAGAAAATCCATAATTATCTAATGTAAACTGTTCTACTGTTTCAAACTTATCTGCTGTTTTTATTAATTTGTTTGAGGCAACTAAATATCCTAAGTCGTCTGTAAGCATATGTATATCTTTAGCCTCTAGACTTGGTACACGTATATAACTCTGTCCGTTATTAGTACTTATTAAAACTTTATTTATAGTTGTTGTAGCATCTAATGCAAAAATGGTTTGGTCATTAGAAACATGCATTTCTGTGATGTTAGAAATGTTTTTTAAAGGATGTCTTTGTGTCCAATCTTGTGCATAAGAAAAATTATAAAACACTAATAATAGGCTACACAATAAAAATTTTGTTAGTTCTTTCATGTTTTGTTTTTTGAATTGATGCTTAAAAATAAAAATATTATTAGCAACTTTTATAATTTTTTAGACACCTGTTTTTTTATATTATTATATAGTCAATGGTGACTCTTTTAGTCATTTGAAGTTTTTTGACATAAAAAGGAAAAGGTAGATTACCAATTTATTGACAATATATTTTTGGTATATAAAAAATTATTCTTCTTCTTTTTCTTGAACAATTACTTTGTCTTTCTTAAAAATAGGAACTAAATATGATAAGTTTGCCCCAAAACCAACACCAAATCTACCACTATCAAAGGTTCTGTTAAAACCTGGTATGTAAAGATTTTCAAAATTATTTGGTGCGGTTTCTGTAATTAACACTTTGAGTTGAGCATTAATACCTGCATAAAAGTTATTGAATATTTCGGCTTTTAAACCAATTAAAATTTCAGCCCAAACAGCAGTAAGACCAGAAAATTCTGTACCTTCTTCAACCGTAAATTGCTGATTCCAATATTGATTATTTACATTATAAATATCATAACTGTTTAAGGTTTGGCTAAATGTACTAGCACCACCTCTAAAACCAACATAGATCATGTTTTCCATATCTAGCCAGTTTTTATAAAAATTAAGATCTATTCCGCCTTTAAAATAGCTTCCTTTAGTAGTGTTATTTAAAACTTCATTATTAATGGTACGTTCTTCATTACCTATTTCGCCAGCCAAATAAATTCGTTTTGTGAGGCGGTAATCTCCCATTATTTCAAAACCAGTATAATCATCATCGAAGAATGTACGTGCTAATTTACTAATATCTGCACCCAAGCGTAATCCATATTTTTGTTTATATATTAGAGTATCTTTTACCGTTTTTTTATCTTCTTGTGCCAATGCTATTGTAGAAAACAACAGCAATAAAATTAAGCTTCTAATGTAAGATGCGTACATGTACTGTGTTTTCATCGTCTACTAATGTTTCTGAAATTTCTATATTTGATATCCATAAATCATCATCATTGTTATCTGGATTTAAATTTATGTCAATAATACTGAATACACTTTTATAACCACACGCTCTAGATACATATTGAAACTCATTTGTATATGAAATTTCAATAATGTCAATGTTAGAGTTGTCATCAACATTATCGTTTAAACGTAAGTTGGTGTCTTTTTCAAATACAAATCTGGTAGTAATAGTTTCATTTTCATTTCCAATAAGAAGCGGAAGCTTTACTGCATTTGAATTGTTATTATAAACCCGTTCAGGTTCTAATGGTTCAACTAAAATAGCACTAGAGTTATCTGTGTCATCTGGAATGGGTATGCCAGGACTGTCACCATATACTGTTAACCGTGTTACACTTTTAAGTTCGTCTTGTTCGGTTGCATCATAAAACTCAACAGATAATCTAGGTGTTGTACTTGTGCTTTCTGCACATATATCGTCGCGTTCGCAATTTATAAATGCAATTAGCGCGGAAAGAAATAAAAATTTAATTTTTTTCATTAACTATTTTTCAAACAAAACTACGGTTTCTATATGAGCTGTATGCGGAAATTGATCAACCAAACTTAACTTTTTTATTTGGTATCCTGCAAGTAATAATTGCTCAGTATCTCTGGCTTGTGTAGCTGGATTACAAGATACATAAACCAAACGGTCTGCATTAAGGTTTATTATTTTTTTAAGGGTTTTTGGTGCTATGCCTGCACGAGCTGGATCTAAAATAATGGTTCTTATTTTATTAGTAAACTCAGGGTGCTCGTTTAAAAACTTACCAACATCGGCTGCATAAAATTTTAATCCATCAATGTTATTGCGTTTAGCATTTTCTTTAGCATCTGCTATTGCAGAGGCTATAATATCTACACCTACAATTTTGGCATTGGTAGACCTACTTGCAACAATTTGCCCAATAGTACCTGTGCCACAGAATAAGTCTAATACAACAGTGTTGTCAATAGCCTCTTTATTTTCTAAGGCATATTCTACAACTTTAGAGTATAATTTTTCCGCACATTTAGGGTTGGTTTGAAAAAAGCTTTTCATGCTAATTTCAAAGTTTAAACCAAGTAGTTCTTCTACAATTTTATCTTCTCCGTAAATGAGATTTATACTTCCGGTTGTTGCAATGGTTCTGTCTCCAATTTCATCATTTATAGTATGTAAAACACCTGCAACTCTTTCGCCAAATAGCTCTACTAAATATTTAGAAAATGCATCTAAATCAAATTTATCTAAATCATAAGAAGTCGTTACAAGATTAAACAGTAGTTTGTTAGTGTTATAAGATTTTCTAACTACAAAATAACGGAAGAACCCTTCTTTTTTTGGTGCATGCCATGGATCTAAACCTGTATTATGGCAATAGATTCTTATGTTTTTTAAGTTATCTTCAACAGCTTTATCA
>NZ_JAOARH010000066.1 GCF_025210595.1 Winogradskyella sp.
ATACAAAATACTTGAGATAGTTTTGATAAAGTTGATCTTATAGTTTCAGTTCTATAAATTTTTGATTAAAAATAACAAATAATATACAAAACAAAAAAGCCTCACTATTTCTAGTAAGGCTTTTTGTGATCGCGACAGGATATCGAATTTATTTATTAGTATTTATTCTATTTTACTCAATTATACATCAAACACCTTTTAAATATGCCATATATAATACATCTATGCAATGAAAGCACCTTTTTTATTAGCCCTATCAATTTACTAATATAAAACAAAAAGTGACACATAAAATGACATGTATTTTTTATATTGTGTCACTTTTTGTTTAACTTTATAAAAAATACTTTATGGCAAAGCTTTCATACAATATCCGAGAAACAAAAGATGGTGGAGGCACTATTCAGTTATATTTTAACTATGGAACAAACAAAAGACTCCGGTACTCAACAAAGTTCAAAGTTAAGAAGCTCAAAAATTGGGATAAAGATAATTCGAGGGTCAGAAATGTAGCTGATGAACTAGACAGACATTTGATAAACAATAAACTAAATGATCTTAAAACAACTCTTGAAAACAAGTATACTGAATTGCTTGTAAACAAAGAAATCATCAATAATGACATTTTAACTGAGATATGTGACCTTTGTTTAGGAAGAGTAATAGCTGAAAACAAAATTGAATTTTTAGAACTTCTTCCATTTTATAAATGGTTCACTGAAAACTATTCCCAAAATCCTTTAATGTCTACAGGACGACCATTAAAAAAAGGAACAGCTAAAACATACAAAAATGCCTATACCATTCTTAAGAGATTCAATGATGAAGTTTACAAGATAAGTTACAGAAAAATCAATATGGCTTTTTATCAAGATTTTTTAAACTGGTTGTATCTTCAAAACTATTCAAACAATTACATTGGGACGCAAATAAAAATTTTAAAAACGATGTTGAATGCTAGTTTAGAATTTGAACATCACAACAATCTTGAACATAAAAGAAGGTATTTTAAAAAGCCTGTTGAGGAAATTGACCATATTTATCTAAATAATGAAGAACTAAATAAAATTTTTAGTTTGGATTTTACGAATACGAAGCCTATTAGAATAAGTAAATCCCTTTATTTAACACCTGATAAGTTAAATAATGCAAGGGACTTATTCTTAATTTCAGCAAATACAGGCTTAAGAGTTAGTGATTTTCATAAGTTAAATTCTAGAATAGAAAAGGACGGAAAATCCTTCTTTAAATTGATTACAAAAAAGAACAGTAAACCATTATTTATTCCTATAAACTCAACTGTCCAAGCTATTTTAAATAAATATGACAATAATCCTCCAAGTAATATGCCAGACCAACATATAAATTATGCTTTGAAAGAAATAGGTAAACTTGCAAAAATTGATGATCGTGTAACAATTGAAAGAACTATTGGAGGTAAACTTATTAAAAAAGACTATAAGAAACATGAACTTATTTCAAATCACACTGGTCGCAGGAGTTTTTGTACCAATGCCTATATGTCTGGCATACCAGAATCAGAAGTTATGACAATAAGTGGACATTCAACTATTGCAGTCTTTAGAAACTACATCAAGGTAGGAAAACTTGAAAGAGTACAAAAAATAAGTGACTATGAGTTTTTTAATTAAGTTTAATTATATAAAAAGATACGAATGTATATAAAATTTGATTTTAACGATCTTCCAATTAATTATTCTGGAAAAGATTATTTAGATAACTACAAAAACTATTTTGAAAAGTTTAAAAAGAAATATCCAAAAGCCACAATTGATGACTTTCTTGAAAATGAGTTATCCCGATATTTAAAATACTTAAACAATGTTGAGGAACTATATGAAAAGAAAGAACTAATAAACCCGAAAGCTTCTAGAGATTATTTTTTTGACCCCAAACCTGAAGACTTTACAAGGGAAATTATTGATAAGATTAGCAAAAATGAAGAAGAAAGAACCAATATTTATCTTGGCCTTAAGGAAACCTTCACAACAATTAATGATCTGCGAAAAACCCAATCAACTGAAAGTTCTTTTTTGGATTTAAGTGAATCAGACATAGCTTCTAAAATAATTTATTTATATGAATTAGGTATTCTTGAATTCTTGCAAAAAGAATACAAAAACTATAGTGTTAATGCATTAGCCTCCATCATCAGCGGTATTACTGGCGAAAAGCAAACATCTATTCAGTCATACTTAAATCCACTGTTAAACAAAAATGATATTGATGACCCAAAATCACCATATCGAAAGAGTGGAAAAGTTGAAAGCATTAGAAGCAAAATAGTTACAAGAGGCTTTTCCAAATAATTATAGAATTTAAACTTCTAGGGACTCCCTAATTTTTCCCTAAACCAGTTTTGTGGTCATTAACAATATTCGTTATGGCTACAAACAAAATAATACAAATTGAAAGCACAAATTCAAGTGAATTAGTTTCACAGGTAGTTGATGCTATAATACCTTACATTGATAAACTTACCAACAAAGAGCTTCCAATAGATGATCATCTAAATCTCCTTACAAGAGAAGAAACGGCTACAATTTTGAAGGTTACACTTCAAACACTTCATAATTGGTCAAAAAAAGGGATTTTAGTCCCCTTTTCCATCGGTAATCGAATTTATTATAGGAAAAGTGATGTGATTTCAGCTTTGAGACCTTGTAATGACTTAAAACAGATAGGAGGTTCTTATGAAAGCTAAATTAAACAATCGCTATTATTATTTCCTAATTAACAAAGAACTTTATAAAAAATTAAAATTCCAGGTTCATGCCAATAATACAATTCACCAAAAAGGCAAATATCATATTAAGCTAGATATAGCTGCTTACTTTATTCATCTTATTTGCCACAAATCTCTACAAAGAAAGGATAAATTAAAAAACGGCTATGTAAACCTAAAAGCTGAATACCTAAAGAAATATCATGCTAACTATACAGTTTATTTCAAATTTTTAGAAAAAATAGAACTCGTTGAATCTACTAGATCTTATAGACCGAAGCATTATTCTAAAGGATATAGAATAAAGCATGAACTAGATTGCAGTGATTTTGATTGCTATGAAGTTAAAGATTTCTCATTTAGAAAGAAACTAACTAAACTAAATTTAAAAAGAATGCAAACGGCTGATAAAACAACTTATCATTTAACTAAATGGCTAAATATTGACCATTTATCAATAGACTATGACAATGCTATACAATATTTAAAAAACTATAAAGGTCTTCCTAAACAAAAGCAAATACGAAAATTTGCTGTAGAAATAATAAGAACTGGATTAATAGACTATTCTAGAGAAGGCAGAGATAATAGATTGCATTCAATCTTAACCCACTTGCCCAAAGACATGAGAAAGTTCATAAAAACATCCAATAATGAAGAATTAATGGCTTTAGATATAAAGTCTTCTCAACCTTATTTATTTGCAGCCTTGCTTAAATTGATTTTCATAGATAAAGACTTAATTAAAATAGAGGGGCTATATAAATTAATTAAAGATAAGAATATTAGGCAGAGGGTGTCTTCTATTATATCTATTATGATTCATAAAAATCTTGAATACACGGATATACTTGAGATTTCAGAGTTTATAAATTTAGTTGAAACAAAAGACATTTATAATTATATTTCTTCAAATTTCACGGAAAAACTCAAATATGAAATAGAAACTCCGATTGGAATTGGTGATTATTTTTATTGTAAGAATGTAAAAAAAAATAAATACAAACACTTTGACAACTTAAGGGACTACTCAAAGGCTATAATGCTAGAATACTTGTATTGTTCTCCATCCAAAAAAAGAAAACGAAGACAGAAAGAAATCCGAAATATGTTTCCAGCATTAGTTAATGAAATTATTGATTTATTTAAATCTAAGTACAAAGAAGATTTTGCAATTCTTTTACAAAACATTGAAGCCGGTTTAATTCTTGATATCATTACAAAGAATATTTCTCTTATTGATAAGAATATACAACTTTATACAATTCACGATAGTATAGTTACACTTTCAAAGCATGAAGAAATAGTCCTAAGCGAGATCAAAAATATTTATCTCAATTTTTTTGATTGGTTACCTAAAATAAAATCTGAGGTTTGGGTTTGAGTATTTGACAAACGCTCCCTGTCCATAATCCAGGTTTTTAGCCTTAAAATGTTAAAAGATTTTTTCTCTATACGCGATAAATATATTACTAAACCTTGTATTTTTTAAATGTTAAAATTTAGATGATTTTTTAAGGTTTTGCACATTTTAGCTAATATCTTTCTCTAATTATATCATGATATGTAGTCTTGTTTAAGTATTGAGTATTGTCAGAATTTGCATTATGATACACATGAACATTTTTCAATTCCCTATCTATTACGATTAAATTTTCCCATCCATCGTAAAAAGCAAAAGCTCCATTTTTAATTCCTTCATACCTTAAAGCTCTTTTTACAAGTTTATCGCTATCTGCTCTTTTGTATACAATGACATGTTCATATAAAATAATAAACGATTTTTCATTTAATGTCTCAGAAAGATCATATTCTTTTGATTCAGAATTATATTCATAATCGGCAATTTTATTTGTTTTATAGATTCCCTTAATGAGGTTGTTAGGTCTATCTAAATAGTAATTAACAACGTTGTTAGCCTGCTCCATTAGAGATTTAATTTTTTTACTATTTGTAATTAATTCTTTTATTAATTTTTCAGCTTGATCGTATGATAAATTATCAGGATACTTTTCTGTTATTTTAAACGGAATGAGTGATTCTACATAAATTTCAAAGGCTTTAAAATCTCTTATTATGTCTTTATGCTCACTTGCATACTCAATAGCTTCGTTATAATAAGTAAAGGCTTCTTCTCTTACTCTTTTAACTTCAGTTTTATAATATGTGGTTAAACTCTTTTTTTTAGCCTCATATTGTTTTTGTTTCGCTTCTAGAGCTTTGTATAATAAATTAAAGTCATAAGGCTCTACATATTCAGGGTATTCTCTTGGTTTATTTACATAGTTATTTGCCGTACTTTTATTTCCTTTTTTAACAGACCTTCCATCTATAAAACCACGTTGATAACCATCTTTATAGCTATTTGAACTTTCATTAATTGTTGGTAGTGGGCTTATTGGTGGGATTGGTGGGATACAACCATAATCTTGATAACAATATCCCTCCTCATATCCTTTTTGATAACCTATATCGAATTTAGATGTTTGAGCTATCGTCGTAATTGATAATAATAATATTATAACTTGAAAAAAATTCTTCATTTGGGTAATTTTTGCTCACCCAGCTCCAAAGTGAATATTATCAAAAAATAAGCGTGGAACTGAAGCTTATCGTTCAAGAGGTACTGGTATACCTGTCCACAAATAAACTCAGCCCACGCCATTGCATGAGCATTAAGTCTATTTACCTTGTGGACTAAAAATTACCAGTTTTCTTGAACAAGTTAAATAGCTAACGCTTAATTATATTTTAAAAATTGTTTTTCCTTATAGATTTATTTTAACAATCATTTTTATTGACTAACAAAAATAAGTTTAATTCTCATTCATAGTTAAATATAATCTTTTATTCTTCATTATATTTTTCCTCACATTTTTCACAAATTTCAATATTTGATTTATCTACAAATTCCGTCCCACACGATGAGCACTCTTTGATTCTAAGATCCACTAATTTTAATTCAAACTCACCCAGACCTTCTATATCATTACTTGTGTCTATTTTAAAAGTTAAACCGCACCCTCCTTCGCATTCAATATTTTCATTATATGAATGTGAGTCCATTAAGGTAATACTCAAACAATCAGGGCACTCAATATGCAAACTGTTACACCAGTCACAATTGCCACTTGTAACTGAATTATATTCACCATTAGGTTTGTCATCAGGCTTAAATTCATTTGTTAAATCAAGACTACGATCAAATCTAACAAAATTCCCCATTCCCTCTTTGTTTCCATCACAGATATGACAAGTAATAAAGTCTGGCATATCATCATAAAAGTCAACCGTAAAATAAAAAGATTCCATTAATTCAGCTCCATCTATTTTTACACTATCGTAATTATGTATTCCCTCTGGATATTCCCAAACTTCAAATTTTACATTTATATCATTCCCACAATCACACTTAAAATACTCCTCTGCTAAGTACTGATTTTCAGCCCCCATTTTTCTTTCCGAACCACCTACACAATCAAAATCCAAATTGATAGAGGATTCATGGTATCTGTGAATTTCCTCGCAATTACTACACTTAAAACTTAAATACTTACTTTTTGAATTCTTATTATTAATAAATTGATATAAATTCTGAATAGTTTCTTCTTGGATGGAAGAATTAATACGTTTATTAGCCTGGTATAGAAACTGAGGCAGGTTATACATCCAGAAATCAACGGAAGAGTGATCTTTAATTTCCTTTATAAGTTCTTCTCTAGGACTATAAATTCTTGATTCAGTTGCTTTTTCATCTAAATAACACCAATCATTATCCTTTTTAATATCATTTGTTATGAATACAATTGGTTTTTTCCTCTCTTTTGAATATTCTAATATCTGTTTCCAGATTATTAGGTCTCCAAAAATCTGAGTTCCTTGCTTTTCTTTTTTATTAAGATCTCCATATCCCGGTGGGATTTTAAATTCATAACGGTGCTTTCCTTCTTTAGTAATTTCAATAACCTCATCAAATGTAAACTCCCTGCCAACTCCAAAATAAGCCTCTAAAGATTTTAAAACATCATCGTCATCTTCAACACTTATTATTTCTTTTTCAACTTTAGAAACCTCTTTAAGTATTTCTTTTTCAAAAGTTTTATTTTGCTCAATAAAATCTTCAATTTGTTTTTTGAAACCATCTAATAAGTCTTGTCGCAAATGGGGATGTTTATCTCCTTTACTAGTTTCACGTGTGATTTCCTCAACCCTTTTTAAAACCTCTGATTTAACAGTATTCTCAATTTTCTTAATTTTTACCTTTAATGGTTCATATTTTTCTTTTATAGGCTTTTTGATAGTTTTTTCTCTATTTTTCAAATATTCATATTGCACATGAAACGGAAGCCACAACCTCCCGGTTAACTTTTTAAAAATTTCTTCTGATATTTTTTCCCGTTCAGGTTTTGGTGAAAAATACAAGTCCAGTAAAGCTGAGGAGTCAAATACAAAATCGGCATTCTCCCATAAATAAGTTTCTTTCGGCTCATCTATGCGGTATAGCTTAATTGATTCTTTATCCATTTTCTTTATTTTATATAATTAGTTAGAACTTTAAACTATCTTGAATTAATACTAAATTCAACAATTTCAGGTATCGGTTTAATCGTTTGTTCTTCTATCCATTTATTCTCTTTGATTAATAACTCAATCAAATCTTGTGCTTCATCAGAAAATAATTCTCGTTCTAAATTTGTAAATTTTTCTTTTCTCCATTCACTATTATGTTTACCAGATTTCATTGGCTTAAGCATTGGGTTTTTAGGTATTATTAATTTAATCTTCTTGCCTTTTCCCTTTAGTATTTTTTTAATCCTTGCATATATATCTAACCCATGATAGTCCCAATCACAAACATAAAATACTGGATACAAGATTTTCTCTGGGGGAAGTTCTTCAAGTTTTTTTGTATTACTACCTCCCAAATACCATAGTTCTATATGATTTTCTCTAAAAAGCCATGGATCTTTTAGAAAATCGATATTTTCACATAATAAAACATACTTAGGAGTTTTACAGTCAACAACTAATCTCCATTGTTGAGATTTCGGAGACTGCATTGGAAATTTATCTACTCCTAAAATTGTTAAAATATCATTTCGTAGTCGTTTATTATCATCTAAAAACTTTGAATCTTTTTCTTTAAAAAAATTACTTGAAAACATATGTGGTGTTGACAGTGTATCCTTTAATTCTTCCTTATTTTTATGAATAAGTATTAGAGATTTTAAAATATCCTCAGGATATTTGCGCAAAGCAGATATCTCAATACCTACTTTTTCAAAAAAACTAGCATAATATAAATAATGATCTAGTAATTTTTGTTCAAAAAACACATCAAAACCATCTTGCTTTTCAATAATTTTTAGGTTTCCATTTTTGTAATCTATTACCCTTTCTATCTCGTACAAAACCTTTTTAACATACACATTATTCATCAGTCTTAAACGCGTAGTTTTACCCTTATACAGCCTATAAAGTCCTTCTAATTCTCTCCAGGTTAGTTCTTCTCTCATATTTAAGTGAATATTACTGACGGATGGTGATTGGCTCTTTCTTCATCTGCTATTTTGGTAAGCCTATAGACATATTGATTCTCTTTTTTAAGCTTGTTAGGGCTTATAGACAAGGAAATTATCTGATAATCGAAACGCTCGGCTATTTTGCTTAACATATCAAAATTAGAACCTATACCTTCTGCTTCATCGATACCCATAAAACGTAGTCCTGGAATTAATTTTGTATTCGTGTAACTTTCATTCTTTAGAGATAATTTAGCAATACACAATAATGCAATGGAGGTATAGGTTTGCCCTGTACTCCCAGAGTTTCGTTTTCCACTTTTGGTCACGATGCTATAATCTAGTTCATAATAAGAAAATGGGTTTAAGAGTCTTCTTAGTGAGATATTAGGCTCAGGTGTTTTGCTAAACTCTTGATAAGCATATAATAGTTTATCTTCTAAAGAGGGTAATTTTTCATTTTTTGCATTTAAACTTTCCTGATAATCAAACAAACCTATATCGACAGTTGCCAATTTTTTTAAATATTCTCCAATCCATTGTAATGAGACAGTAGTGCTTTGTTTTATCATTAATGAAGCATTGTTATCTCCTGTTATTCTAGTATAGTCTTCCTTAAAAAAACGCTTAATAGATTTATTAATTTCTATCTGATTACTAACTTCTACTTTTAAGGCATCAAGTATATCTTTTATAGCAATTAGTTTATTTTGGTTGATTTTGGCGTTAATCTCAATTATTTTTTCCAAGTAATTCTCTATTCCGTCTAATATTGCTACTTCATTAAATGATATACTTTTAAAAATTTCTGAAGGGAATAACAACTTAGCCAATTGCACAAAAGATTGATCACCTTTTAACTGTTCTTCTTTATCTGTTAATTTGTAAGCAATTAATATAGCCTTCAATTCTTCCCAATAATTTCTATTAGCTTTATTGTAAATTTCATAACTATTATTATAATCTTCATCACTCAATTTTTCAACCAAATCCACTTCCTTTACATAAGGATATCTCAGTTCTAAGGTTTCTAATTCTGTTTTGTATGCATCTCTTTTTCGTATAACTTCTTCTATTTCATTTACAGCTTTTAAATTATCGTTTGCTTTTCTATATTTTTCTGTAAAGTCTATAATAAATTTATTATTGTCGACTGAAATATTTGCTATAGGTTCAATCTCTATCTTTTCCTCTTTAGCTATTTCTACAATACGAGTTTTATTCCCTTGTATGGACTTAGTTTCAAAAACACTTAAATTTTCTTGTAGATTTTCATACTGTCTTATTTTTTTACGCACATCATTTAATTCTTTCTCCTTTCTTGCAAACATTAAAAGGACACTTTCTTTTTTAGCATATTTTTCTATTTCTATATTGAAATTGAAACCTTCAAAAGAAAGAAACACTTCCTTTCCTAATTCTACTTCTTGCTGTAAGTTATTTCGATTATGCCATACCTTTAAATCTATTTCTGGTTCTCTTAAATGCTTCAAAAGAAAATCACAAAGATGTTTTTGAATTTTTAAAGCCTTTTCTTTCTCTTTCAGTTTTAAACTTAGATTTCTATTGTTAGACTGAAATATTTCTTTTAATTCATCAATATTAGCCGTATTAAAAATTGGAGGCTTTTTTCTCTCTATAAAGATTTGAAGACCAGAAAGATCTATCCAAAAACCAGCTTCATCAGAATTACCCCCTTCATCTTTTAGTGTTTTTAGAATCTCATTAGGATCTGGCAAATACTTACTATCTGAATTAATTTCTTCTGGCCTACTAGTTTCAACATCAAAAAAATACCTTAGAATACTCTCTTCTCGTATATTGAAGTTTCTTTTTTGATTCAATACCCAATATGCCATTGATTTTGGGTTTTCGTAATCATTAAAATTTATCAACTCTTTGTACTGCTTTATCTGAGCTGTGTTATCTAAAATTTCCTTATTTAAAGTATCTACTATTTCCTTAAATGTTTTTTGGTGATCGAGTGTATTAAAATCGTCTTCTAACCCCTGTAATTGTAGTTGGTTCTTTATTTCTTGATACCTGGATATTTGGTCTTTATTCTCTATATACTTTAAATAAACAGTTTTTAATTCTGTTTCATTTTTAAGTGTTAACTTTTCTAAGGCATTATCAACGTGATTAATGAAGTCTATAGTAATTTGCAAATTATCACTTCCTATCTTAAGTGGTTTTTCTTGTATTGTGACTTCAGTAAGTTTAGAATCACACTCCAGAAGTGTAGTTTCTTTTAGCTTGTTTAAAGCATTTATACTCTCTTTAGCTATAAAATAATTATTTAAGGCTTGTTTTATATTTCTATTTAGTTCTTTTAGTCTATTAGTTTTAAAGTTATATTCTACATTATGAAATTTTATTGCAGTATTGTCTTTAACAACTTTGAGGTCTCTTAATTTTTTTAATAATGCATTTTTTTCTTTTATATCTAGATATTCCTGATGATTTTTTCGGTGGCTTGTTATGGAGTCTTCCATCTGCTTTTCTGCTTCCCGAAATTGATAGTAAAACTTTGTTCCAGTATGCTTTCCATGTAAAAACTCTTGCAAATCCACATCATTTTTCACATTGATTCCTCTACGAGCAAATGCTTGTAATATTTTTGCATAATCTTCTAAATCACCATTATTACTAAATAGATCTATTGGTAGTATCTTGCTCTTATAAAGGACTTCGTGATAGTCTTTAAATAAGTTAAATATCTTACATCCTAAATTATCACTTGTGTTTATGTGTCTATTAAACTCTGGTAAAGTGAGCCATTTATTATCTTTTTCAAAAGTTGCTACTGTTATTGGTTGATCAAATGGTGTGAGCATATCTTGTTCAAAATCTAAACTTTTCTGAACAATAAATGCTTGTGTTTTTTTAGACCTCCTTTCTATATAACAGCCTACTAATACAAATTTTTCTTTAGCCACTTCTACATTAAGATAGGCATAACCATATTCTCCTTTATCGGGTGTTTCTATAATAAGGCTAGTATAAGGTCTATCATCCTGCCCTTGTGTTGAAGATTGATATTTTGTAGAGCCTATAAGAATAAGTTGTATCAAATCGGTAATAATACTTTTACCAACACCGCTTTCTCCTGTAAAATCGGTTCTAAAAGGATGAAATTTATAATCAAATTCTTGATGATGTATAATATTAATGGCTCCTAAACTGTATATACGTGGGTATTTTTTCATTGATAACTTTCTATTATTGTGTCAATTTTAGGGATCACATCTTCATACAGGTTTATAATTCTATGAAAGGAGACTCTGAGTTCAAATTCATCCCCTTTATAATCCAACCAAGCCAATTTTCTAAAATGCTTTAAAGCTCTATCTATAGTATTATCAATAGCTTCGTCATCTTCAAAATTATCTTTATCGGCAGAAGATTGAGCAATAAGCTTTCTTAAACCAGGTTTAAACTCATCATAATCATTCCTTATAGTTTGTTTTAATTTTTGAATAGAACTTAATTCTAAGTTTCCTTCAAGAAATAAGATTTTGTACATAATCAACCCGATAATGATAAACTCATTTTTTAGGTGGTCTCTAAATGCTTGTGATATACTCCCTCTACTCGAATCATTAAAATCTAGAAAAAAGAAAGAGTCTGCTTGCATATTTTCTTCTTTTAAACTTATTCCATAGAAACGTTCATAATATGAGTTTATAGAGTTCTTATGCTTCTTTAAAAATCGGTAATACGGTATTTGGCTTCCATAATTTTGAAAATGTTCCCCATCTTTTAAAGCATAATCTAGTTTCCCAAAGTATTGCATTGCATCTTCATCTCTTAAAAATGTTAGATATTTTATTTCTGAACTATCATTGTTTTCCATAATGCTGTGTTTGCTTTTTCTACCAAATTAGTGTTATCAATGTTTACACTATATTTATTGCTATTATGTGCTTCTTCTATTACTCTAAAAGTCACTTTTGTAGCTATCGTAAAATTATTGGTCTCGTCTAATACTGAAAAAAATCCTTTAGAAATGTCTAATTCCTTACGTTGTTGTAGTTGCGCAAAAAACAATTGTACCCAATCTTCGATAACCTGTGTTTCTCGGAATGCCGCTTCAAGAATATCTTTATTTTGTGTCTCTATTTTTGGGTTTCTTTCATATTTCTTTCTTGGCTTTGCTTGCGTTGGAAATAAACTACGATCCCTGTCAATTACAATGTATTTACAACGTTTGTAATTTGTAGTTTTAGCTTCTATTTCTTTTGGTAATATTATCTTTTTATCATTTACCTCTAATGTTGAATATTTTAGTAAAAAACGTATGAATCTGTCTATTTTCGCACTATATTCTGGTTGACTTAGTATAAAGAAAAGTTGCTTTATCTTTGGCTGTATTTTATCCAATCTCCTATTTGTATTTCTCAACCTACTTTGTACATTATCAAAAAACCGAGTAGTATTTTTTATGTAATCTAATATTGTTTTTTGATCTGTCTCTATTTCTATTAATAGAGTGCTAATGGAATAGGTTTCTGAAAATGCAGCACGTAATTCTTCATTTTTTTTCTGTATATCTTCGAGATCATCACTTACTGTTTGTAATAATTGTATTGGTAATTGTTTTTCGGCAAGTGTATCATTTCTAAGTTTCTGAACTGCTTCATCAATTTGTCTATCTAGAAAATCTATTTGCTGTTTAAGGTTTGGGTGAAAATTTTTAAAATCTATTGTAAACCATTCTTCTATTTTAATATCATCTCCAAGACATTCCTTCAATTTATGCTTTAGCTGAGAGCATATTATCTTTATTTCTGTAGGCTTTAAGGAACCTTTCAAAGTCTCTTCTGCTATTCTACAAAATTTCACACCGTATTCTTGAAAAGAATAAAGCTGCGTTTCATCATCATACTTAATAAAAAATTTTTGAAGTTTATTGATACGTTCTTTTAAATGAAACACCCTTTTTTCTCCTTCATTTAGAGTAGATTCAAATATATTACGAATCTCATTGGCACTAAAAGCATCATTCTCATAGTTTCCGGCTTTTACACTCTCGTATAAATGAGCGATTACAATACCTTCCTTTTCATCCGGGTACAACTGCTTGTATATCTCTGGCTTTGATATTTCATCAATAAAATTAAAAATTTGTGATTCTTCTTCCTTCAAAACCTACTTGATTATTTGTATTTGACTTTTATTCATCATAAAGTATCTATATCAATAATATTTGCTTTACCAAACCAATTGGAGGCTTTATTAATTGCTTCTTTAGAATACGCTTCATTGTAGAAAACAATTAGATTTTCCATAGCTCTTGTACAGCTTACATAAAATAACTTTTGAGTTCTTTTGACTATTTCCACCTTACCAATAGTATCTTCAAATAAATACTTGTAGCTTAATTTTTTATCTCCACTTGGATCCAAACTTATTAGCACATTCGTAAATTCTGCCCCTTTTACACCATGTTGGGTTGAATAAATTGTATAACCTTCCACATAGTTATATAGATTTTCAATTTCACTGAATTTTACTTTTTTAACTCTCTCAAACAAATATTCATTTTTTTGTATGAATTCTTCAAGTTTGTCACTCATAAAGCAAATTCCGAGTTCATCGGCTTTATCTATAACATCTTCTATATTTGAATCTTTAATTGAATTTAATTCAATTAGTTTCCCCTTCAGCTCAATCTTATTCCTAGCGAAAAGAATCTTGAAGTCCACTAAATCCTTTAGCTCATAAAACCTTTCTTGGTTAAATAAAAAAAGTATCTCCTGTATCTTAAGTAGATGTCTGATTAAAATATCCCTTTCATCACTTCTCCTATTTGATTCTTCATTACTACTTTTCTTTTTTCCAATTAGCTTACTCCTATCTAAATAAATTCTTTTTATATTCTCAAATGATGATTTTAAAGCTTTTTCGAAAATATTATTATTCTCATTGATAAAATTAAATAGGCTCTCTGTAGGCAATACTTCTTTTATTTTTGGGTACTCCTTATTCAATAAATTAGCAGCTTTTAAAAATGTTAAATTCTCTTCATCTTTAATTTTTAATAGCTTACCTATTGCTTTTTCATATGATAACTGATTATCTATACCTTTTATTAATGACTCTATAACCTGACCGAAAGTATATTCATCATAGTTTTCTATTATTTCATATTTCTTGATATAGTCTTTAATTCTTTTTAAATAACTACTACTACCTACAATTTTATCTTTGGAGTAAATATCCATTAAGGATTGAAAATCAGCTTGCTTTGCTATCAAACTATGAGACAAATACAATTCCTTTGTTTCCTCATAATTTTTAAAATCCCAATTATCAAAAAAGGATAAACTTTTAACGTCTTCAATTTTCTTAGAATTACTGCCTGAATAAAGAAATAATATCTTTCCTTCCTTTATATTACCGTTTTCTTCATTATTAGGAGCATTACTATTCTTTTCAGCCTTTTGCTCAAGCCCATCTAACCTAATTTTATTTGCTAATTGAATCACACTCTGTGGGTTTCTCCTATTAACAATTTTCTGAACTTCAACTGGTAAAGATATTTTTACTCCCGTTTCTTCTTTAATTCCTAGGTAATCAGATAAATCCCCAATACCTTTCTCAAAAATTGATTGCATACTATCTCCAAAAAGGCCAACAATAGTGTTTTTTGTTAACTTATCTGATGACTTAAGAAGTATATCCAATACTTCTTCAAACGTATCTTGATATTCATCAACAAGTATAAGGTCATATCTATCATCCAGGATCTTGTTTAACAAAGGGTATTTTTCGAATAAATGTTTCGAAAGGCTAATAACTTCATCATGCGATATTACTCCCTTTTTAAAGCTTTTATATTCTCTGTATTCAATCTTTGTAATATCATCAGACCTAACAACTTTTTCTTTATACAAATCGAAAAATGCTTCAACTAAATTTATTTGATAATTGCCAATGTTAAACCATAAAAAATCGTGTATTGTTGAGACATATAGATTCTCGTGATTTGCCCGTTCTTTAATTTCATCTGCTGCAATATTTGTAAAGGTTATACATGCGATATTTGCGTGAGGCTTTTCTTTGTAAACTTGATTTAATAAGGCAATCAATGTATGAGTCTTACCACTCCCCGCGCCTCCACTTAATAGAAAATTACTTTTACCTTTTACAAGTTTTGTTATTGAGTCTATTTCTGAAGCCATAACAAACCTTCTTTAATATATGACGGAATTCCCCAATTACTATAACTTTCATTACTATGATATACAATATCTAATGCAAAATGAGTCTTCTTTTTTATACAATCCTCTGCTAAAGAATAAGCATCCTTTTTTTCTTCTCCCTCTAAGTCAAAATTTGATTCTTTTTTAAGTCCTTGAAACGTAGTCTTATTTTTTGTAATAAATTCTCTATTAAGATGAATAAAAGCATCTTCAAAACTTCTAGCATGATACCCCTTCTCCATATGCTGATATGACACGCATAAACTGCCTTTTTTTATAATATAATTGTTTACAGAATTCTTAAGGTCATCAAATTTATATGAGCTTAAAAAGTGAGTTAATGAATTGTTCGAAGTTCCCGAAGCTTCTTTATCTCCAACTCTGCATTTCTCTCTTTCTAATATAGGATTATCTTGCTTATCAGTTTTTCCATTATCCACAAGTTTAAAAGTATCAAAATCAGTTACTAGAAGTGATTTAATTCCTATAAAATCTATAAACTTTTCGAAAATGTGTGAATAAGCCCCAACTTCAACTATAGATATATTTTGGGATAATAACGCAGGAGATAATTTTTCATTTAAATCTAACTTCCTCATCATAACTGGCAGTAAAATACGTTCCGTATCTCCTTCAATTAAGATTGCTTTATCAGCAAAAAATAGCTCTGCTCTATTTATTGTTAAATATTGTTTTAAAAAAGCATATTGATCAGTTTCTACACTATATGCTTTTTTAAGGTCTTTTAAATTCTTAGAAATTATATTATTCTCCTTCTCTTCTTTTAAAAAATACTTTATATCATCAAAATTACTCTCAGCCGTTATATGAGATGAATGTGTGGTAATAATACTTTGAAGTATAAAAGTTTTTTTACCATCTACTTTTTCACCCTTAGAATCGAGTCCATTTTTCTCATTCTCAAGTATTCTAGTTATATTTTTTATGAATACATGCTGCATTTGAGGATGGGTATGCGCTTCAGGCTCTTCAATAAAGAGTAAATTTATATCTGCCGGAATCTGATTTTCAAGAATCTCCTTTTCCTTTCTAAACTCTCTACATTTTAATTCTATATCAAAGATCATGGCAAATAAATTCAAATAACCAAGACCATGGTAGTCTTCAGGTAAATGATGATCAATATGCTTATAAACTACTGAAGTATTCTCTTTTAATATATTTTTACTCTGTAGTGAAGATATTACTCCAATTATTGACTCACCTTCTTCCTTACCTCCAAATATTTCTACCTTTTTTAATACTTCTTCAAATACTTCAGGATAAATTTTATTTAATTCGTCATCAGTATTTTCTAATTCTTTCTTTAATTTCTTAATTGTCTTTTCCTCTTTTGGTGTATTCTCAATACTCTCATAATAATCTGCTGACAATTTTGATAATGTATTATCTGATCTATTAGTGTCTGAATTGTTTACTTCTCTTTTGGCCTTTATATTTTGGAAGTTTATAATTCTAGTTAAAGTTTTCTTATCCTTTATGAGTTGAGATATACCATAAGTACCATCAGCTTTATATTCTATAGTCTTTACTTGATTAATAAAAAAGCGTCCATTGTGATCTATTTTTAGAAAATCAATAATATTCTTATTCTTATTATCAGCTTTAAATTTTCTAAACTCTTCTTGAAGCAACTCATATAAGTTCGAATTCAACGAATGTTCAAAACCTATAACAACTACATTTTCTTCTTCTAAATTCAGAATCAAAGGAGAAATATTCTTTAGATTATCATTATTGTCATAATGTATTTCTAGTAAAAGCTTAATAGTAAAATCCAAATCCTCAGGAATCGCGATAGAGTTCTTATTCTCAAGCTTACTTAGTTCTAATTGTTTATCTATTGTGAAGTCATTAATGCTAAATTGACTTTTTTCATTGATGAATTTTTCCATCACCGATAATAATGAAGTCTTTCCAGTATTATTTTTTCCAATTATTAGTGACAAATTTTCCTCAAGATCTATTGAGAAGTCATTGAGCAATCTAAAGTTCTCAACTTTAATTTTCTTAATTATCATAAATAGGTTATATCGTTCATATTAATATTTTGACCTTTAAAAAGTATCTTACTTTTAGGCTTAATAAGCTGCTATTAATCATTATAAGGGAGAGAGGTCTAAAGATACTACTTTTCACTTTTATAAGAAATAAATTACATAGTTTTAAATCATTTAGAGACTTTAATAATAAGTATTTCATATACAAGACTACCACCTCGTATAAAGGGTACCCCGTAATGTTTTTTTTGGGATACCCCCCCATTTATAAGCATCTAACAAAAGCTATAAATGAATATCTTTATAGTCTATAAAAGAAACGTATAATTATATATAAGAAATTTTTGAGAATTTTTTGGGAATAAAATATTTTCTTAATTCTACAACATTATAAAACTTTACTAAACCTGAAAATAAATAAGAGCTTGGGGAAGTAAAACAAAAAAGTGACACAAAAAGTGGCACTTTTACAAAAACAAAAAACCCAACCAATTGATTAACAATTAGTTGAGTTTTCAACTCAGTGATCGCGACAGGATTCGAACCTGTGACCGTCTGCTTAGAAGGCAGATGCTCTATCCAGCTGAGCTACGCGACCAATAAAGTCGGGGTGGCAGGATTCGAACCTGCGACCTCCGCGTCCCAAACGCGGCGCGATAACCGGGCTACGCTACACCCCGAAAATTGGTTATCAATTTGTTTTTTGCGGAGAGACCGGGATTCGAACCCGGGCAACACTTACGCGTTGACAGATTAGCAATCTGCTCCATTACCACTCTGGCACCTCTCCAATAAATTAAGAACGTATCCTAAATTGCGGATGCAAATGTAACTTTTCATATTAAAGAACGCAACAATTTTTTGAGTTTTTTACATCTTATTTCATATTCCTTTGATAGACATAAATATATGGTTACATTTATTAGATAATGTCTAAGTATTCAAAAGATAGAGCCTTTACTGATTATGTACACCAAAATCTAGCTATTCCGTTGATTTATCAGTCTTTAAATTGGACACAAGTACAATTACGAAAAGATTATGCAAAATATATAGATATGATGAATGGTATTGATTATGTCTTTAGAAAAGGTGATAATATAATGACTGTTCAAGAACGATTTAGAGAAAAACAGTATGAAGACTTTAATGATTTTACGATAAGATATAGACGAGATTCAAATAAAATAAAATCGCGTCATGAGTCTGAATACTATAAAATGAAAGCGCATTATTTTACTTATGGGGTAATAGATAGTTCTAAATCTCAAATAAAAAAAGCAAATGATTTTATAAAGTATGCTGTCATAGATTTGAAAAAAGTATATCATAAGCTAGATTCTGAGCAAATAATCATTGTAGATAATAACGAGAATACATGCAAAATCATAGATGGAAAACGCATACAGTGCCCTGTTAAATATAATACAGATGGTTCCTCATCTTTCTTTCCTATAGATATTTCATATTTGGTAAAACTTTGGGGTGATGATATGCTTATTGCACAGAAGGGATATTTATAAATGATTCAAAATCATGTATTTCGTCGAATAATTAAAACTTTTTGTCGGTGCTGAAAATCTGTTTCGTAACTTTGTAGTCCCAAATTGATTGTTATTGAATTTTCAATGACAACGAAACTATTAACCGATGAAAAACCTACTTAAATTTGCACCTGTAATGGGTCTTGCTATGTCATTATTAAGCTGTACTTCAGAATCTTTAGAAAATGATATTTCGTCACAGCCAACATCAAATGAATTAAACGAACCTTGTATTGACCAAAATCCTATTACCAGAGTGGTTAACAATGGTACAATTGCTTTTGATTTTAAAGTAGTTGATAGTGATGGTATTGTTATAATTGATATTCCTAATATTCCGGCTAATACCACAACATCTTGGGCTAGTTTTAATGAAGGAGAAGTATTATTTTCATTAGACAGCAATCAAGCATCTGTGAGAGATGATAAGGTTGTATTACTTATGGATAATTGTATGGCTTACGAGATAGAGATTAATAGCAATAATCAAATTGTATCTTATACGCCTACTTCGCTTTAGAGCACAATAGAATAATTTTAGAATTGTTAACATCTGTTGTAAAGAACAGGTAAATGTTGCCACCGTCCTTTATTTTAAGTTTTTTCCTTATCTCATTTACAGATAACGGAAAGTTACGAGTGGTTACATTTGCTTTAGTTATACGTTTTTTAGCAAACTCTTTTTTGTTAAAAGGAATAACTTTTTCTATAACAAATTGTCTACCAGGGAAATCAATAGGTTTTTCGGTAGTATATAAATGTGAATGTTTGTGAAGTTTAAAACTATTGAGTTTACGGCTTAGTATATTAAATGCGCCTGCCTTTAAAATGGCTGAATTTGGCTCGTATAGGTAGGTGAGTGGCTTTGAATAATCTGCAGGTGAAGATAGTTCCTCATTATAGAAAAACTCAAAAGTTTCATTTTTAGATTTAGTAATATTAACGGACTTTATGAGAAAATCATCTTTGTAGTTCTGCTCTAAAATCCAGAGTAATTCTTTTACGTCATTATTGACAGCAACAACATGAAGTTCTTTTACATGTTTTAAATCTTGTTTAGTTGCAGTTATGTCTAATAGAGGTGATGTTTTTACCATCACGTTTTTGGCATATTTTAGAAATAGATCTTTAAATGTTTTAATATTTGGTGCACAATCCGAAAGTAGAAATACTTTATTTTTTGAGTTATCTCTACGTGATGGATCAATATATATCCAATCAAATGGTTTGTCTATACGCTTAAGAGCGTCGATTCCATTTTCATTTAAGCAATTAATATTTTTTGCTTTTAAGACTTGGTAGTTATGCTTTACAATTTCAGAAAGTTCTGTATCAACCTCACAATGGGTCACACTTTCAGCTTTTTTAGAAAAATGATAAGTATCAACACCAAAGCCTCCCGTAAGATCTATTAAGGATTTTCCAGATATTAAATTAGCTTTGTATTTAGCTGTAATTTCAGAAGAAGTTTGCTCAATATTCAGTTTGTTTGGGTAGTAGATGTTTTCTGTGTTAAACCAAGTCGGTAGTTTCTTTTCGCAACGCTTTTTGGCTTCAATCTGTTCTATAATCGTTTTAGAATCTATGTCTTCAAAATGAATACCTTTTAGTAATAAATTCGAAATATCTGAATTTAAATTTGAGTTTATAAATTCTTGAATTTCAGTATGTAGTATGGTTTTGTTCAAATTATTATTATAACCCTTTGGTGAGTTTGTTAACTATTTTATAATCAGATAAAAACTCTTTTAAAATTACTTTAATTGCTGTGTAAGCAGGTACGGCGACAATCATACCAACAATACCAAATAAAATACCTGCAATGATGATAACTAAGAAGATTTCTAAAGGGTGAGATTTTACACTTTTCGAAAAAATAAACGGTTGGCTAAAAAAATTATCTACCAATTGCGCAATAATAAAACCAATCATTACATAGGTGGTTTTTGGTAGTATTGATGTGCTAAAATCTAATTCTTGAACTAATCCGCTTGTCATACTTAAAAATAACATTAAAAATGCACTAACTAAAGGACCTACATACGGTACCAAATTAAGTAGTGCGCATAAAAATGCTATGACAATGGCATTTTGAATACCAAATACTAGTAATACTATAGTATAAATGATAAAAAGAATTGAAATCTGAAATATAAGCCCAACAAAATAGCGAGAAAGTAAATCTTTAATTTTGTTCCATGAGCGTTTAGAACGCATTTCTTTATTGTCTGGCACAAATATCATAACTCCATCTTCAAAAAGTTTACTGTCTTTTAAAAAGAAAAAACTAATAAAGAGTACCGAAAATAAACCAATACTAATACTTCCAATACCTCCAATAATACTATTTAAAAACGATGGTATAGCAGAAAAATCAAACTTAGATAAAAGGCCAGATTTCTTAATCGACTCTTCAATATTTATATTGTTAAATTCAAAATAATCTATCAATTGCTCATATATATAATTGATGTTTTTATTGAACTCTTCAGAGTTTAACAGAGCCAAACTTTTACCTTGATCTTTTATAAGTGGAATAAATAGAGATAATAAGCCTATTAGTAATCCTATAAATAGTAACATAGTTACTACTACAGCTAATGTGTTTTTAAATTTAAGTTTGCGTCTTAAAAATAATACAATAGGTCTCCCAATTAACGAAATAACACCAGCTACAGCAATATAAACGATTACAGATTGTATTTTGTAAAGAAAAAATAAAATCAATACAATAGCTAAAAGAATACCTAAAGCTCTAAGAATACCGTTTGCAATGATTTTTGAATTCATAACTCAAAGATGCTGAATTTAATTCAGCGTTACAAATTTTTAGAATTAAGTTGATTGGTAATTTCGTAAAGCGCAATACTTGTAGCTTGTACCACATTCATACTACTATTGTTGCCATACATGTTAATATGTATTATGGCATCACATAGCTTTAAAACAGATTCTGAAACACCAAAATTTTCATCACCAAGTATTAACGCTATTGGTTTATTATTGCTTAATGAGAATTTGCCCAATTCAATACTGTTCTCAGTAATTTCTAAGGCAATAATGTAATGTGTGTTTTTTAATTGTTGTATGGTGTCATTTATATCTTGTTCCGCTTTAAAATTGACATATTTCTCAGTAGAACGCGATGTTTTGCTCATGCGTTTTCCTATTGGAATATTATTACCACAAAATACTATTTCTTCAATATTAAAAGCATCAGCTGTGCGAAACAGAGAGCCAATATTTGGTGCATTAGTAATGTTTTCGCAAACTAATGTAATAGGATGCTTTTGTTTTTTAAAGTTAGAAGTGTAGTGGGTGAGTTGCAAATAGATTTTTGATTTAGAATTACAATTTTAGATTTACATTATTCGACATTAGTCAATCTATAATCGTCAATTAGTAAAAGCATACTTCACAATATTAGCACCCATTTTAAGAGCTTTTTCACGTACTTCTTCTGGGTCATTGTGTACTTCTGCATCTTCCCAACCATCACCTAAATCACTTTCAAAAGTAAATAATAAAACAAGTCTATCTTCATGAAAAATACCAAATGCTTGTGGTGCTTTTCCATCGTGCTCATGGATTTTTGGTAAACCGTTAGGAAAGTTAAATGCCGTATTGAATATTTCGTGATCTTTAGGGATTTCTCTTAATTCATTATTTGGAAATACTTTTTTCAATTCTTTGGTAATATAAGGCTCCATTCCGTAATTATCATCGATATGAAGAAATCCACCAGAAATCAGATAATTCCTTAGGTTTTCGGCATCATCATCACTAAAAAATACATTGCCATGACCTGTCATATGCAACAACGGAAATTGAAAAATATCTGTACTACCAACTTCTACAGTCTGTATGTTTTCGTTAATGTTGGTGTCTATATTGTCATTACAATATTTTACCAAATTGGGTAATGCGGTAGGATTACTGTACCAATCACCACCACCTTTGTATTTTAAAACAGCTACATCTTGGGCTAAAAGTACTGTAGTAGTTAGTATAAAGTAGATTGTAACTATAAATTTCATATTACTTGGTGCGTAGGTGTATTATTCAAAGTTAAAGGAATATATTTAAACTAAAACGCTTATTTGTTTTCTTTAACAGAAAAAATCGCTAGAAGCACATTTTTGTACTGAATAGCGATTTTAATTGATACAATTTAGAGGGTTATTCGTCACGAAAAGCAAAGTAACCTTCATCTAAATATTCACCTTCGTCAATAATATCTTGAGGTTTTTCTTTGTGTAATTTTAGTTGTTTTTCTCTGTTTATGAGCATTTTTTTATATGTTATATTAGTGCCTGTTGTGCCTTTATTAGGGTTTTTTATATCTGCGTTATGATTTTGTTTTTTCATTTTTAAGTTTATATTTTTATTTGAGTTTAAAAGTTTTGATAATATATAATCCGAATAAAAAGAATAATTCGTGCTCTTCTCCATAAGTGTCTTCTTCTAGGTTTATATCTGTTTCGTAACGTAGTTCATTTAGAAAATTGATTACTATTTCTGGTTTTATGAAATCATGAGCTTTGTAATATTCAGTTTTAGAATATTCTTCATTATAAGTATGATTTGTAATATGTTCGTCTAAGAGTAACTCTAGTTGTTCTTTTTGATAGCTTTTACTGTAATTTTCAAAAAGGCGTTCACCTAGTTCTTCTTTTGTATAAGCTTGAATACGCCCTTTTTTATCTATGCCTTGCCAAAATTCTAAGAGTTCTAAAATTTCATTTAAAGTAAGCTTACGCGTCTTAGGGTCTAAAGTTTTTAAATATTTAGAGTGTTCAGTAACGTAGGTTTTGTAAGCTGATGAATCATCGAAATAATTTTTAAAAGTTTCTGAGCTTTTTATGCCTATCATTTCTCTAAAATCTTTTTTATACATGATTTTTTCATTCCCAATAAGATGTTTTAAAAGCTTTTTTAAAACCTGTTGATTAATCTTATCTTTATATACTTTTAATTCTTCATGCTTTATAACATTAGCTATATAAAGAATGTAAATGATGTTTCGTTCTATGCTTTCAATTTTTGAGCAAAAAAACGAGATAATAACAAATTTTAAAGTAATGCCATGCTGTTTGTAATAGTATGGATTTTTAATTTTTAGATTTAATAAGGACTCATAAACGTCATTTTCCTTTAAAGATTTTTTTTGAGGCATAATGTATTTTAATTTTCTTCTCTAGAATTCCAATATTCGTCGTTATTAGGATTTAGTTGATTTGCGTGATTGTCTAAATCTGCTTGTGTGTACTCGTAGTCTTTGTGTAATGCCATGATTTGTTCATTTTTGTTATTAATATTTTTACAAAAATAAAGAGGCTTTTAAGTAATGGAGTGGAAATAATCGACGATAAGATTTTTATTTATTATTCATTAATAAAAGCCACCGAATGACATGCTGTAATTGCAGCTGTTTCTGTACGAAGACGTGTATTTCCTAAGGTTATTGGTGTGTATTCAGTTGCTAAAGCTATTTCAATTTCTTTAACGCTAAAATCGCCTTCTGGTCCAATGAGTATAATATAATCTTCGTTTGCTCTCAACTGTGATTTTAAAGATCTTTTGTCTGTGTCTTCGCAATGCGCTATAAACTTATGACTAGAAAAATCTTGACGTATAAAATTCTTAAACGAAATAGGAGTATTTAGTTTTGGCAAATAACATTGTAAAGATTGTTTCATTGCAGATTGAATGATTTTTTCAAAACGTTCTAATTTCACCATTTTACGCTCGCTATTATCACAAATGATTGGTGTAATTTCGTCAATACCTATTTCGGTAGCTTTTTCTAAAAACCATTCGTAACGATCATTCATTTTTGTTGGAGCTACCGCTAAATGTAAAGTATAATCTTTTTTTGATTGAAGGCTTTTAGATAAAATATTTACAGCACAATGTTTGGTGTCAGCTAAGGTTAATTCAGCGTTAAATAACCAGCCTTTTCCATTAGTAATGTGTAATTGATCTCCAATTTTTTTACGAAGTACTTTTACAATATGTCTGCTTTCGTCTTTATCGAAGCTGAACATATTGTCATTTTCTGATATATTTGGGTTGTAGAATAATTGCATTAATCTATGGCTTCAGAATATTGTAAAACTGTAATTTCTTCTATTATTTTTTTTGGCTGTGTTTTAAGAATAATATAGTGCCATTTTTTATCTTCTATATCTAGAGTAAAAATAGTGTTTTTGTCATTTTCTTTAACAGCTTCTTCAAATTTTGGATGCATTTTTCCTTCAGGAAACCAGCCAGAATCTCCGCCTCGTTTAGCGTTTATGTCCATAGAGTGAATTTTTGCTAGTTTACTAAATGTATAGCCTTTTTGGTATTGAGATATAATTTTATAGCGTTTAGCATTAATTTCTTCTAAAGTCAATTTGTTACCATCAAAAAAGATATATCGTACTTTGTAATGAGGTGTTTTACTTTTAGCTATAACTTTATATACTGTCTTTTTGTTTTCGTTTTTGACAGTTTTTGTGTTTCCTTCAGAGAGCTTAAATAAATCATCTGCCAAGCGTGTTTTATGCTTTTCTTTGTTAAAAGTAAATACTTTACTCTTGTTAGCTTTTTTATAGGTTTTAGCAAAGGATTTTGCTTCTTCAATAGAGTTTATAGAATCGAGTTCTTTTTCTAAAGATTCTTGCGAAAAACTTAACAACGGAACTAATAATAATGCTAGTAATAACTGTTTCATAATAAATATATGTGTTTAGTAAGATTTGGAGTACTTACAAAACAACTAAATTTTAAAACTGAATTGAACTAAAACCTTAGAGCTTATTAACAGATGTTTTAACAATTTATATCTTCAACCTAGCTGTAGCCATCACATCAAAATCTGAAAAATCTTTTTCTAAGTATTTTAAATAACCAACAATAGCTATCATAGCAGCATTGTCTGTAGTATATTCAAATTTAGGAATGTAAGTCGTCCAGCCATGTTTGCTTTCAGCATCTTTAAGGGCTTGTCTTATACCAGAATTGGCAGAAACACCACCACCAATAGCAATGTGTTTTGTGCCTGTTTGCTTTACGGCAAGTTTTAGTTTATCCATTAAAATACCAATAATAGTATACTGAATGGAAGCACAGATGTCATTTAGGTTTTCTTCCACAAAATTTGGATTGGCTTTAGTTTCGCGTTGTACAAAATAAAGGATTGCGGTTTTTAATCCTGAAAAACTAAAATTAAGACCATCTACTTTTGGTTTGGTAAATTTATAAGCTTTAGGGTTTCCTAACTGTGCACGTTTGTCAATTTCTGGACCAGCAGGATAACCCAATCCTAATACTTTTCCGCTTTTATCGTAAGCTTCACCAACAGCATCATCAATGGTTTCGCCTAAAACTTCCATTTCAAAATGACTGGTAACTTTTACAATTTGTGTGTGTCCACCAGAAATAGTCATTGCTAAAAAAGGAAAGGGTGGTTTTTTATGGTCTTCTTCTTCAATAAAATGTGCCAAAATATGCGCTTGCATATGGTTAACATCAATCAACGGAATATCCAATCCATAGGCTAAAGATTTAGCAAAAGAAGTGCCAACTAAAAGCGAACCCATTAAACCAGGACCACGAGTAAAAGCAATAGCACTTAATTGATCTTTAGTAATACCAGCTTTTTCTAATGCCTGATGCACAACCGGAACTATGTTTTGCTGATGCGCTCTAGATGCTAGTTCTGGCACAACTCCGCCATACTCTGTATGTATTTTTTGGTCTGCTACAACATTACTTAAAATGGTGTCGTTACATAATACAGCAGCCGATGTATCATCGCAAGAAGATTCAATACCAAGAATGTAAATATTTTCTTTTTTCATTAACTAAAAAGGGCACAATAATTGTTAATTTTACCAGACGTAGTCTAAAACAATACTTGTTAACGTATTGTATAGGCAAAGGTAGTGAAGATTTCATCAATTAATAAGTATAAATTCTATCAAACGAATACTCAAAATAATAGGTAAAATAGCAGGTATAATTCTGTTGTTGTTTCTTATTGTTTTTTTAATTGTTGGGATTCCTGCCGTACAAACCAAACTTGGTAAATACGCTACCGAAAGATTAAATGAAGATTTTAAAACCGATATTAATATTGGTAAAGTTGGTCTTCAGCTCAATGGTGATATAGAGCTCAAAGAAATTTTAATTAGAGATTACAAAAAGGATACTTTAATTAGTATTGGTGAGCTAAACAGTTCTATTATAAGTTTTAAAAACCTTTACAATAGCAAACTCAACTTTGGCGATATAGATATTCATGATTTGGTTTTCAATTTAAAGACCTATAAAGGAAAAAGAGACACCAATCTAGATGTTTTTGTAGAAAAATTCGATGACGATAACCCAAGAGTAGGACCTAGTAAGTTCTTGTTGTCGTCTAGCGATGTGTCTATAGAAGATGGTATTTTTAAGCTCACAGATGAAAATCTTGAAAATCCTAAAATCTTTGTATTTACAGAGCTCAATGCAAATACAACTAATTTTTTAATTTATGGACCAGACGTAAGTTCTCGTATTAATAAATTCAGTTTTAAAGATAGTAGAGGTATTGCTGTAGATAATTTAATGGCAAATTTTGAGTACACTTTGCATCATATGAATTTTGGCGATCTTAAGATAAAGACTGAGAATTCTGAATTAAAAGGCGACTTAAGATTTGATTATAAACGAGAAGACTTAAAATACTTTACAGATAAGGTAAATGTAACAGCAAGTTTTAAGGATTCTGAAGTTTCACTCACAGAACTAAATGTGTTTTTTGATGAATTTGGTGTTAATCAGCGTGCAAGTTTTAATGCAGATTTATCAGGTACGTTAAATAATCTTACTGCCAAAAACCTTAATGTTAGTACTACAAGAAATACAAGAATTATAGGAGATGTTAATTTTAAAGGTTTGTTTAATAGAGAAGAAGATAGTTTTTCTTTAGATGGTAATTTTAAAAATTTAGCTTCAAATTATAACGATTTAACAGCGTTGCTTCCTAAAATTTTGGGTAATGCTATACCATCATTTTTTTCTAAGGTAGGTAATTTTAGAGCTCGAGGAACATCTCATATAACAGCAAATCGTATTGATGCAGATCTAGCAATAGATACAGACTTAGGATTTGTGAAATCTGATTTAAAATTAACCGAAATAGATGATATAGATGAAGCAAGTTATATTGGTAATGTTGTTTTTGATCAGTTTGATATTGGTCAGCTTATAAATGATCCTAAGGCAAAATTTGTTTCTGCTAACCTCGATGTAGATGGTAAAGGTTTTGTATTAAACAATTTACGTACAGATATTGAAGGTGACGTTTTTAGTTTAGAATATAACGATTACACTTATCAAGGTGTGCATGTTTCTGGTAATCTTGGCAATAAGATTTTTAATGGAAAACTATTAGCAGATGATCCTAATCTACAATTAAACTTTAACGGGTTAGTTGATTTTGTTGAAGCGGAAAAGAAATTCGATTTTAAAGCTAATGTTGGTTATGCAGATTTAAGAGCACTCAATTTTGTAACAAGAGATAGTATATCTGAATTTAGAGGACTGGTTAATATAACCGCAACAGGTTCTACTTATAATGATGTAAGTGGTGCAATAAACATAAAGAACACTACCTATAAAAATCAGGATAACAGATATAGTTTTCAAGATTTTGATATTGTGTCTTCATTTAAGGGTGATGAACGTACAATCTCTATTAATTCACCAGATATTGTTAACGGAAGTGTAAAAGGAAAATTTAAGATTGAAGATGTTTTAAAACTCGCTGAAAATTCGATAGGTAGTATCTATGCTAACTATATTCCTTTTGAAGTTGATGAGGGACAGTACATTGATTTTAGATTTAATATCTATTCAAAAATTGCTGCTGTATTCTTTAAAGATTTGTATTTGGGTAAGAACACCTTTGTTGAAGGTAGAATAGAAACCGACGAAAAAGGATTTGAACTCACCTTTAACTCACCTGAGATAAAATTTCAGGATTATTTTGTAAATGATATTAATGTTAGTGTAGATAATAGCAACCCTCTGTATAACACATTTATAGAAATAGACAGTTTAAGTGCTGGTGTATATGATGCTTCAGATTTTACACTAATCAATGTAACCAAAAGAGATACACTTCTTATAAAAACTGAGTTTAAAGGCGGAAAAAGCAATAAAGACAGATTTGACCTTAATCTTTTTTATACAATAGACGAAGCCAATAAATCTATTTTAGGTTTTAGAAAATCTGATATGCTTTTTAAAGGGCATGATTGGATGATTAATTCAGAAAAGAATAATTTTAATAAAGTTAGGTTTGATAGGACTCTAACAGCTTTCGATATTTTTCCTATAACCATAAATCAAGGTAATGAAGAAATAGAACTTTCGGGTACTATTACTGATAAAGAAAACAAAAATCTTAAAGTAGATTTTAAAGATGTGGAGCTAGATAAGATTACACCACATATAGATAGTTTGGCTTTAGATGGTACTGTTAACGGAAAACTAAGCGTTTTACAAAACGATGGAATTTATTTACCTAAATCTAATATAGAAGTAAATAATCTTAATGTAAATGATTACAATCTTGGAAAATTAAATGCAAAGTTAGAAGGCAACAATTCCATAACAAATTATAAGGTAGATGTTTCTTTGGTTAATGATAATCTAACCTCTTTTTTAGCCAGAGGAAGCGTTGATGTAGTCAAACAAAACCCTACCATTAATTTAGATGTTGCATTCGAAGAATTTTTATTAGACCCATTAAATCCTTTAGGGGAAGGAGTTATTAGTAATATTAGAGGTTTGGTTTCTGGTAATGCTAAAGTAACAGGTAGTCTTAAAAAGCCAAGTATTGATGGTGAGTTATTGTTAGATAGAGCAGGTTTATCCATACCATATCTTAATGTAGATTATGGTTTCGATTTTGACTCTAAGGTGTCATTACGAAACCAGCAGTTTATTTTCAATAATGTAGCCATGACAGATTCTAAGTATTTCTCTAGAGGTTACCTTAATGGATTTATAGAACATAATAATTTTTCTGACTGGAAATTGGGTTTAGATCTAAGTACAGATCGTTTGTTAGTTTTAAACACAGAAGAATCTGAAGACGAATTATATTACGGAACAGGTTTTATATCTGGTACAGCAGAGATAAAAGGTCCTACAGATCAATTAGTGATTGATGTAGATGATGGTAAAACCGAAGCTGGAACAGAATTTTTTATACCCTTAAATGATTCTGAGAGTTTTGGTGATAATTCATTCATCCATTTCCTTACACCTGAAGAAAAAATGGCAAGGATTAATGGAGAAATACAAGAACAAATTTCAGTTAAAGGATTAGTGTTAGATTTTGATTTAAATGTAACACAAGATGCCGTAATAGAAATTGTTATCGATAAAGATTCAGGAAGTACAATAAAAGGAAAAGGAGAAGGTAACTTAGGTTTTTTCATTAATACCAATGGTACTTTTGATATGTGGGGAGATTTTACAGTATATGAAGGAACCTATAATTTTAAATATCGTGGACTGGTTGAAAAAAGATTTAATGTAGAGCCAGGTGGTGTTTTAGAATGGGAAGGTGATCCTATGAAAGCACAAATAGACATTAAAGCGGTTTATCAAGGTTCTGCAAACCCTTCAGTTTTATTAGATAATCCTATTAATCAAACCATACCAGTTGAAGTAGAAATACACCTTACAGGTCAGTTAGAGCAACCAGATCCTGAGTTTAATTTTAGGTTCCCAACAGTAAATTCAACTGTGAAATCAGAGCTAGATTACAGATTGTCCTCTAAAGATGAGCGCGATAACCAAGCTTTATATTTTTTAACAACAGGGAGTTTCGCTAGTGGTTTAGCAGGTGTTAATTTTTCGGGCACTATAGCCGAACGATTAACAGGTATTGTCAATAATTTATTAGGGAGTGATAATGATGGTTTAAAGGTTGGTATTGATGTAGAATTAGGTCAAGACACACCAGAGTTGCAAACCAATAGTAGAGTAGGTCTTACATTACAAACCAAAATATCAGATAAAATATTAATAAATGGTAAAGTAGGTGTTCCTTTTGGCAGTGCACAACAAACTACAATTAGAGGAGATGTACAAATAGATTGGTTGTTAAATGAAGATGGTACCTTTAGAGCAAAAGTTTTTAATAGAGAAAATACAATTAGAAACTTTGGGGAAGAAATTGGTTATACACAAGGGGTTGGTTTGTCTTATAATGTAGAGTTTGATACGTTTAAAGAACTTATCGATATTATTTTCTCTGGAAAAAATAGAAAAGATAAACCGGTAAAGAAAGAAGAAGAAAAAGAAGAGGATGATGACCTTATGCCAGACTACATTACAATGAAAAAAAAGAAGACAAAATCTAAGTCTTAATATCACTTTTTTCAATTTTTCAGAAATAGTTATTAACGAAAACGTTTGAGTTTTTGTGAGTCTGTTTTTTTTATGACAATAGTCATTATATTCCGTTTATAGTTTATTAATTTTACTGTATAGAATAAAAAAAATATGCTACGTACAATAAAAAAAATAGGTGTTTTAACATCTGGTGGAGATTCACCAGGCATGAACGCTGCAATAAGGTCTGTGGTAAGGACTTGTGCTTTCCATGGCTTAGAATGTTACGGTATTTATAGAGGTTATCAGGGAATGATTGAAGGTGATTTTGAAAAAATGGATGCTCGTAGTGTTAAAGGAATTATTAATAAGGGTGGTACCATGTTAAAATCTGCACGTTCTAAAGAATTTAGGACAAAAGAAGGTAGACAAAAAGCACATGATGCATTACAAAAAGCAGGTATAGATGCGTTTGTAGTTATAGGAGGTGATGGAAGTTTTACAGGTGCCATGGTTTTTAACCAAGAGTTTGGTTTTCCTGTAATTGGTATTCCTGGTACAATAGATAATGATATCTACGGAACAACACATACGCTTGGGTATGATACAACTTTAAATACAGTTGTAGATGCAATTGATAAAATAAGAGATACAGCCAGTTCGCATAACAGATTATTCTTTGTTGAAGTTATGGGAAGAGATGCAGGTCATATAGCACTTAATGTTGGTGTAGGTGCTGGTGCTGAAGAAATTTTAATTCCTGAAGAAGATTTGGGTTTAGATCGATTATTAGAATCTTTACGCCGAAGTAAACAGTCTGGTAAATCTTCGAGTATAGTTGTGGTTGCTGAAGGAGATAAAATTGGTAAAAATGTGTTTGAGCTAGCAGATTATGTGGAAGAAAATATGTCAGAATATGAAGTTCGTGTTTCTGTACTAGGACATATGCAGAGAGGCGGGAACCCATCTTGTTTCGATCGTGTTTTAGCGAGTCGAATGGGAGTTAAAGCGGTAGAAAGCCTTATCATAGGGAAAAGCAACTATATGGTTGGTTTAAAAAATGATACTATGGATTTAACACCATTTGAGCAGGCCATAAAAGGACAATCAAAAATTGATATGGAACTACTAAGAGTTTCAGATATAATGACAATATAATTCAAAATTCAAAATTTAATGTTTATATCAATTATAAACCTTGAATTTAAAAAACTTTAAACAAAAAAAAATGTCAAATTTAAGATTAGCAATTAACGGATTCGGAAGAATAGGTAGAATAGTATTTAGAGCAACAGTAAAACGTCCAGATGTAGATGTAGTTGCTATTAATGATTTATTAGATGTAGAGCATCTAGCATATTTGCTAAAGTATGATTCTGTTCATGGCCGTTTTGATGGAACAATAGAGGTAAAAGATGGCAATTTAGTTGTAGATGGTAAAACAATTCGTGTTACAGCAGAAAGAGACCCTAAAAATTTAAAATGGGATGAGGTAGATACAGATGTTGTTGCTGAGTGTACAGGAATTTTTAAAACACTAGAAACAGCACAATATCATATCGATGCTGGAGCAAAAAAAGTTGCAATATCTGCGCCAAGTAAAGATGCGCCAATGTTTGTAATGGGAGTTAATGATGATGAATTAACAGCAGAGCATACAATTGTATCTTGTGCATCGTGCACTACAAATTGTTTAGCGCCTGTAGCAAAAGTTATCGACGATAATTTTGGTATAGAAGAAGCTTTAATGACTACCGTACATGCAGCTACAGCAACACAATTAACAGTAGATGGTCCTTCACGTAAAAATTATAGAATAGGACGATCAGCTATTAATAATATTATACCTACTACAACAGGTGCAGCAAAGGCTGTTGGTAAAGTAATTCCAAAATTGAACGGTAAACTTACTGGTATGGCATTTAGAGTGCCAACCGCAGACGTTTCTGTTGTAGATTTAACTGTGAGAACTAAAGAGGAAACATCTCTAGAAGAAATAAAAGCAGCATTTAAAAAAGCATCAGAAGGAGCAATGAAAGGTGTGTTGGGTTATACAGAAGAACCAGTTGTGTCTCAAGATTTTGTTAGTGATACACGTATAAGTATTTTTGATGCTAGTGCAGGAATTGAATTAAATTCAAAATTTTTCAAACTTGTATCTTGGTACGATAATGAATTTGCATATTCGTATAAATTAGTAGATTTAGCATTGAAGATAAATTCTTTATAAATCTTATATTATTAATTCAGAAATTCCGTAGGATTAACTTTATTAATAATCTTACGGAATTTTTAATTTTAACCTTATGATCTTAATTACCGATGGTGGTTCTACAAAATGTGATTGGATTGCAATAAATAAAAATGGCAATCTTGAAACCAAAAAGATGAGAACCAAAGGATTAAATCCTGCAATTTTAACCGAAAAAAAGCTTAAAAAAATCATTCGGGATAATGACGAACTCATGTCTATGAGTAATGAAGTAGAGCATGTGTTTTTTTATGGGGCTGGTTGTGGTACCGATAAGCCAAAAGCTATGCTTAAGAATATTTTAGAAGAAATATTTCCTAATGCAAAAGCAGATGTACAAGAAGATACTATGGCTGCGGTAAGAGCAACAATTAATTCTGTTAATGAAGAAGCCGTAGTTTGTATTTTAGGAACAGGCTCTAACTGTAGTTATTTTGATGGTAATATTTTGTACCAACGTGTTAAGAGCTTGGGCTATACCATAATGGATGAGGCAAGTGGTAATTATTACGGTAAGGAATTGATTCGTGATTATTATTTTAATGTTATGCCACATACATTAAAGTTAGCATTCGATCATAAGTATAATGTAGATGCAGATTACATAAAATATAATTTATACAAACAACCTAATCCTAATGCATATTTAGCGAGTTTTGCTGAGTTTATGTTTCTTAATAAGGATTCCGATTATATTAAAGAATTAATTAAAAAAGGATTGCGTCAATTTACTGAGCATATGATACTTCAGTTTAAAGAAGAATTAAGCTCAGGAATACCAGTACATTTTGCAGGTTCTATTGCTTATTTTTCAAAAGAAGAGATTGAAGAGGTCGCTAAAGAGTATGATTTTAAAGTTGGAAATTTTGTAAGAAGACCTATTGAAGGCTTAGTAGATTATCATATTAACAATTTATAGATGGAAATAGCCATTATTGCTCACGATGGTAAAAAAGCTGAGATGGTTCAGTTTTTAAATTCGCATAGTGAAGTGTTGCATCAAAAAAACATTTCTCTAATAGCTACAGGTACAACAGGTAAAAAGGTTAAAGAAGCCGGCTTTAAAGTTAATGTTTTATTATCAGGACCTTTAGGAGGAGACGCACAAATAGCAACAAGAGTTGCAGAAGGGAGTTGTAATATGGTTTTATTCTTTAGAGATCCATTAGATAAGCACCCTCATGAGCCAGATATTCTTATGCTAATGCGTTTATGCGATGTGCATAATGTACCGCTAGCAACAAACCCAGCTACTGCTGAGTTATTAATTAAAAGCATTTAAATATTTTGTTCATTTAAATGTTAATAAATCTCAATTTGGCTATTGTAAAACTTATTATTTGGTTATATCTTTGTACAATCTTTAAAAATGACACGTAATTATGTTCGAATTTGACCAGTATTTAGGATTTTTAGCGTTTTTAACCATATTAACAATAGGATTTTGGTTAATGATATTCCTTTTAACTTTTGTAATCCCTTATTGGGTTTTTGGATCAGCAATAGAGCGTTTTAAAGAAATTAAAGCAGAAAAGAAAGCTGAAAGAGAAAGTTTAACACACTAATTCAGTTTTATTAGATAAAAAAAAGAGCGCATTATATGCGCTCTTTTTTTTGTTGTTTATGTTTTGTTACACCTGTAACACACCTAAATTAAAAGGTTTTTCAATGGGAGCGTGGTTGGCAGCTTCTATTCCCATGCTAATCCATGTTCTGGTATCTAAAGGGTCAATCACAGCATCTGTCCAAATTCTAGCAGCAGCATAGTAAGGAGACACTTGGTCATCGTATCTCGATTTTATTTTATTAAAGAGTTCTTCTTCTTTTTCTTTAGTGATAGTTTCTCCTTTTTTCTTTAGCGAAGCAGTTTCTATTTGTAATAAAACTTTTGCAGCAGATTTACCACTCATAACAGCAAGCTCAGCACTTGGCCATGCTGCAATTAATCTAGGATCATAAGCTTTTCCACACATGGCATAGTTACCTGCGCCATAAGAGTTACCAATAACAATAGTAAATTTTGGCACTACAGAATTACTAACAGCATTTACCATTTTAGCACCATCTTTAATAATGCCGCCATGTTCAGATTTGCTGCCTACCATAAAGCCTGTAACATCTTGTAAGAATACTAATGGAATTTTCTTTTGATTACAATTGGCAATAAAACGTGTAGCTTTATCAGCACTATCATTATAAATGACTCCACCAAATTGCATTTCGGCAGGTTTGGTTTTTGCACCTTTGGTTTTTACAATTTGTCTTTGATTAGCAACAATACCAACAGCCCAACCATCAATACGTGCATAACCTGTAATTATAGTTTGCCCATAACCAGCTTTGTACTCTTCAAATTCAGAATTATCAACTAATCGCTTAATGATATCATTCATATCATATTGATCAGCTCTACTCTTTGGTAGAATACCATAGATATCTTCTTGATTTTCTTTTGGTTTCTTAGATTTTATACGGTTGTAACCAGCTTTGTCAAAATCTCCAATTTTATCTACAATATTTTTGATGGTATCTAAAGCATCTTTATCATCTTTAGCTTTATAATCGGTTACACCAGAAATTTCGCAATGCGTTGTTGCACCACCAAGTGTTTCGTTATCTATAGTTTCGCCAATTGCAGCTTTTACAAGGTAACTTCCTGCTAAGAAGATACTACCAGTTTTATCCACAATTAAAGCTTCATCACTCATAATTGGTAAATATGCACCACCAGCAACACAACTTCCCATAACGGCAGCAATTTGGGTAATTCCCATACTGCTCATCACGGCATTATTTCTAAATATTCTACCAAAATGTTCTTTGTCTGGGAAAATTTCGTCTTGCATTGGTAAAAATACACCTGCAGAATCAACCAAATAGATAATAGGAAGTTTGTTTTCTATTGCAATTTCTTGAGCTCTCAAATTCTTTTTACCAGTAATAGGAAACCAAGCTCCAGCTTTTACAGTAGCGTCATTGGCAACTACGATACATTGTTTCCCTTTTACATAACCAATTTTTACAACCACACCACCAGATGGACAACCACCATAATCCTTATACATACCTTCACCAGCAAACGCACCAATTTCTATAGATTTAGATTTTGGGTCTAATAAATAATCTATTCGCTCTCTGGCAGTCATTTTTCCTTTGCTATGATGCTTTTCAATGCTTTTTTCACCTCCGCCAAGTTTAACTTTAGCCAAACGTCTTTTTAAATCTGAAAGTAGAAGTTTATTGTGATCTTCGTTTTTATTGAATTCAATATCCATACAAATTACCTGTAATCAGGGTGTCTTTTTAAATTTTGATTTATTATTTAATCTGCACGAATTTACAAAACATTGTATAAAATATTTGTGCTTAATTTTTCAAAATAAACATTACACGGAAATATATTCCTTGGAATATAAATTGAATTTCTATATATTTGTACCATAATTTAAAAACAAATTAAAATGAAACGAGACAAAATTATATTTTACGTTGCTACAGGTTTATTGAGTTTATTAATGTTGTTTTCAGCAGGAATGTATTTTTTTAACCATGAAGAAGTTGTTGGTATGTTCAATAAATTCGGTTATCCATCTTATATCATTTACCCTTATGGTATTGCTAAATTATTAGGTGTATTTGCTTTATGGAACTCTAATTTTAAAGTATTAAAAGAATGGGCTTATGCTGGATTTTTCTTCGCTTTTATATTAGCATTTTTCGCACATTACATGATTGGAGATGGAGAACAAACAGGTGCAGTTGTAGCTCTAATATTATTGATAGTGTCTTATATTTTTAACAAACGAATAAATTAATAAATAATGAATAAAGTAATAGCTTTTGGCGGAAGTAATAGTAAGAATTCTATAAACAAACAACTCGCTGTTTATGCAGCAAATCAATTAACAAATACTGAGGTAGAAGTTTTAGATTTAAACGATTTTGAGTTACCAATGTATGGCATTGATTATGAAATGGAATATGGTATTCCAGAGAATGCACAATTGTTTTTAGATAAAATAAAATCATCAAATGGTATTGTATTATCATTAGCAGAACATAATGGAGCTTATGCTTCTGCTTTTAAGAATTTATTTGATTGGATGTCTAGAATTGATGGTAAATTATGGAGTGATATTCCAATGCTTTTAATGGCAACTTCGCCAGGTGCAAGAGGTGGTGCAACGGTTTTAGAAGTAGCAAAGGGACGTTTCCCTTACATGGGAGGAAATATTGTAGCGGAATTCTCTTTGCCATCATTTTCAGAGAATTTTTCTGATGAAGGACTCAAAAACACAGACTTGCAAACCAAGTTGTCTAATCAAATAAAGACCTTTACGGCAGCAATCAATGGCTAATTTTTCAGAAGAAATTAATTCTAAATTCCCTAACGATAAGGTTAAAGCGTTTTTAAATATTATTTATACCGCAAATTGGATAAATAGTAAGCAAAATGCCTTTTTTAAACCTTTTGGTTTGTCGCCACAGCAATACAATATTTTGCGCATTTTGCGTGGTGCAAAATTACCTTTAAAGGTGCAGACGATTAAAGAACGCATGATAGAGCGCTCACCAAATGTTACGCGTTTAATGGATAAATTAATAGATAAACAATTGATTGAGCGTATTGCTTGCCCTAATGATAGGCGTGTGGTTCATATTTCTATAACAGATCAAGGTTTAGAACTTTTAAAAACGATAGATACGCATGATGATCAACATGATTTTTTAAATAACTTAACAGAAACCGAAGGAACGCAACTTAGCAATTTACTAGATAAAATTAGAAGCGTTTAGTTGCATTTTAGTAAATGGTTTCTGAAAATAAAAACATAAAAATGAAACTAAATACTATTAAACGTGCTGGCAAAAGCCATTTTGTAAATATGGGACCAGTGCGCTTACGTCAACCTTTTCCAACGCAGCATATTCAAATGGTAGATCCATTTGTGCTACTGCATCATTATGGGCCATATGAGATTTCAGAAACTAATAATCCTTTCGATTTAGGACCACATCCACATAGAGGATTTGAGCCTGTAACGTTTTTAGTGCAAGGAGAACAATTGCATAGAGATTCTCTAGGAAATGAAAGCATTGTAAAAGCAGGTGATGTACAATGGACAACAGCTGGTCGTGGTATCATTCATGCTGAAGGGCCAACAAAAGACTTTGTTGAAAAAGGTGGTACGCTAGAAGGCATTCAATTGTGGTTAAATTTACCTGCTGATAAAAAAATGATGCAACCCAATTACCAACATGTTGCTAAGGATGAATTTAATACAGTAGTTTCTGAGGATGGAAAAGTTGAAGCGACTATTATAGCTGGCGAACTTCATAATAGCTTCGGAAAGATTTTAACGCAAACTAGAGTTAATGCCTTTATGATTGATGCTAAAGTTGGAGGTGAATTTAAAATACCATATAGTAATACACATCAAAGTTTATTGTATTTGCTTAACGGAAAGGTAATTGTTAACACTGTTGAAGCTTTAGAAATCAACAAAAACCAGTTTATGGAGTTTCAGCAAGATGGTGAAGGCATACACATTAAAGCCGAAGCAAATAGTAAACTACTCTTTTTATCTGGTGAAGCTATAAACGAGCCTGTAGCAACCTATGGACCTTATGTAATGAACTCACAAACAGAATTGTTAGAAGCTATGCGAGATTACCAAATGGGTAAAATGGGATTTTTGCCAGTTAGTTAATATTTAAGAGAAGCATTTTATTTTTTAAGATGCTTCTCTTTGTTTAATTCCATTTTTCAATCTTAATTGCAAGATTAAGCTATCAAATTTTTGTGATTTATCTTAAGCTAATATGGTTTTAAGAAATTCTTTATTTTCACGATATTTGTACAAACTAACTATCTAAAATTAATAATAAGAAAATGGCGATGAATAAAAATACGGTATTGGCATGGGCTACTACAATTATGATTCTTGTAGGACTAGGACTAATAGCACTTGGTGCTTTTAGGTATGATGATGTTGCAGGCTGGGGATTTGCAGCCGTTGGTGTAGGCTTTTTTGCAAATGCTTGGGTATTTAATGCTTTAAAGGGAAGAGTATAATTCTTCTCTCTAACAATCAAAAATTTTAACAAAACATGAGTGACGATAAACAAATAATTTTCTCAATGTCTGGTATAACCAAGACATTTCAATCTGCAAATACACCAGTATTAAAAAATATTTACCTAAGTTTTTTCTATGGTGCTAAAATTGGAATTCTAGGACTTAATGGTTCTGGTAAATCAACATTGTTAAAAATTATAGCAGGTGTTGATAAGAATTATCAGGGAGATGTGGTGTTTAAGCCAGGTTATACTGTTGGTTATTTAGAGCAAGAGCCGCAATTAGATGAAGAAAAAACAGTTTTAGAAGTTGTAAAGGAAGGAGCCGCAGAAACGGTTGCTATTCTTGATGAATACAACAAAATAAACGATATGTTTGGTCTAGAAGAGGTGTATAGTGATCCTGATAAAATGGAAAAGCTAATGAATCGTCAAGCAGAATTACAAGATCAAATAGATGCGTCTAATGCTTGGGAATTAGATACCAAGTTAGAAATTGCTATGGATGCCTTGCGTACGCCAGATGGTGACAAAAAGATTGGCGTACTTTCTGGAGGTGAGCGTCGTCGTGTAGCTTTATGTCGTTTATTATTACAAGAACCAGATGTACTATTATTAGATGAGCCAACCAACCATTTAGATGCAGAATCTGTACATTGGTTAGAGCATCATTTAGCTCAATATAAAGGTACTGTAATTGCAGTAACGCACGATAGATACTTCTTAGATAATGTTGCAGGATGGATTTTAGAATTAGATAGAGGAGAAGGCATTCCTTGGAAAGGAAACTACTCGTCTTGGTTAGATCAAAAATCTAAACGTTTAGCACAAGAAAGTAAATCAGCTTCAAAACGTCAAAAAACTTTAGAACGAGAGCTAGAGTGGGTACGTCAAGGTGCAAAAGGTCGTCAAACAAAGCAAAAAGCACGTTTGAAGAACTATGATAAATTAATGAGTCAAGACCAAAAACAATTAGATGAGAAGCTAGAAATCTATATTCCAAATGGGCCACGATTAGGTACAAATGTTATTGAAGCCAAAGGTGTTGCAAAAGGATATGATGATAAATTATTGTATGATGATTTAAACTTCAATTTGCCACAAGCAGGAATTGTAGGTGTTATTGGACCAAATGGTGCTGGTAAAACCACAATTTTTAGAATGATAATGGGAGAAGAAACACCAGACAAAGGTGAGTTTAAAGTTGGTGAAACAGCTAAGATAGCATACGTAGATCAAAAGCATGCTAATATAGATCCTGAAAAAACCATTTGGCAAAACTTTAGTGATGAGCAAGAGCTAGTAATGATGGGTGGAAAACAAGTAAACTCCAGAGCTTATTTAAGTCGCTTCAATTTCTCTGGTAGCGAACAAAACAAAAAAGTGAACCTATTATCTGGTGGTGAGCGTAATCGTTTGCATTTAGCAATGACGCTAAAAGAAGAAGGTAACGTATTGTTATTGGATGAGCCAACCAATGATTTGGACGTAAATACACTACGAGCATTGGAAGAAGGTTTAGAGAACTTTGCAGGTTGTGCAGTTGTAATCAGCCACGATAGATGGTTCTTAGATCGTATATGTACACATATTTTGGCATTTGAAGGCGACTCACAAGTTTATTTCTTTGAAGGTGGATTTAGTGATTATGAAGAAAATAAAAAGAAACGTTTGGGTGGTGATTTAATGCCAAAACGTATAAAATATAAAAAGTTAGTAAGGTAATTTTAATGAACTTGTTATATGAAAAAAGCCAGCATTAGCTGGCTTTTTTATTGGTATAAATGATTGTTGTTAATTTTATAGTTGTTTTTGCTAACGTCTAGTTCTTCTAATGCTTTATAATTAGAATTAAAGTTTTCCAATTCTTTTTTGTGAGCAGCATCGTGTTGATGTGCATATAAATCAGATTTTGAAAAAATGACGAAAACAGCAAATAATATCAAAAAAATAAATAGAAAAATATATTCCATTATTCTTTAATTTTCACCATATAGATGACCTGTATATTCTTGGTCATTTTCTTCAAACTCCTTAAATGCATTAGTATTCATTAATTTCTTATTCTCAGCTTTTAACTTATACATTTTTATAATAGCGATTATAATGAAAATAATAAAAATAGATGCAACGGCTATAAGTATCATAGTTAATTGAGTGGTAGTTACTATTAAAGCCTTGGAAAGCAATCTGTTAAGCATGGTTAATATAATTAGATTTGGGTTCTATGATGCTAATATAGAAAAAAAAATGAAGTTAAAAGCTTAATTTTAAATAAATTACAATTTTGTTTTAAATGAATATTCCGTTTAAATGATTAATATGTTCGGTAAAACGCAGTATTTTAGGGTGAAAGACAAGGTTTGTTAATTTATAAGTTGCATAAAAATTTAACATATAAACATTGTTAATTCATTATTATATTAATTTTTAGTTTTTGTTAAGTTATCTTAAATGTAAATATGAGATTATAACTAGATTAATTACACTAAATGTTAATAGTGGAAGTAACTTTTAAGAAAGTTAGAAATATATAACAGCAGGCTAAGTAATGAAGTTTAGTAATCCAAAGCAATTATAAAGGATCTACTGCCAAACAATTAGCAATTTTATAACTTGTTTATAAGTGCAATACTATATTGTAACATTTTTGATGCAAATCATACCTATAATTTACAGACAAAGTTTTTAAAGTCTTAAAAAAATACCGAAATTGCTTATCCGAAAAAATTGTTCAACTAAATAACACTATACAATATGTCTGATGATTTTGATTTATTAGAAACCAACTCACAAGAAAAAGCAGAAAAAGTTGATGTAAACTGGGGAAAAGCCATAGACCAAATGAAGTCTAAATTGGCTCAAGAAGATGATCCAGAAAGTCGTCAAAAGATATTAAATGCTACTTTAGATAATGTTGTGGATATGGCAGAGAAGGACAGAACAACATTGTTAGATGCTATTAAAGATTTAACAGACTATCAAGATGAAGTGGGTATTATGTTTGAAGGGTTCTCTGCGCTTAATGCAGCTGAGCAAAAAATAATTGATGATGCCGTTAAACGATTAGAGCGTGCTAAAGTAGAATTAGAGGATGCAAACGCAAAACCAGACACTTGGTGGAATAATCTTTGGGGAAGAAAATCTAAAATTAAAAAAGCAGAAGACGAATTAAAAGCTGCACAAAAACAACGCGATGGTGCAGATAATAGAGCAAAAGCTATGTTTCAAGAAAGAATTGAAACTGCTGATGTGCAAACTTTGTTAAATGAATTGTCTTTTAAAAGTCAGGCCGCAATTAAGCGTTTAAAAGACAGAGAACTAGAAATCAAAGAAGTTGAAGAGAGTCTTAAAACAGCAATAGTAGAGGCAAGTAATAATCATACTAAAGCACTACAGAAAAAAGAAGAAGTTGAAGCTAGGCTCGAAGAACAGTATGCTTTATTAAAACAAGCTAGACAAGCCTTAGAAGAAGTTGCTGATAAGCAATCGCCAGAATATTCTGAAGCACTAGAAAAAGTGACACAACTAGAGCAGAAAGTAGAAGAACTAGAAGGACTTAAAAATGCCTATACCACATTAGCAGCCTCTAAAGATAGTTTTGTACACAAGCATAACTTAACGATTAAAGTTTTAACGTCTTTACGCAGTAATTTACAAACGCATCGTGCCAAGTTAAAATCAGATACAGACGAACGTCTAAAATACTATGATGGTTATGTGGTAGCACTAAAAGCTCGTACAGATCAAGAGTTTGCAGCAATATTAGAACACTTAGGTGTTAAAACAGATGAACATATTGGCGAAACATTAGCAGCTATGCATACAGCTAGTGCTAAGGCACGTCAAGAAATGATGGATAATATACCAGTTCACGAAAAAGTGATGCAAGGTATTTACGGAAGCTATGCAGAAGCTTTAAAAGATATTAGATCTAAAGATGCCGAAATTCAGAAAAACTTTGCAGATCGTTATGGTATAGATATGAAAGAAATTTTTGACGAATATTATAACGCAGATCCTAATGTGCCTTCTGATGGTGAACCAGCTAGTGAGCCTAAACCAGAAGCTAATGAAGATGATTTGTTAGGATAGTAAATGAAAAGTACAATATTCTTTGTGTTAGCAATAATAAGCATTACCCTTACTATAGTTTTGTTTATTAATAATTCAAATGACCATTCTGAATGTAGTAATATTATTGAAAACACAATTTCAAAAGATGGACTAACCAAGGTTAATACCCAAAGACATATCTGTAAAGAAAAATTTAATCTTTAAAGCAAATAATCAGAATCAATGATTGTAACTCCATTAGATTCCGCAATATTAGATTCTAAAGATCAGTATATTTTCTATCATAAAATGATAGACTTTTCACTCAAGGAGCTAATCACTGCTGTACAGCAAAAACAAATACTTAATCAACAAGAAATTTTATTGTTTAAGCAATATACAGACTTGTTATTATATTCAATAGAAGCTATGCGTGTTAAGTATATGTATGATGATGAGGAGAATATGAAAATAGATCTTACAGATTCTGGTTTTCCTAATTATTTAGAATTTCGCTATTTATTTAATGATTTAGAACTTAGAGAAGAATTTTTAAGCAGACTTACAGATATAGATGTTTTAAAAGATGAGTTTTTAGATACGCTAATGCGTAAAAAAGAATCTATTTCTAAGCGCAAATTGTTTCAGGCTTCATCGATAGTATATTACACTTCTGCTAAGAAAGAATACATTTTTAATCGATTTGTACAGGGCAAAATTATAAATGCTCCCAATGGATCACCAGCAGAGCATTTGGTGAGTTGGAGTTTTTATGATGTAACACATAACAGACCATTTATTTGTTACATGTATTTTAATTATGACGGAAGAGATGTACAAGCTTATAAAGACGAAATCTATACAGTTTTAAAAAACACGTCAGATCGTGAAATGGATTTAGGTACTATGGCTTATGGTATAGACAAGCGTTTACCTAAAGTATTCCCTAAGTTAATTAAGCGAATAGATTTAGGACCAATTCATAATGTGTTCGCAAAAGATGAAAATGAAATAACACATGCTATTTTAGATGGAATTACCAGGAAAACAATTCCTTTAGAATCTTTTGTAGTATCATTTAAAATAGATGAATTAAAGTCTCAAAGCGAGTTTAAGGAAGGTGGCTTTTTTAATAAGAAAACCTTTCAAAAATGGGCTAGCCCTTTTAGACAACGCTATGTGTTTGCGCCACACAGAATTATACAATTGCTATATAATAAAACACCAGAGGTTATGAATAAGTTGGCAATTCCACCTGTTCAGATTTCTGATTTAAA
>NZ_JAOARH010000067.1 GCF_025210595.1 Winogradskyella sp.
GAAAAACTAAGTGTTGGTAATGCTAAACAAAAAAATACGGTTAGTGAGAGTAGTTTTTTCATGAGTAAAATTTATTTTGGGTCTAAGATAGTGTTAATTCTTTCAATACAATCGTTGTAGTGATATTTTGTATCTGTGTTTATACTTGCTCTTTTTGCAGTATTTAAAACACGTTTTAGTTGATTTAATTCACCTCTAACAATGGCTCTAACATCAGATTGATTAACATTAAAGTATTGTCTTGAGCGTCTTGGATCTAATTCTTCGGTCATAAGATATGCCATTCTATCTAAATATACACGTTGCAAATTACGTCTAAAAACAGACACATTAGATAAGTTTTTAGCTTCTGACCACAACCCTAAACGAATATCATTCAACATATCTAAAGCTGAATAGTTTTTTGCATCTATCATTTTATGATCAATAAGTCTTCCTATGCGTTCAAAGTTCAATAGGTTATTTAAATGGCGGCTTTGTAACCTTCTAATTCTATCTGTATAACCTGCATGATTTATATTTTTTAGAATATCTTTATCTACTAACCAAGTTGGAGTTGCAAAAGCATTTTTATGCAACCATTGCATAGCAGATTTCTGATAAGCTTTATCTACAGGATTGTAAACAACACCATCTTGCGATGGATTTTTTGTACCTTCTACTACTCCACCAACATGTGTTACTACATGACCAACATAACGACTCCATACACCTAACATTTCACCATATAACTCAGCTAAATCATCATAGTTATTGGTTTCATCACTTGTCCAGCTCGGTAAATTTTTAGCAACAATTTTTAAGTTTTTGAGTCCATAAGTACTTGCCAATATGCTATTGTTACCAATATCTTCGGTTTGTGCAGTTGGATCGAATCGGCTACTTTGCTTACCAAATTTATACATTGGATTTCCAGCTTTAGCCATAATCCAATTATTTAGCGTTTCTTTTTCATCATCAGCTGAGTTGGCTTCAGGTATAAAACGGTAACCATAGTTAATAGCATAATCGTCATAAGGTCCTAACTGTCTTACAAAACGAATATTGGTATCACCAGGCTGAGCTATATAATTATAACGTGCATAATCCATTATGGTTGTAGCAATACCATTCTTTTGAGTAAATGCTCCATCTCTATAACTTTCTACATCATAAGCATAGCTAGCACTCATATTGTGTGGTAAGCCTAAGGTGTGGCCTACCTCGTGTGCTATTACCATTTTCATCATTTCGCCAATCTCTTCATCTGGTGTATTTAAAGTTCTCGCAGAAGGGTTTGCTGCACCAGTTTCTAATAAATAACGATTTCTGTAAGAGCGTAGATGATTATGGTACCAAATTATATCACTCTCTATAATTTCTCCACTTCTAGGGTCAGACACACTTGGTCCCATAGCATTACGCGTGGTACTTGCCACATAACGCACTACAGAATATCTAATATCTTCTGGGCTAAATTCTGGATCTTCTTCTTTGGTTGGAGGATTTTTAGCGATAATAGCATTTTTAAATCCTGCAGCTTCAAAAGCCTTTTGCCAAAGCTCAATACCTTCCTTCATATAGGATCTAAATTTCATTGGAGTTGCAGGATCTAAGTAATAAACTATTGGTTTAATAGGTTCAACTAATTCACCACGTTTATAAGCTTCTATGTCTTTTGGAATTAACTTCCATCGCCTAATATAGGTTTTTTCATCTGCTTTAAGTTTATCACTTCCATAGTCATATTGACTTAAAGTAAACCAACCCACTCTTTCATCAAAATAACGTGGTTGCATAGGTTCTTCAGGCAATAAAATCATAGACTGATTTATTTGGACACTAATAGTTTGTGCACTGTAATTACTTGGCGGTTCAGCAGCATTATAAGTAAAGTCCTGAACTACTTCTATATTCTTCGGGTAACTCTTTACAGAATTAATAAAACTTCTAGATTTATCAAGACTTCTTACTTTGTATTGCTTTCTAAAATAAGATGGTAAACCACTTATAGACTTTACGTCAGAATTATAAAACTTAGTAACATCAACCACTATTGCAGAAGAATCTTTTGAGAATGCTACTATATCAAAAGCGTATAATGTTGGTTCGTAATTATTAGCTCTAACTGATACATGAATTGGCAAACTATCTGCAGCAATAGCACTTGAAGACTTTTCTTTGATTAAAATCTTATTTTTAAAACGCTCCCAATTAATCATCCTGGTATTAATTTTTGAGCCAGCATTAACATAACCACCACCTAAATTGGCAGGTAATTTAGACAGTCTACTTACCAAAAGCATATCTGTATTAAGATAAGATTTAGGAATTTCAAAATAATACTTATCACCTACAACGTGTACATCAAACAAACCTTTATCTGTTTTGGCATCTTTAGTGATTACCTTATCGTAGGGTTTTATCTTTCCTTTCTTCTTTTTTGGTGTTTGTGGCTTGGGTGCTTGTGTTGTTTGAGGACTTTTTGATTTTGAAATTTTATTAGCAGTAGCACAAGACCACACTAAACTTGCGCAAAGTGAAAGTAAAAGAATTTTTTTCATAAAGAAATTTATGTTTTTGATTGAAAGCCTAAAGATAACTAATAGAAATTTAGTGTGTAATTATTTCTTAAAAGCTGTTAAAAAACTATGGTTTTTCTTCATTTCTAGGTTATTTTTGCGAAAAGATATTTTGTATGTCAAAATTATTACCAACATTTAGAATTGTAGCATTATTAGAAGGTGTTTCATATATTTTGTTACTATTTATTGCTACACCTATTAAATATATTGCCGACGACCCTCAGTATGTAAGATGGCTCGGTATGCCTCATGGTCTTTTATTTATAGCCTATGTGATAATGGCTATTTTAATTAGTAGTGATATGAAATGGTCTAACAAAACACTATGGATTGTTCTTATAGCATCTATACTTCCTTTTGGAACTTTTTATATCGATAAAAAATACTTAAAAGTAGCAAATGCTTAGTATTAGGCACTATATATACGATTTACTTCTTGAGCAAGGGATTTCAGCAAATACAGCAAAATACCTTAACATGCTCATTCTTTTATTTGGACTTCTATTAATTGCATTTTTAGTTGATTTTATCACCAAACGTTTGCTCAGAAAGGTTTCAGCAAGTATTGCTAAACGCACCAAAACTAACTTTGATGACATATTAATTACTAATAAATTACCAAGAAACATTGCTCATATTATTCCGCTTATAATTCTAATAGAATTTGTGCCAGATGTTTTTTCAGACTTCACTTATATTGAAGATATAATAGAAAAAACACTAAAAATTATTGCCATAATTCTAACGCTTAGAATTATAAAAAGTTTTTTAGATGCTATTAAAGATTATTTAAAAACATTGGCTCGCTATAAGGACAAACCTATTGATAGTTATATCCAAGTCTTTATGATTTTTGCGTGGCTACTTGGTATCTTTTCAATTTTTGCGATTATCACAGGTATTTCCTTTTTAAAGTTTATGACAACACTTGGCGCTGCCTCTGCTGTTATCCTTTTAATCTTTAAAGATACTATTTTAGGTTTTGTCGCCAGTATTCAAGTCTCTATAAACGATATGGTGAGAATTGGAGATTGGATTACTTTTGAAAAATATGGTGCTGATGGTGATGTTACGGAAATTAATTTAGCAACTGTGAAAGTTCAGAATTGGGATAAAACCATAACAACCATACCAACTTATGCGCTTATATCTGATTCGTTTAAAAACTGGAGAGGTATGATTAATTCTGGCGGAAGACGTATAAAGCGATCTGTAATAATTAAAACCTCCACTATTAAGTTTTTGACTAATGACGATATAGAGCGTTTTAAAAAGATTCAATTAGTATATGATTATATTACCACAAGTTCAGAACTAATTAAAAGCTATAATTCAGAGCATGGCGCAGATAAATCTGTTTTAATAAATGGTCGTAATCTAACTAACTTTGGTGTTTTCAGAAAGTATCTTCAAACATATATGGATAATCATTCTGCCATAAATAAAGATATGACATTAATGGTTAGGCAATTAGAGCCTACTCCACAAGGTATTCCTATGGAGATATATGCTTTTAGTAGCGATATACGTTGGCAAAACTACGAATACATAATAGGTGACATCTTTGACCACGTTTTAGCTTCTGTAAAATATTTTGATTTGGAAATTTATGAGCTAGCTGTAGCTTCTTCTAATTCGTAATTTCTCTATTCTATACTTGTTTTTGCTTTTTACTTGAAATAGTTAAAAACTGTTAAACTGTAACACTTTAAAAACTAAGTGTGTAACATTTTGTTTTTATGATCGTCTATTTAGTGTAATCAATTAAAAAACAAATATCATGAGAACTTTAAACAGCAATCAATTAACAAGTACAACGACAGAAACAAGAAGTTACACTTGGAACAGCAAAAGACGTTATAGATAATAGCGTATCATTCATCAATCATTAAATCTTATCAATTATGAAAGTCTTATCAAAAATCGTCAATACATCTCACAGTTTAGATGATGACTTAGAAAACATTAAATTATGAATTGGAATAATCACCCAATAGCGTTAAAATAAAAAACCAACACTATAAAGTGTTGGTTTTTTTATTTGTTAATAATTTATCAGAGCTTTAAGAGCTTCTTCAAACTTACCTTTTGCTAGATATTGGGTTTCTAATTGAGGTGCAAAAGGTATTGGCGTTTGCATACTTGCCACACGCTTAACAGGTGCGTCTAAATACTCAAAGCATTCTTCCATAAGAATAGCAGAAATATCACTAGCTACACCTCCAAATATTGAATCTTCTTGAAGTATAATAGCTTTACCTGTCTTTTTTACAGAGTTTATAATGCTTTCTTTATCTAAAGGTTGTAGTGTTCTTAAATCAATTAAATCTGCAGATATATCAGAATTATATTCAAGCGTATCTAAAGCCCAATGTACACCAGCACCATAAGTAATTATGGTAACTTCCTCACCTTCTTTTATAAGAGACGCTTTACCAAATGGCAAAGTGTAATAATCTGAAGGTACTTCTTGACGAATACTTCTATATAAAGCTTTATGCTCAAAGAATAATACAGGGTTTGGATCGTTAACAGCAGTTGCTAACAAGCCTTTTGCGTCTGAAGGAAAAGCTGGGTAAACTACTTTTAAGCCTGGCGTTTTTGTAAACCATGCTTCATTAGTCTGTGAGTGAAAAGGACCAGCCGCTACACCTGCACCACATGGCATTCTTACAACAACATCTGCATGTTGTGACCAACGATAATGTGATTTTGCTAAATAATTTACCACAGGATTAAAACCAGAAGTTACAAAATCTGAAAACTGCATCTCTACAACTGCTTTCATACCTGCTATAGACAGTCCCATACCAGCTTCAACAATAGCAGACTCACAAATAGGTGTGTTTCTTATCCTCTCTTTACCAAATTGATCTAAAAAGCCTTCAGTAATTTTAAAAACACCACCATATTCAGCAATGTCTTGTCCCATTATTACTAAATCTTTATGCCTTTCCATAGATTGTTTTAAACCTTCAGAAATAGCATCTACCAATCTTAATTCTTTTGAATTCTTGCTTGGCGTAACTTCTTTATATTCAAAATGTTTATAAACATCATTTAACTCATTAGTTTCATTTGGAATAATATCCTCTTCTGCATAAGCAGATTTTAACGAAGCATCAATTTCTGCTTTAATTTCAGTAACATATTTTTCATCAATTTCTGCAGATAAGATTTGTTTACTAAATAAATAACTTCTAAAGTTATCTATAGGATCTTTAGTTTTCCACGCCTCCATTAAATTTTTAGGGACATACTTAGTACCACTAGCTTCTTCGTGTCCACGACGTCTAAATGTTTTAAACTCAATTAAAATTGGTCTTGGTCGTTTTCTTATGCTTTCTGCTAGTTTTTTTACTTTAGAATAGGTTTCTATAATATTGTTTCCATCTAAAATAAAAGACTCTATGCCATAACCTTTGCCTCTATCGGCAAGATGCTTACAACGATACTGCTCGCTTGTTGGTGTAGAAAGACCATAACCATTATTTTCTATACAGAAAATTACAGGTAATTGCCAAACAGAAGCCACATTTAAAGCTTCGTGAAAATCCCCTTCACTTGTACCACCTTCGCCTGTAAAAACAGCAGTAACCTGTCCATTATTTTTTAAAAGATTTGCTAAAGCAATACCATCTGCAACACCAAGTTGTGGTCCTAAATGCGAAATCATTCCTACAATATTATATTCTTGTGTTCCGAAGTGAAACGAACGATCTCTACCTTTTGTAAATCCACTTGCTTTTCCTTGCCATTGGCAGAATAAACGGTGCAATGGAATTTCTCGGGTTGTAAACACACCTAAATTTCTGTGCATTGGTAAAATGTACTCGTTAGGTTTTAATGCCATAGTAACACCAACAGAAATGGCTTCTTGGCCAATACCAGAGAACCATTTTGAGATTTTTCCTTGACGCAATAATATCAGCATTTTTTCCTCAATTAATCGAGGGCGTAACATGTTATAGTAAAGTTTAAGTAATATTTTATCGCTTAAATTGCGCTTATCGTAGCTTATATTGCTCTTAGTTATCGTTGGCATATTGTCTTAATATTATAAGGTTCAAAAGTACATGATTTTTTTTATTTGAAAGTTCCCAAAAGCCAAATAAAGTGCAACAATATTGTAAAATTTCTGCTTGTATTATCATAAATAGTTATTCAATAATTTAGCGCTATTTTCGTTACTTTTGTATATTGACTTAAATTTTAAATAAAATTTCAAAATGGATAGAATACCTAGCGTAGATTTAAAGGATTTCCTTTCTGAAGACCCAAATAGAAAACAAAAGTTTATTGATGAAATCGGTAAAGCATATCAAGATATTGGTTTTGTAGCTTTAAAAGGGCATTTTTTAGATGATGAATTAGTAGATAGACTATATGGTGAGGTTAAAAACTTTTTTAATTTACCACTAGATGTAAAAGAAGGTTATGAAATTCCAGGCATTGGAGGGCAACGCGGCTATGTTTCGTTTGGTAAAGAAAGTGCTAAAGGAAAAAAAGAAGGCGATTTAAAAGAATTTTGGCATTTTGGACAGTATGTTGAAGATGACGAAGAACGCAAAAAAGAATATCCTGAAAATGTTGAAGTAAAAGAACTTCCTAATTTTAATAAGGTAGGTAAAGAAACCTATCAAATGTTAGAAAAAACTGCAAAGTATGTTTTACGTGCTTTGGCTTTGCATTTGGGCTTAGAAGAAACATACTTTGATAATTTTATACACAACGGAAATTCTATTTTAAGACCAATACATTACCCACCAATTATTGAAGAACCAAAAGAAGCTGTAAGAGCTGCTGCGCATGGCGATATTAATCTCATTACATTATTAATGGGTGCGCAAGGTAGAGGTTTACAAGTGCAACGTCATGATGGTGAATGGTTAGATGCCATTGCAGAACCAGACGAACTTATGATAAATGTTGGTGATATGCTTTCTAGACATACAAACAACAAGTTGAAGTCTACAATACATCGTGTTGTTAATCCGCCAAGAGAACTTTGGGGAACATCTCGCTATTCTATTCCATTTTTTATGCATCCTATCAGTGAAATGAAATTAGATGTATTAGACAGTTGTGTAGATGCTGACAACCCTAAACAATTTGAAGATATTACAGCTGGTGAGTTTTTAAATGAACGTTTAGTAGAGCTTGGACTTATAAAAAAGTAATTAAGAGCAAAGTATAAAGTTTTTAATTTAGATTCAATACATTGACAGATTACTTTGCATTCATTCTAATAAACACATGGATTTACAAGACCAGTTAAAACATTTATTTCCAGATCATGTTTCTCAACCTTCAGAAGATGAAAACGTTGAAAAAAGCAGCATTTGGCTTCAAGATGATCCTATTATTTGTAAATACGAAAAACGAAAAGGTAAACCAATAACCATTTTAGAAGGTTATACAGGTGCAACCGAAGACTTCAAAAAATTAGCCAAAGAATTAAAAACCAAACTTAGTGTTGGTGGCAGTTTTAAAGATGATAAAATTATCATTCAAGGAGATTATCGTAATAAGATCATGGAGATACTAAAAGAAAAAGGCTTCAACGTAAAACGTGTAGGTGGTTAATTTATGGCTAAACAAGTCCTTCATATCACCAATGGTAATGCCCTTACGGAGTATTTAAGAGAATTAGATTTTAAAGACGACATCTTAACATGGCAGGAAATGTTGTGTGAAGGCCCAACGATACCTGCAATAGCTTCCGATAAGTTTTTTGAAATTAGAAGCAATTTCTTAAAAGAGTATTATGATATTGAAGTTGATAATTATGAGCTTCAGAAAGAATTATCTAAGCTAGATAATATTGATAAATATGACGAAATTCACCTTTGGTTTGAATATGACTTATTTTGTCATATTAACTTATTAGGTGTCTTAAACTTATTACATCAAAAAGAAAATAAAAAACCGCTTTATCTTATATGTAGTGGCAGAGTTGAAGGCGAAAAAAACCTTAAAGGCCTTGGTGAATTAACACCAGAACAATTACTAGATCATTATAATAAAAGAATTAGACTTACCAATAAAGATAAGGAATTGTCGATTACTCTATGGAGAACCTATTGTGGTAAAGATCATAATATACTTAAACCCTATATAGTTACAGAATCTAATTTTAAATATATGAGCAATTGTTTAAAAGCTCATCTTAAACGTTTTCCACACCAAAAAAGCGGCCTAAGTGTTTTAGAAGATAATATCCTTAGGATTGTGAGAGATAATGAAATAAAATCTAGGCATCATCTTTTAGGTTATAGCCTTAATTACCAAGGCTATTATGGCTTTGGCGACACCCAACACATAAGATTGATTGAAAAACTAAGCCTATTTTTTAACGAAGACGAAAAAGGCCTTAAACTCAATAGAAAAGGACATGAAGCTCTATTAAGGCAACATAATTTTGCTTCAGAAATAAATAACAACTTAGCCTATGGAGGTGTTGCTCGTTTAGGTTTTCAATTCAGTATAGATAAAAATAAACTTATAAAGACAATATTGCATGTCAATTAAAAATTCAGAATTAATATTAAATCCAGATGGTAGTGTTTATCATTTAAATCTAAAACCAGAGGATATAGCAGATACTATCATCTTTGTTGGTGATCAAGATCGTGTTGAAAAAATAACTAAACACTTTGATAGTATTGAGTTTAGTACTCAAAAACGAGAGTTTAAAACGCAAACAGGTTATTACAAAGACCGAAGAATTACAGTACTTTCTACTGGTATTGGACCAGACAATATAGATATTGTTCTAAATGAGTTAGATGCCTTAGTGAATATAGATTTAAAAACTCGTAAGCCAAAAACAGACCTTACTAGCTTAAATATTATTAGAATTGGCACATCTGGTTCCTTACAAGCAGATATACCTGTAGATGCTTTTGTTATGAGTACTCATGGTCTTGATATTAATGGTATGCTACATTTTTATCAAATAGACGGAATTAGTAATCCAGAAATAGAAGATGCATTTATAGAACACACAAATTGGGATAAAAACAAAGCAAGACCAATAATAATTAATAATAGCAAATACTTAGAAAAGTATTTTGATGGCAGTGAGGTTTTTAAAGGTATGACAGGTACAGCTGGCGGATTTTATGGTCCACAAGGTAGAGTATTGCGTTTGCCATTACATGATGCCAACTTAAATTCTAAATTAGATAATTTTAGCCATAAAGATTTTCGTATTGCAAATTTTGAAATGGAAACTTCTGTTATATATGGTTTATCAAAATTATTAGGTCATGAAGCTTTATCATTAAATGCAATTATAGCCAATAGAGCAACAGGAGATTTCAGTGAAAACCCAAAAAAAACAGTAGAAAAATTAATCATATATGCGTTAGAGCGTATTGTGAATATTTAAATAAAAACATGATAAAGCACTTAATTTAAAAAAAAAGATTAAGTGCTTTATCATATAAAAAATGAGATTGCTGCTTTAGTGGTAAATGTTATGAAAAAAGTAAATATAGGAGGTGTTCCAGAGCATTTTAATTTAGCCTGGTATTTAACCCTAAAAAATGGAGAATACAAAGCTGAAGGTATTAATTTAAGATGGCACGATTATCATGGTGGCACTGGTGCTATGTGCCAAGGTTTGCGCACAGGAGATATTGATATTGCTGTAATACTTACAGAAGGCATTATAAAAGACATTATAGCAGGAAATCCTTCTAGTATTGTGCAAACTTTTGTTGAGACACCTCTAATTTGGGGAATTCATGTTGCTGATAAATCTAGTTTTAAAACGATTGAAGATATAAAAGGGACTAGAGCAGCAATAAGCCGTTACGGTTCTGGTTCGCATTTAATGGCTTATATCAATGCTAAGAATAATGCATGGAATCTAGAGAAAGACTTAAATTTTGAAGTCATTAAAAACCTTAATGGCGCAGTTGAAGGATTAACTTATGGTGCTGCCGATTATTTTTTATGGGAAAAGTTTACCACAAAACCTTTAGTAGATGATGGTGTTTTTAGACGCATAGGAGAATGCCCATCACCTTGGCCGTGTTTTGTAATTGCTGTAAGGAATGAGTTTATAGAAAACAATGAAGAAGATCTTAAAACCATTCTAGAGACTATAAATTTAACCACTTCTGAATTTAAATCTATACCAAGTATTGATAAAACAATCTCTAACCGATACGATCAAGAACTCGAAGATGTACAAGAATGGTTATCACTAACGGAATGGTCTCAAGAACTCATAGATGAAAAAACCGTTACTAACGTACAAGAAGAACTTTTAAAACTTGATATTATACCAAAAAAGGTAGCATACTCAGAGTTAATCTATAAGGTTTAAGCCTAAAATGACGTCCATTATCAACAAAAAAGTAGATGCTTTAAATAATAAACAAACCACCCAAACATCAATAAACATAGACAAAAGGCATTAGGTTCTTTTTTACAGCATAAAAGTTATTCCTACTCTTTCTGTTGATAACTTTCAGTATTTCAAAATTTTAGTTACATTTGTTTTAACCACATCAATGCTATTAACACTAGAAAAAGATTAATATGATTTTAACAATTACTCTGATTCTATCTTTTTTAGTTGCTATTAACTTTTTATTATTAAAATTTAGTTGCAACAAAACTTCTAAAAAAGTTGAACTTGTAGATCAAAAACCACATAGAATACGGGTTAAAAAGCCTACTCCTACTCTAGTTTCCAATCAATTGCCTTCAAGCCCTCTTGCTGCAACTGGCAGTTAGTTGTACTAAAATGCTTATTACCAAACCAATACCCTCTATTGGCACTTAAAGGCGAAGGATGACCTGTTTCTAATACTGTATGCAAATCTGTATTAATGAGTTTCTTTTTCTTTTTAGCAAATCCTCCCCAAAGTAAAAAAACAATATTTTGTTTTTTTTCGCTAATAAGTTGAATCACTACGTTTGTAAACTGCTCCCAACCTTTGTTTTGGTGACTACCAGCTTGATGAGCTCTTACTGTTAATGTAGCATTTAAAAGCAACACTCCTTGATCTGCCCAAGGCATAAGATTACCACTTTTAGGATATGGAATACCTAAATCTTGCTCAATTTCTTTAAAGATGTTAATTAATGAAGGTGGATGAGTAATACCATCATTAACAGAAAAGCATAAACCATTTGCTTGACCAATACCATGATAAGGATCTTGACCAATAATAACCACTTTAATAGCATCAAATGAACAATAATTAAAAGCATTGAAAATCTCAGAACCCATAGGGAAACATTTATGATTTTTATATTCAGACTTTACAAAATCAGTTAAATTTTTAAAATATGGTTTTTCAAATTCTGTTTGTAAATGAGGTTTCCAACTAGGATGAATATTAACATTCATAAGTTCATAATTTTCATCAAAAGTAATAATTAGCATCTTATTTTCATCAATTGATATTAACCTAAATAGTTTCTATTTTCAACAAAATTTCATGTGAAAAATTTCATATACTTTTGCATCTCAAAAATCAAAACAACACGTGATACGTATTCATGAAAAAACCTTAAAAGACCTCGAGTATTTTTCGGTTTTAGAACAAATAGCAGAACATACTATAACAGCTCTAGGAAAAGAAGCTGTCTTGGCTGTGCTTCCTATTGAAGTTGAAACTCAGCTTATTCGAGAATTAGATTATGTTAATGAGTATTTATCTTCTTTTGATAATGACAATCGTATTCCTAATCATGGTTTTGAACCCATTTCTAAAGAAATAAAGCTTCTCAATATTGAAAATACATATTTAGAAGTTAAGAGTTTGCAAAAGCTCGTTAGTATTTCTTTAACTAGCAATAGCATTGTTAAATTCTTAGAAAAATTTAAGGAATACTACCCAAAACTTCAACAATATAGTGAGCATATAGAAATTACTACAGCCATCATAGAACAGGTTGATACTGTTATTGATCGCTTTGGTGATATAAAAGATGATGCCTCGCCGCAACTCTCCGAATTACGCCAAGAAATTAATAAGCTAAAAGGAAAAATAAATAGTAGTTTTTCTTCGGCTTTAAACAGATATCATGGTCTAGATTACTTAGACGACATTAGAGAATCTGTTGTAGACAATAGACGTGTTTTGGCAGTAAAAGCAATGTATAGGAGAAAAGTTAGAGGCGCAATAATGGGAGGAAGCAAAACAGGTAGCATAGTTTATATTGAGCCAGAAACAACGCTTCAGCACACCAGAGAACTTAATAATTTAGAATACGAAGAAAAAGAAGAGGTTATTAAAATCCTAAAAGAACTAACCGATTATATTCGATTATTTCTTCCGCTTTTAAATGATTACCAAGCATTTTTAACTAAAATAGATGTTATTTCTGCGAAAGCAAAATATGCAAAAAGCATGAATGCTATTTTGCCTAAACTAACCAACGAACGTAACTTATATCTTAAAGATGCCTATCATCCATTACTCTATTTAACCAATAAAGAAAAAGGTGAAACCACCTTTCCGCAAACCATAGAATTAAGTAGCGACAACAGAATAATTGTAATTTCTGGACCCAATGCTGGTGGAAAAAGTATAACACTTAAAACAGTAGGTTTATTACAAGTAATGCTGCAAAGTGGTATTTTAATTCCTGTGCATGAGCGAAGTACAGTTTGTTTATTTGATCGTGTGGTAAGTGATATTGGTGATAATCAATCTATAGAAAATCATTTAAGCACATACAGTTATCGATTAAAGCAAATGAATTACTTTTTAAAGAAAGTAAATAACAAAACACTTTTTCTAATTGATGAATTTGGTACAGGTAGCGATCCTGAACTTGGTGGAGCGCTTGCAGAAACATTCTTAGAGGTATTTTATGACCGTAAAGCATTTGGTATTATAACAACGCACTATTCTAATTTAAAATTATTAGCAAACGAATTGCCGTATATGCAAAATGCAAATATGCTATTTAATGAACGTAGTTTAGAGCCTATGTACAAGCTCGTAACAGGACAAGCTGGTAGTTCTTTTACGTTTGAAGTAGCTCAAAAAAATGGAATTCCGTATAGTTTAATCAATAAGTCTAAAAAGAAAATTGAACGCGGAAAAGTTCGGTTTGATGCTACTATAGCAAAGCTTCAAAAACAAAGAAGTCGATTAGAAAAAACGCAATTATCACTTAAAGAAAACGAAAAGAAAAAACAATCTGAAGCAGAAAAACTCGAAGAAACTAATGCTAAGATTCAAAAGAAATTAGAAAACTTTCAAGAATTATATGATAGCAACCAACGCTTAATATATCTCGGTCAAAAAGTTAATGACTTAGCTGAAAAATTTCAAAATAATAAGAAAAAGCGAGAGTTAATGGCTGAGTTATTTAGATTGGTACAAATTGAAAACTCTAAGCGAAAAAAACTTTCTACTAAGCAAAAACGTGCCGAAAAAGCTAAAGAAGCACAAATTAAAAAAGAAGCAGAAAAGAAAGTTGAAGTTATTCGTAAAAAGAAAAAAGCTGCAAAACAAAAAGAAGTTGTTGTAGAAAAGCCAAAACCAGTTTTAAAAGTGGGTGATCGTGTACGTATGCACGATGGTAGAGCTGTAGGAAGTATCGATACTATTGAAAAAGGTAAAGCCACTGTAAACTATGGCATTTTCACAACCAATGTTAATGTTGATTTATTAGAATTGGTTGAAGCTAAAAAGTAAACTTTTCTAATAACTTGTTAATAGTTTTATCAAAAAAGCTTGATATCATATCTTTGCACTGTGACAAATAACATACCCAAAAACAAACAATTAATACTTTTTGATGGTGTTTGCAATCTCTGTAACAGCAGTGTTTTATATGTTATAAAGCGAGATACTAATAATGTCTTTTTATTTGCTCCTTTACAAAGTTCAGTTGGAAAATTGATAACTAAGAAGTACAATATAGATACTAATAAAATAGATTCAATTCTACTTTACAAACCAAGCCAAGATAAAATCTATCAAAAATCTAGCGCAGCATTACATGTCGCTAAAAAACTAACATTTCCTACTAGATTAATGGTGTTATTTTTTATCGTACCAACATTTTTTAGAAATTGGGTATACGATTATGTTGCAAAGAATAGGTACAAATGGTACGGTAAAAAGGACGCTTGTATGATACCTACTCCAAAACTTAAAGCGAAATTCTTAGAATAAAAAAAGCCTTGAATACAAGTATTAAGGCTTTTTTAAATTAACAACTTACTTAAAACTAATTTTTATAGTTAAACAAAACTTATTTGTTAGGTGAGGGTAATAACAAATTGTTTAATAATATAAATTTTGTTTGTTCTAAAATAGCTCATCATTTTTTATAGAGTAAAAAAACTCGATATAAACCCATATTAATTGTTTTAAAAGTTAAAAATGTAAATAATATCATTCAGACAGCTTTTATATTTTACTAATTAAACAGCAAATTTTACTAAGTAAATTTTATAGTACACTCATTGGTGATTTGTTTCCATTATGATTAAAAATAGTTTTGAAAGTAAACAAAACACAAAACTATTATGAAAACCTTATCTCAATTACTATTCTTTATATGCACAGTATTCGCCTTTGCTCAAGAGGCAAGCAAGATTAAAAATGTTACTGTTTATCTTGATGGTGCAGAAATAACCCGAACAGCACATGTAACTTTAAATGCAGGAACTACAGAATTAACGTTCAATAAATTATCCTCTCATATAGAAGAAAGTAGTATTCAAATTTCAGGTTTAAAAAACACATCAGTATTATCCATTAACTATGGTATTAATTATTTGTCTAAACAAAAACAAAACGACTCAATAATAGCTTTAAAAGAAGTATTGAATAATCTAGATGATAAAATTCAGACCGAATACCATCTAATTTCTGGGTATAATGAAGAAATAAGTCTCATACAAAACAACAAACAATTAGGAAACGAAGCCAAAGTTGTAAGCTTAGAACAACTTAAAACCTTTGCAACCTATTATAGAACTCGTATTACTGAATTAAAAAAGGCACTACACAAGTCTAATAAAGCAATTATTGATTTTGAAAAAAGCAAAAATGACATTAAACAACAATTAGCAGAATTTAATGTTGATGACAAAGTACAAACTGGTGAAATTAAGTTAAAGCTTAATAGTGATAAGCCAGAAAATTTAGATTTAAAGATATCATACAACATAAAAAATGCTGGATGGTTTCCGATATACGATTTAAAAGCAGATAAAATTAATAGTCCTATAACTCTTGAATATAAAGCACATGTATTTCAAAATTCTGGATGCAATTGGGATGATGTAAAATTAGTTTTATCTACCAGCGACCCAAATACCAATAACGAAAAACCAATTGTTAATCCTAAATACTTAAATTTTATAAGTGCCTATAGTAATTACCAATCACATCGTGCCACAAAAAGTTATAATTATAAATACAATCCCCTAGTAAAAACTGTAACAGGTGTTATTACAACTGCTTCTGACGGATTGCCGTTACCTGGAGCATCAATAATAGAAAAAGGAACAACTAATGGCACACAAACCGATTTTGATGGTCGTTATTCCCTAAAAACCACTTCAGGAAACACTCTAGTGTATTCTTATGTTGGTTTGGATTCAGAAGAATTACCTATTCATTCTAGTATAATGAATGTGGCTTTAAATGAAGGAAATACTTTAGATGAAGTAGTTGTGGTTGGTTATTCAGTTAAATCAACATCTAACGGAATGGCAAATCGAGTACAAGGCATGATTGATAATGATTCTTATGATGATGAAGAACCTTATGAAGAACCAATTGACTACATAGCTACAGGAAATATAGTTGAAACAGGTATAGCCAACACACGCTTTAAAATTGATAAATCCTATTCCATTCCTTCAGATGGTGATGTTACTGTAATAGAAATTGACAAATTTAACTTACCTGCTAAATATGAGTATTTTGCTGCACCAATACTTAACGAAAATGTGTTCTTAACTGCTAAAATTGGAAACTGGGAGCGCTACAATTTATTACCAGCAGAAGCCAATGTTTACTTTGAAGGAAGCTATTCTGGTAAAACCAATATTAATCCTGGTGCTACCACAGATAGTTTAACAATTTCATTAGGTGTAGATCCAAATATCATTGTAAAACGAAAACAACGAAATGATTTTAAAAAGACCACTTTTATTGGTAACAATAAAGTTGTTTATAAAGGTTTTGAAATTGAAATACGAAATAATAAACCATCAGAGATAAAATTAACATTAATAGACAGAATACCTATAACACAAAATAAATCTATTAAACTTGATGATATTGAAACTGGCTCATCAGATTTCGATAAAGAAAAAGGACTCTTAAAATGGATTATAAACCTAACTTCAGGCGCAACAGAAAAAGTGAATCACTCCTACTCTGTTAAATACCCTAAAGGCAAACGTATTAATCTTTAACTCATTGAAATATTACTTTCACTTACCCTAAAAACCAATACACTCAGTATTGGTTTTTTTGGCTTTTAATTTAAAGTAACTTTGAATAAGAGCTTATTTTAAGTAATGGTTTTTAAGCTTAATAATACAACAAACCTCAAAGCAAAATGATGTTAGTTTGACCCTAACTTCTGTTAGTTAGGAATGAGTCAAATTCTATATAGAAGCATGTCTAACTTCTTTATGGTGTTCATACAAATGGATAGACTAATATTTAGCTTTGAGGTTTTATTTTAAGCTTTTCAAAATAAAATCTAAATTAGAATCTTTATTATCATTAGTGATATAAGCATCAGTAAAATACTTAGGTTTAACAGCTAACCCTAAATCTATGAGCTTATTTATTGTTGGTATATATTCTTGGCTTACTTTACCAGTCAATAAAACACCTAAATCCTTATCTGCATTTGCATATTTATAGATATTTCTAATGCCTCTAAGATATAAATGGTCTTTTGTAAAACCACCTCCTCTGTGTACACGCAAAGTAATTGCAAATGCTTCGTCTCTATTTAACTTATATTGGTTGTGTAATAGGTGAAACGTATCCGAAAAACTATAACCTTTATTTAAGCTATCTACCGCTATTACTCTAAAGGCTAATTCTTTTAAGCGTTCTATGGTTAAGCATCCGCTCATAAATTCAGAATATACCGCCAAACCTTCTTGTGTTTCTACATTGTTTGGCAAACCGTTAGAGAAAATCTTTAAAGGTTGTTCTAAGCCATTAAAAGTCGTTACCAAATGCACACCAATTTCATGATTAGCTAATACTTTAAGCTGATTTAAACTGTATTTATAGCTCTTTTTTAACACCAAAGTTTGTGTGTTATTTAAAACCATTGCAGCAGCAGAAAGGTTGTTAGATATTTTTAAGTTGTATTTAAAATCATAACGCTTAGAGAATTCATCAAAATAATCTTTTGCTTCATAGGCACTATACTTCGGAAGCATAATATCATCTTCTTCAGAATCCTCAAAACGTAAAATAAACTTAGCGTTTTCTATATCTTTTTCAGTTGGTGTTCCATAGCTTTTAAGACTATTAAAGTAAAACTTACGACCTTGGCCTATGGTTTCTATACATTCTATTAAACCAGAATACTCATAGATAATGTCTTCATATAATTGTCTTATATCTTCATCATCTATACGTTCTAAACGTTGCGAAAAAAACAAGCGATGCAATTTATAGCCATTAAATCGCATCTTGGGATATTTAAATTGTGGCTCGTAATTGTATTTTGAAGAAAAGAATTTTTTCTTTTCGGCAGCAATATTTAAAGGGTTTATGTAATTGAGTAATTCAATATTTTTAACTAATCGATTAAGATTAGCATCAATATCAAATAAATCTTGAAACTCTTGTGTGGTCTTAATTTGAGACATTAGGCTTTAAAACTCTTATAAAATTCGTTAGCGTGCTTTGGTAAAAGTGTTTGCAATTGTTGCTCTACAGCACTAACAACTTCTGGGTAATTAATCTGCTTATATTCATCACAGTACACTTTTGCAATTTCGGTTGCCAAAACTAAGGTATTCTTAAAGTTTTTAGTAATGTATTTTAAAAAATATCCATTACCTTGAAATGTATCATTAACTTTAGCTGTTTGCTTTATTTTATTAGGTAATACAATACTTTCTAACGATTGTCTCCAAGATTCAATTGAATTACCAAAACGCATATTATCTATATTAGAAGTGCCTAAATTCCAAGTTGGCACTTCCCTATCCCAACGTTGCCAATTATAACTATGCATATCATAAACTACACATACTCCAAACTTTTCTTCTAATTTTGAAATTAAAGCATGTACAACTTTATAAAAATTTAAGTGTTTTTGAAGACTTAGTTCTTTTTCTTTATCTGGTAAAGGTTGCCTCCATAATTGTTTTCCCCAAGCGGTATCAAAAACTGCATTTTCTGGATCGCGATTTAGATCATATTCAAAACGAGAGTCACAACCAGCAATAACAATAGGATGCGATATTATCATATTTTTGGTTTCAGGATCTTCTTCGTACCAACGCTCATATTCGGTATGCAAACAATTGCCCCAAAGCGATTTTCTAAACTGATGCCCATCATGTACTGCACCACAAGCATAGTGCACATATTTATCAATCTTTATTGTAAAAGAATAATCTTCAGTAACAGCATGAAACGTTTCTTCGGTTTCAATTTTAGAAATAATAGATTTTATAGAGAGACGTTGCATTATAGAGATTTAAATAAGCGTTCTAAAGATTTAAGCATATTTCTTTCATTAATACTGAAATTGCCATCAGAAAAAAACAAGGTTTTTATGTCTTTCAGAAGTGTCTCAATATCATTTTTTTGGTAATTGTGTTGTTTTAAACTGGTCATTATTTTTTGAATACTTTGATAATCATTGTCTTTATCAAACTCATTATGTATTTCTTGAAAGGTGTTCATATTAACCTTAGAAATAATGATATTTCGCTCATTGTTGTCTTCTTTAAAATCTGAATGAGCAGCAAATAATAATACATAAGCTATAAGTTGTTCTCTAGTCCAATTCTTTGTTTTCATATTAATTTATTAGAGTTCCATATTCTGTCCATGAGCCATCATAAACAACAAGATTATTAAAGCCACATTGTGTAGCTCCTAAAGCTAAAATACATGCAGTTATACCAGATCCACAACTAAATACCATCGTTGTTGTTTCACCTACTAATTTATCAAAGATTTTTAAAAGTTGATCTTTAGATTTTAGAATATTGCCATTAAATAATTCTGTATATGGTAAATTTTTAGAATTTGGAATGCTTCCTCGTCGTAAGCCTTGCCTTGGTTCATCTATTAAGCATTTAAATCTAGCTTCAGATCTAGCATCTAATATTAAAGTCTTAGAATCTTTTGAAAATTGATTAATGCCTATAAAATTGGTCATTAATTCTGGCCTAAAAACTGCCTTAAAGTTTCCTTTTGCTAGGTGTTCTTTTTTATAAGGTTCAATTGAAAAACCATGTTGTTTCCATTCGGGCAAACCACCATCTAAAACTGCTACATTATTAAAACCAAAAGTTTTAAAAACCCACCAAGCTCTAGCACTAGAATATATACCTTTATCATCATAAACCACGATAAAAGAGTCGTTATTTATTCCTAAAATTTTAGCTTCTTTTTCAAACTGTTCAATACTAGGCAATGTGCTTGGAAATCTAGCACTAGTATCGCTAAACTTATATTTTATATCAAAAAATCTGGCATTAGGTATTCTTGTTGAATTACTGTCAATAGCCTTATTGATAGTAGCATCAAGTATAACTACATTCTCAGCTTCTTTGTTAGCATATAACCATTCTACAGAAACTAATGATTTATTGAAAGACATTCAATTTATTATGCTTCTTCAACCGTTTTACGTAATCTTGCACGCCTATCAAAAGCTTGTAACTGGTCTAATACTTTACTTTCTAAAAAGTCAATCACTTTCTCTTCAACTCTAGTTTTAGATTTATAAACTTTATTGATATACGTAATACCACCTGGCGACATAACATTGACTTCTACTAACTTTCCGCCAATAACATCTATACCTACAAAATACAACCCATCTTTAACCAGTTTTGGTCCTATTTGTTTGCAAAGTGCTTTTTCTGCTTTTGTTAAGGAGTGCTTTTGAACACTACCGCCTGCTGTAACGTTAGAACGATGGTCATCAGATCCTGGAACGCGTTTCATAGCGCCTACAGGTTCACCATTAAGCATTAATATTCTTACATCACCTTGGTCAGCACCTTCAATATAATCCTGTAGAATAACATAATTGGAAGACCCATCAGAACTATTAATATAAAAATCTAGCAGTGAATTAATATTACTCATCGCAGATTTTTCTATAAGGATAACTCCAGATCCACCAAAACCATTCAATGGTTTAATAATCATTTTATCTGCTTTAGATTCCTTAATCTGCTTAATGAGATAATTTTTGTTTTTTGACACATGCGTATTAGGAATAATATTACTGTGTGCATCACCAAAAGCAGCTGTATATAATTTATTATTAGCCTCTCTCATACCTTCGAGAGAATTTATAATAAAAACATCATCCTTAACAGAATCTAAGAAGTTAAGCATTATAGGATCTAAAGGTGGGTTTGCTCTAAAGAAAATAGCATCAAAACCTGCTAAGGGTAACATCTCTTCTCTAAGCTTTGCTTTGTTATAAAATGATTTTAGTGAAGAAGGTACTTTATCCATACGACCAATAACATTACAAAACGCATTGGTAACACTATCTCTTATTGTAAGATTAGCAGGTATACATGTTGCAACGCCATGACCTCTTTTTACACATTCTTTTATTAAAGCTAAACTGGTATCATTTTCTGGGTCTATTGATTCCCAAGGATACATTATAAAACAAACATTCATTTCGGTAATTTTTGGTTAGTTCTATGAATTTGTTTAAAATTAAAAAATAAATCGATTTTTATAAATTTATTTTACTTCGTCATAATTATCGTCCCATTCTTTGGGTTTTGGATTATCATGAAGCTTTCCTATAGATTTTGCTACTATCATAGATACTGTAGCATCTCCAGTAACATTTACAACGGTTCTGCACATATCTAGAGGACGATCTACTGCAAATATTAAAGCCAATCCTATTGGTAATAATTCCGCAGGAAATCCAATAGATTCTAAAACAATAACAAGCATTACCATACCTGCACTTGGCACAGCTGCACTACCAATAGAAGCTAAAAGTGCTGTTAAAACAATAACTAATTGGTTTGTAAACGTTAATCCATCTGGCCAAATTACCTGCATAATAAATACTGCTGCAATACCTTGATAGAGGCTCGTACCATCCATATTTACGGTTGCACCAACAGGTAATACAAAACCAGATACTTCTTTGTCTACACCAAGATGTTCCTCTACACGCTCCATGGTTACAGGTAAAGTAGCAGCACTACTACTAGTAGAAAATGCTAATAATTGTGCTGGACTAATTTTGTTTAAAAACCACATTGGAGACTTTTTGGTAAAGACCTTTACAAGAATTAAATAAAAGCAAATCATTAATATTAGGCCTCCAACAACACAAAATGCATATTGTAATAGTTTGAGTAGTATTTCAGTATCATCAAAAGCTATAATAACATTTGCCATAAGTGCAAAAACGGCATAAGGTGCAAAAAGCATAATTAGATCCACCATTTTCATGACGACTTCATTGAGTGAATCAAAAATATCTATCATAGGTTTGGCCTTCTTTTCTCCAATTAAAAGCAAACAAATACCAACAAAAAGTGCAAAGAATATAACCTGAAGCATTTTAGCTTCACCCATAGCTTGAAAAATATTACTCGGAAAAATATCTACTAATGCTTGCAAAGGACCAGCATCTTGTTGTGCACTTGCTTTAGCCAATTTATCGGTTACACCAGCATCGTTGGCGTATTTCATTTTTATTTTAGCAATAGTCTCTTCTGGCATACCAGTACCTGGTTTTACTACATTAACAATAGATAAACCTATTACTATAGCCACAAGTGTTGTTCCTATATAAATAGAAATGGTTCTTAAACCCATATCTCTAATCTTTGAGATATCTTTTAGGTCTGATATACCTTTAATAAGTGAAGCCAAAATTAATGGAACTGCAATTAATTTTAGAAGATTAATAAATATTGTACCAAAAGGCGCAATCCAATCTGTTACAAACTGTTGTCCATTAACGGAGTTCATAACAAATCCAAATACGATACCGAGTACCATACCTATAATAATCTTCCAATGTAGTGCGAGTTTTTTCATAATATTTGCCGCGAATGCGTTAATCTTTTAATTTTAATTCAAGTGTTATAAATTCCTGCTTCCACAGGAATAGCGTTTACCAATCTTTAGACTCCTGTCTACGTAGAAGTGAGTAATCCGCTAAAACCAATGCAGCCATAGCTTCTACAATAGGAACAGCTCTCGGTACTACACAAGGATCGTGTCTGCCTTTACCTTGCATTTCTACAGTTTCTCCTTTATTATTTATTGTTTCTTGCCTTTGTAATGTAGTGGCTACTGGCTTAAAAGCAACTCTAAAGTATATATCCATACCATTGCTAATACCACCTTGAATACCACCAGAAAGGTTGGTTTTTGTGCTTCCGTCTTCATTAAAGGCATCATTGTGTTCGCTACCCATCATTTTGGCACCACAAAACCCACTACCATATTCAAACCCTTTTACTGCATTTATAGATAACATAGCTTTGCCTAATTCTGCATGCAACTTATCAAAAACAGGCTCTCCAAGTCCTATAGGTACATTTTGTAAAACACATGTAATTGTTCCACCTATAGTGTCACCTTGTCTTTTTACTTCTTTAACTTTAGCTATCATTTTTTCCGCTGAAGCTTCATCTGGACATCGAATTGCATTTGACTCAGTTTTATTGAAATCTAATTTCTGATAAGGCTTATCTATAAAAATATCACCAACTGAAGATGTAAAAGCATTAATCTTAACTGAACTAAGCATTTGCTTTGCAATAGCTCCTGCTACTACTCTACAAGCCGTTTCGCGTGCAGAACTTCGTCCTCCTCCTCTATAATCTCTTACACCATATTTTTTATCATAAGTATAATCGGCATGGCTTGGTCTATAAACATCTTTTATATGTGAATAATCTTTTGATTTTTGATTAGTGTTTTTAATAACAAATCCTATAGGAGTTCCTGTTGTAGTACCCTCAAAAATACCAGATAAAAATTCGACTGCATCTGATTCTTTACGCTGAGTTACAATTTTTGATTGCCCTGGTTTTCTTCTATTTAATTCATTTTGAATAGCTTCAAAATTTAATTTTAATCCAGAAGGACAACCATCAATAATTCCGCCTATTGCTTCTCCGTGCGATTCACCAAAAGTGGTGAGTTTAAATAATTTTCCGAAGGAATTTCCTGCCATTAATTCTTATTTTACGCTAATGTAAATTTATTATTACAGAAACCAAAATGCGTTTTTTGTTTTGTAAGCGCTTCTATAATATTAACCCGTTTCATCAGCACTATGCACCATAACAATATGGTAACATTCTCATTATAAATTATTAATTCTATAGTTACAGTAAGTTAACACTAATTCTAGTTATTTGTTACGACTTAATAACTTGATTTTGAAACTAAAACGTAAGGTTGAAATAGCAGTTATTTCTGATGTTCATCTTGGGACATTCGGTTGCCATGCAAAACAATTATTAACCTACCTTAACAGCATAGAGCCCAAAAAACTCATTCTTAATGGTGACATTATAGATATTTGGCAATTTAAGAAACGTTATTTTCCTAAGTCGCATTTAAGTGTTATTAAAAAAATAATGGATTTTGCGGCTAATGGCACTGAGGTTATATACATTACTGGTAACCATGATGAAATGTTAAGAAAGTTTGCTGATACCGAAATCGGCAACATTTCTATAGTTAACAAAGTAGTTTTAAATTTAGATGGAAAAAAAGCCTGGTTTTTCCATGGAGACGTTTTTGACATCTCTATACAAAATGCCAAATGGCTTGCAAAGCTTGGTGGTTGGGGCTACGATTTACTAATTCTAATTAACCGATTTGTAAATTGGTGCTTAGACAAAATGGGTAGAGAACGTTATTCGCTTTCTAAAAGAATAAAAAACAGTGTAAAAAGTGCTGTTAAGTACATTAATGATTTTGAAAATGTAGCCGCAGATCTTGCAATTGAGAATGGATATGACTATGTGATTTGTGGTCATATACATCAACCAAAAATGCTTATAAAAGAAAATAAATTTGGCAAAACAACATATTTAAACTCAGGTGATTGGGTTGAAAACTTTACTGCTTTAGAATACCAGTTTAAACGTTGGAAAGTTTATAATTACAGTAAAGATAAGCTATCTCCATTCTTTGCAGACGAAGATCTTAAAGACATGGATGTTAAAGATTTAATTGCTGCAATAACTATTGTGGAGCAACCAAAGAAAAAGAAAACTAAAGGATAAGGTTTTGAGTTTAGATTTTTCAACTACATATTTACATGTCCAACACCTTACCTCTATTCAGTAAGTTCTTTGGATCTAAAGCCATTTTAAGTTGTTTCATTAATTCAATTTCTTCTGTGGTTCGGCAAAGTTTTAAATAATCTTTTTTATGCAAACCTATGCCATGTTCTGCTGAAACAGATCCTCCTAAAGCTTTTAACGGCTTATAAACTGCTTCGTTTATTTTCAGTCTTAATTCATCTGACTCATTTTCTTTTCCAATAATAAAATGAATATTTCCATCTCCTATATGACCAAAAGGAAAAATATGTGTTACACCCTCAATTTTACTAATATTTTTAGAAATATCTGCTATAGTTATTCCTATAGCATTAATAGGTAAACTAATATCAAAATGCTGATCGAATTTACAAACAGCAACTAGAGCATCTACATTCTCACGAATATGCCAAAATCTATTCAAATCTGTTTTTGAATAAGCAGGTGCTGCATCTAATATTAAACTATCATTTAAGGCTTTTTCTAGAAGCTGTTCTAGTCGCTCCTCATCTTGCTGTTGATTGCTCCCAAGACCTTCTAACAATACATAGTAATTATATGTATCTGGTAAAGGTGATCTATCAACCGATGGGTCATTTGTTAGAGTTATGTAAGAATCTTTCCAAATTAACTCATAGCTACTTAAAGTGCCAGCTAAACCTTGATCCATGTAGCGCATAAATGCTACAACTTTATCAAATTCATTAATGCCTACAAATGCACTAACTCTACTTTTTGGCAACTCTACTAGTTTTAAAACGGCTTTTGTAACTATTCCCAATGTGCCTTCAGAGCCGATGAACAATTGTTTAAGATCGTAAGCAGAGTTGTCTTTTATTATTTTTTTTAGCGATGATAACACTGTACCATCAGCAAGAACTGTTTCTAAGCCAAGGACTAAATATCTAGTCATCCCGTAGCGGAGTACTTGTAAACCACCAGCATTAGTAGAAATTGCACCACCAATTTGAGCAGAACCTTTTGCTCCATAATTAAGTGGAAAAAGTAGCCCTTTATCTAAAACTGCTTGTTGCACATTTTCTAAAATTGCACCAGCTTCAGCAGTAATAGTTCTACTTTGCAAATCTGGTTCTTCAATTTTATTCATACGTTCCATAGAAATAACCACTTCATCTCCTGAAGTTTCAGTACTACCAACCAAGTTTGTTAATCCACCAAAAACAATAACTGGCTGACTGTTTGCATTACAAATCTTCATAATGGCTGCCACTTCTGCAGTAGACTCTGGTATTAGCAGAGCTTTTGCTATTAATGCTTTATCCATGTGCCAAATATGATGATAACGAGATTGGAGAGAATCTTCTACTAATATTTGATCGGGTCTTAAAATCTCTGAGAATGAATCTATGAGTGTTTTCATTATATAAAAATACGTGTGTCAGTATAGGTTTCAGTTATAAAATCAAATATAATTACATTTTTGGCGTTATTTTTGTCTGATTAAATGAAATCAATAAAAAACGAAATAATTATGAAAAAATTAATTTTAGCAACTTTTACAGTTTTTGCAGGATTTGCATTTATGAATGCTCAAGAAATTGCTGATAATGCCATTGGATTAAGACTAGGAGATAGTGATGGTTTTGGTGCCGAAATATCTTACCAACGTGCCCTTAAAGATAATAATAGACTTGAAGCAAATTTAGGTTGGCGAAGTGGTAAAGATTATGATGGCTTTAAGCTAACAGGATTATACCAATGGGTTTGGGAACTTGAAGGAAACTTTAATTGGTATGCTGGAGCTGGTGGTGGTTTTGGATCATATGATTTTGATGAAGATGATGAAACTTTTTTCTTTGTAGCTGGTGATATTGGTATAGAATATCGTTTTGATATTCCTTTACTATTATCATTAGATTTTAGACCAGAATTAGGGTTTGGTGATTTTAGAGATGATGTCGATTTTGATATAGCATTAGGCATTAGATATCTATTCTAAAATTGAAAAAGATAATAAACAAAAGCCACTTTATTACAAGTGGCTTTTTTATGTATTTATGCCACAAAATTTATTTAAATTAGCGCAACCAAAAATTAATTTTAATGAGATTTCCGCTTACACGGAAATGAAAATAAATTTTCAATGAAAAACACAGCCTTAACAGAAACACATATAGCCTTAAATGCCAAAATGGTACCATTTGCTGGATATAATATGCCAGTACAATACGAAGGCGTAACTATAGAACACGAAACCGTAAGAAAAGCCGTAGGTGTTTTTGATGTGTCTCATATGGGAGAATTTTTAATTGAAGGCCCAAATGCTTTAGCGCTTATCCAAAAAATATCAAGTAATGATGCGTCTAAACTAGAAATTGGTAAAGCACAATACAGTTGTTTACCAAATGATGATGGTGGTATTGTAGACGATCTTATTATTTATAAAGTAAAAGAAGAAACATATTTACTAGTTGTAAATGCAAGTAATATAGAAAAAGACTGGAACTGGATAACCTCTAAGAATAGTGTTGGTGCAGATATGCGCGATTTAAGTGAAGAATATTCATTATTAGCTATACAAGGTCCAAAAGCTGTAGAAGCAATGCAATCGTTGTCTAGTCACGATTTGTCTGCTATAAAATTTTACAACTTTGTTGTTGGTGATTTTGCAGGTATAGAGCATGTTATTATTTCTGCAACTGGTTACACTGGTAGTGGTGGTTTTGAAATTTACTGTAAGAATTCTGAAGTAAAACAAATCTGGGATAAAGTTTTAGAAGCTGGTGCAGATTTTGGTATTAAACCTATAGGATTGGCAGCAAGAGATACACTTCGTTTAGAAATGGGTTATTGTTTATATGGTAATGATATTGATGATACGACCTCTCCTATTGAAGCTGGACTAAGTTGGATTTGTAAATTCAATAAAGAATTTACTAATAGCGAAGCTTTAAAAGCCGAGAAAGAGCGTACACCAGAACGCAAATTAGTTGCCTTTAAGTTAGACGAAAGAGGAATTCCACGTCAAGGATACGATATTGTAGATAATAACGGAAACACAATTGGTAATGTTACATCTGGTACCATGAGCCCAAGTTTAGGCATTGGTATTGGTTTAGGATATGTACCAAAAGTATTCTCTAAAGTAGATAGCAAAATTAATATTCAGGTGAGAAAAAAAGCGATTCCGGCTACTGTTATTAAGCTACCATTTTATAAAGGTTAACCCCTTTTAAAAAGTGTTGATGGATTAATGAAGAAGAGTTTAATTAAACACAGAATCCTAATACTTGGTGCTAGTGGTTATATAGGCAATGCTATTTATAAAGAATTAGCGCCTTATTTTAAAACCTTTGGCACCTACAGAGTACCAAAGAAAGAGTTTGAAAACAATAAACAATTCTTTCAATACAATGTAGAAGAAGATGATGTTTATGAAATTCTTGAGGCTACAAAACCCTCTATCATTATTTCTGCATTACGAGGCGATTTTAATGCACAGGTAATTGCGCATCATCATATAGCAGAATATGCATTAGAGTTTAATTGTAAAATCATTTTTTTATCCTCAGCAAATGTTTTTGATGCTTATAGTAAATATCCAAGTTACGAGTTAGATAAAACTTTAAGTCTTAGTGTTTATGGGCATTTTAAAATTAAGATAGAAAACATGCTATTACGCTTGCCAAAAAAGCACGTAGCTATTTTGAGATTACCAATGGTTTTTGGTAATAATTGCCCAAGAATTCAAGAAATGAAAACTCTAATTTCTGAAAATGAATCGGTTGAAATTTTTCCTAACCTAATAATGAATGTTACATTAGATAAAAAGGTAACACAACAAATTCATTATATCATTAATAGAAATAAATACGGAGTTTTTCATTTGGGTAGTACAGATTTAGTACATCATGATGAATTTGTAAAACATATTTTAGAAATTATAAGCTCTAAAAAAGCACTATTAAAACACGTGTTTACTACTAATGACGATCGTTATTTGGCAGTTTTGCCAAAGTTTAATAAGCTACCAAAACACCTTCAAATTACTAGTGATGTAGTTTTAGAAGCGCTTCAAAATTAAAAACTCCTGCTAAATAATTTTTAGCCAATTCTTGTATTAAACACTTAGAGTGAATTAATTCTTTTATAGCCCATTACTATTTTGTAATTTTCAGTAAATAAATTCAATACCATGAAATTAGACGATACTATAATCGAAAAAAAACTACTTCATTTTCCGGAATGGGATTATTATGATAATGCCATTCATGTAGAACTTGAGTTCGAAAATTTTAAAGATTGTTTTAGTGCTATGAGTAGAATAGCTTTTGAGTGCGAAGCACAAAATCATCACCCAAATTGGAGCAATGTATTTAATGTTTTAAAAATATCTCTATCAACACATGATGCTGGTGGAGTTACCCAAAAAGACTTTGATTTAGCAGAAGCTATAGAGTCTATTGTAGAAGAGGAATGAATTAATTTGTATAAATTATCAAAAGAATTATATTTGAAATCATCTGACAAAACAGATGCTAAATAGTTTAATGAGATTTCCACTTATACGGAAATAAAAATACAATTTTAATGGGAAGAGCTTTTGAATTTAGAAAAGCAAGAAAAATGAAACGTTGGTCTGCCATGAGTAAAGCCTTTACTCGTATTGGTAAAGACATTGTAATGGCTGTAAAGGAAGGCGGACCAGATCCAGACAGTAACTCGCGCTTAAGAGCAGTTATTCAGAATGCCAAGTCGGTAAACATGCCTAAAGACAACATAGAACGTGCCATAAAACGTGCTAGCGATAAAAGCCAAGGCGACTATAAAGAAGTTCTTTTTGAAGGTTATGCACAGCATGGTATTGCTGTTCTTATAGAAACTGCTACAGATAACAACACACGTACCGTTGCAAATGTTAGAAGCTATTTCAATAAATGTGATGGTAGCTTAGGTACACAAGGCTCAGTGGTTTTTATGTTTGATCATACTTGTAATTTTAAGATAAAAGGAGAAGGATTAGATTTAGAAGAACTAGAATTAGAGTTGATTGACTTTGGTGTTGAAGAAATTTTTGAAGATACTGACGAAGATGCTGATGGAAACGAACAAACAAGCATTATGATTTATGCACCTTTTGAAAGTTTTGGTAACATTCAATCCTATTTAGAAGAAAATAATATTGAAATTATTTCTTCTGGCTTTGAGCGTATTCCACAAGTGACAAAAAAGCTTTCAGCAGAGCAAATGGAAGATGTAGAAAAGCTTATTGAAAAGTTAGAAGAAGATGATGATGTACAAAACGTTTATCATACTATGGAAGAAGTTACAGAATAATTTTTATATAAATATTGAATATTTATAGAGGGCTTCTGCCCTCTTTTTTTTATCAAAACATAAACATTTAACGCAACCATTGCACCGTTAACTCATCATAAAAAAAAGTAATACTATGAAAAAAAAGATTTTGGCTCTATTTTTCTGCTTAAATCTCACCTGTTTAATAAACTGCTTTGAACATTGCAAAGATTATGAGTTTTTTGATTATGAAGGTATTAAAACTGTAGTCCAAAACCCATACGTAATGGAAAATGATAGTCTTTCATTTGGTGCTAGTTATATTAATATAGAGTATTTATCAGGTGTAAAATTCAATTTTAATTTTGGAAACAAATTATATGCAACCGTTGATTGTGATAAAGGTTATGGAGGTGAAAAATATCCATTAAATAGAATTACAATAACTAGTGACTCTGACTTTAATACTGATTTTCCTGCAAATTCTGAATTAAATGAAATAATTTCAGTTAATGGAACAAACTCAAATGGTGATTATGTTATTGGTAAAATTATTGATTTTGAAGCCTCTAATGTAAATCTTAGCAATATGTACTTATCAATGAGACCAAATAATAATGAAAGCCATAAAATCACAATAGAAATAGAAAAATCAAACGGAGAAGTTTTATCAAGCACAACAGAAGAAATCATATGGGAGTAAAACTGTATGAAAAAAATGAATGAACAATCACAATTTAAAACACTCATATTGCTTAATAAAATTTATGTAACTTGCATTTATAACAGCAATAATAAACCTTCTGCTTTACTTCACGTAGTAATATCTTTGATTATAATTTGAATGAGTTTTCAAGAAAAAGTCATAACCTATAAAGAAAAAATAGTTTTCATTAAACTATCTATGCCATTTTTTAACAGAACGCTAAAAAGTTATGTCGAAGATGAAGCTTGTTTTATGTTTGTTAATAAAGGTGAAGTTGGTGTAAGAACTCCAGAAGATTATCTTACACTTAATCAAAATACTGCAATGATTGCTAAATGTCTAAACTACTTTTTTGAACCAACTAACAACCAAAAAATATCGAGAGAAGGAGTTGAGTCTGTAGGAGTATTTCTTTATCCTTCTTTAATCAAAGATTTATTTGATTTAGATATTACAACCTCAAATCACAAAAATGATTACAATGTAAAACAAGTACAAGTAGATTTAATGCTAAATAATTTTAGACAAAGTATTGACATATTGTTAGAAAACCCGGAATTGGTTGATAATAATATGATAGAAACTAAACTGAAAGAGTTTGTTCAATTGCTTGCAAAATCACAAAATGCACCTTCACAATTAGATTTTTTAGCAGCTCTATTTAAGCCTAATGAAACTGAATTTAAAAAAGTAATTAAACAAAACCTATATGCAAATCTTTCCATTAAAGAGCTTGCATTGTTAACACATTTAAGCGAATCTTCATTTAAAAGAAAATTTAAAGAAATTTTCAACGAAAGCCCAAAAAAGTATCTTACTCAAAAGAAATTAAAACAAGCTGCAGTGCTTTTAAAATCAAACTCAAATCGTATATCAGATATTGCTTATGATGTTGGCTTTGATTCCGTATCTACTTTCAATAGAAATTTTGTTACTTATTATGGCAAATCACCTTCCGAATATCGTTTGACCCAAACTGAGTAGTCTTTGGCCTAAACTGCATTTAAAACTGAATTAAGTGTCATCACCTTTGTACCAACAAAAAATACAAGGTTATGAATACTTCAAAAATTTTAAAAATCTACTTATTTATTTCTGGGCTAATTTTAACAGTCATTGGCACTTTAACTACGTTCAATCCTGTAAATATTAAGGCTAATGAAGGAATAGAAATCGCAGGAAATTCAAGTGCTTTAAATGATGTTCGTTCATTTGGAATGCTTTTGTTAGCTACAGCACTACTTTTATTTTTAGGAAGCTTTAAAAGCTCATTAAGAAAATCGGCTTCAATATTATCATTTCTTCTTTTTCTGTCATTAGGAATAGGTAGATCATTAAGCATTATTTTAGATGGTGCACCTTCAGATGGAATGATTAAAGCGACAGGATTGGAACTCATTTTAGGTATAACCGGACTTATCCTATTTATATCAAACAGCAAAAAACAAACTTTTTAAATTTTATCAAGATGAACAAATCAATATTAATTACAGGAGCCAATGCAGGAATAGGTAAAGAAACCGCAAGACAGTTAGCGTTAATAAAAGAAACAGAAATTATCTATTTAGCATGTAGAAATCTTGAAAAAGCAGAAACTGCAAAAAAAGAACTTATCCAAACTACAGGAAGAGATATTTTTAAAATTGTAATTCTTGATGTATCCAAAACAGAAACAGTTAAACAAGCTGTTTTGCAATTGCAAGAGCCTATTGACGCTCTAATAATGAATGCTGGTGGGACAGGTGGTAAAACGCCAGAAAAATTAACTAAAGATGGTGTTACAATATTAACAGCGAGTAATTTATTAGGACACGTAGTACTTGTAGATGAACTAATAGCACAAAGTAAATTAAACAAAGTAGCTTTATTTGCTAGTTCTGAAGCAGCAAGAGGAGTGCAAAAAGTAGGTATGAAACGTCCAGACTTAAAAGATAACTCTATAGAGGAATTTGTTTCAGTTTTTGATGGCAGCAAATTCAAAGGAAACTTTGATGCTTATCAAATTTATGGGTGGATTAAATATGGAGGCACACTTTGGATGAGTAACATGGCTAGAAAATACCCTAACATCAAATTCATAAGTATGAGTCCTGGTGGTACAAGAGGCACAAATGGAATGAATGATTTACCTTTTCTAAAAAGATTATTTTTAAAGCATATTGGAATGAAATTAATTATGCCACTAATGAAAATGTCTCATTCAGTAGAAAAAGGTGCAAAACGTTTTGTTGATGGCATTAATAATCCTAAATATATAAGTGGTGTTTTTTATGCAAGTAAAGAAAATGTATTAACAGGACCTGTAATAAACCAAAGTAGTATTTGGAAAGATTTAGACAATCAAATATTTCAAAACAACGCAGATATTGCAATTCATAAGTTTACACAATAACTTAGTCAATAATATGTAGCCTAAATTAGCCTTATAATGTTATTCTTGCTTATAACTGGTTTAAGCTACATATAGTGCAAAAATTACGATACTTTAAATGAAACTCTGGACAATTCAACCTTTAGAATTTTACAACAAACTCATTGCTGAAGGTGAAATACACACAACAGAAACATATGCTGAACCCGATTATAAAAATGCATATAAATGGATGATTAATGAAATGGAAAACAGACTAGGAAAAAGACCTCATAGAAAGGTTTATCCTATTTGGGCTTGGTATCAATATAAAAACATAAAGTCTAGAAAACCCGATTTAAGAAATAACGGTTTTCTAACAAGAGGAACAAAAGGTGTACGTATTGAGTTTCAAAAACCAAAAAATCAAGTTTTACTTTCCGATTTTAATTTATGGCATTTTCCACTTAATAATTGGTACATAGCTGATGATGAAAAACAAGAATCTGAGTTTAAAGAGCTACTTAAAGTATCTAAAGCAGGAATCATAAAAAAAGACAATAAGATTTTAAAAATAAAGCAGATTACAGAACAAAGCTGGAAAAAAATTTTTGATATGAATTATGATTGTGACTATGTTACAGATTCTTTTAATGATAAAAAAATTCAAGCCACGTTTTGGAATTTAAAAAATAGTGAGATTACCAACGTAGATTATTTTATTGCTAAATAAGTAGCGATGAGAGTATATAATTTAGCTTTATCCTATTTGTACTTTTTATTTTGTAACTTACGTTTTAATAATTTTAAATGAAACAAAACATTAAAATCAGAATAGTTTTGGTTTTACTTTTTTCAGTTATTTTTCTACTAAAAATATCTGATTATTATGATTTACTTTCTGGTTTTATAGTTTTTATTCTCCTCGCATTTGATTTATTTGAAAGGAATCATACAAATGTAAAAGAACATGAATTAATCTATTATTTTTCATGGATATTAATTGGACTTATAACAACTACTGTTAGAAGATGTAACATCGTTCCTTATACACCAATATTTTTAGTTTCAATAATGAAATTAATTCTTATTATTGGTTATCTATTTAGATATAAAAGCTTTAAAGTTACAAGAACATTATTATCAAAAATAACTTTGATAGTAATTGCTTTGTATATAATCGAATTAATAGTTAATTCGACTCACGGATTCTCTTCAATAACATTATTGTGGACTAAAGTTTCAACTGTCGAACTAATATTATTATTAATCATAAATAAGAACAGGATAGATTTCAAAATATCTATATTAGAATTTTTGTGGAAAAAATAACTTCATACAATAATAATTATAACTCATTATGAAGAACTTCTTCTAATAATCTGTTATAAATTGTATTTTGTTAAAAAAGCAATAAAATACTACCTCTAAACCCTATATTTGTTGTTCAACCAATCAATAATTGAATAAAACACGCCTTTATTTTATAGATGCTGTAAGAGCCTTTGCTATTTTAATGATGCTACAAGGGCACTTTATAGATACCTTATTAGATGTGTCTTATAGAGATGAGTCTAATATGTTTTTTAAATGCTGGCAGTATTTTAGAGGTATTACAGCTCCAACTTTTTTTACAATTTCTGGCTTAATTTTTTCTTATTTATTAATAAAAGCTAAGCAAAAAGGCCAAGTAAAAAAAAGAATGCGAAAAGGGGTAATGAGAGGTCTTATGCTTATTGGTATTGGGTATTTGCTTCGTGTGCCAATTTTTGAATGGCTTTTTGGAAAATTCAGTTCTTATTTTTTAATTATTGATGTACTACAGTGTATTGGTTTATCTTTAATTCTTGTGGTTGGCATCTATAGATTAACATTCAAAAAAAACTTGGTATTTTCAATGTTAATGTTTGTACTAGGCGTTGTAACTTTTTTAACTGAACCACTCTACCGATATATAGATTTGCCTAATATTCCTAAAGTTTTCGCTAATTGGCTAACAAAAGATTACGGCTCTGTTTTTACCATTTTGCCTTGGTTTGGTTATGTAGCTTTTGGAGCTTTTATTGCCACATTATTTTACAGATTTGTAGAGCAGCCTAAGTTTAAGCCTTCTATTATTATTGGGTTTATAACTGTTGGTTGTTTTTTAATATTTAAGTCTAGTTGGTTGTTAATGCGATTGCATTTTATTACTGACATTGTACTATTTAAAGATGTTGCTTATTATAATTATCTGTTTACTAGATTGGGTAATGTATTACTGCTTTTCGCTTTATTTTATTCCTTAGAACGCTATATAAAGCAACCATTGTTTCTTAAAATCGGACAAAAGACATTGTCCATATATGTTATTCATTTCGTTATAATTTACGGTAGCTTTACAGGTATTGGACTTCATCAACTTATTGGTAAAACACTATTACCTTGGCAAGCTATAATTGGTGCTATTGTGTTTCTTAATTCGGTATGTTTTATATCGTTTTATTATGCTAAGACAAATGCTTTTGTTTATTCTGTAATTCGACGCATTATTGATAAGGTAAAATCTCGCTAGTTTTATTTAACTTTAATACTAATATATTTTGATATTTTAATAAGCTATAATGAAAAATACTATAACTCGTTTTTACGAAGCCTTCAATAACTTAGACGCAGATACGATGTGTTCTTTTTATCATAATGATATTGTTTTTGAAGATCCTGCGTTTGGTATATTAAAAGGCGAACGCGCTAAAGCCATGTGGCAGATGTTATGCAATTCTCAAAGAGGTAAAAACTTTAGGGTTGAAGCGTCTAATATTAATGATAATTCTGCGCATTGGGAAGCATATTATAAGTTTAGCAAAACAGGAAGAAAAGTACACAATAAAATAGATGCCAAATTTGAATTTAAAGATGGTTTAATTATTAAGCATACAGACAATTTTAATTTGCATCAATGGGCTAAACAAGCTCTAGGTTTTAAAGGATTATTATTAGGAGGTACACGATTTTTTAAAAATAAGCTACTAATACAAACCAATACATTGCTTAATAAATATATTGCAGAAAAAAAGCTATCAGTATAAAATTGATAGCTTTTTGAGGCAATGTTTCTTTTTAGGGACTTTATAAGTTTACTTTATGTTTCATTGCATAATGTTAGAAACAAATCTTATGCCAAACTACTGTGATTTAATTAGCTATAAGCTTTTATCTTACCTTCTACTCCATCATAAAAATCTTTCATAAATTTAAAATCTGCATTTATATTGTCAGTTGGATAAAAAGGTAGTGATATTTTATTTTGCTTATTTTTAAAATCTAAGGTAAACATAATGATTGGTACATTAGCTGCTTTTGCTATGTAGTAGAATCCTGTTTTCCATTTATCTACTTTTTTTCTAGTTCCTTCTGGTGCTAATGTTAATCTAAATTCTTTTTCATCATCAAAAAGTTTAGCTATGGCTTCAACTTTATTTTGCCCAGATGTTCTGTCTAATGCTTTACCTCCAATGGCTCTGAAATAATAACCAAAAGGCCAACGAAACAACTCTTTTTTTGCTATAAAATTAGTTTTAACACCAACAATTTTTCTTAGTAATACACCAATATAAAAGTCGTGCCAACTAGTATGAGGTACAGCAATAATTACAGCTTTCTTAACAGTATCTATTGAAAAATTAGTGTTACCAACTATTTTCCAACCCAAAATTTTAAAGTAAATAAGTTTAGCCAGCCAACGCATCTTACATTTTTTTGTAGAGCTCTAATAACTTCTGTCTAGTTATTACAGATTTCCAATTCTTTCCGATAGCGTTTTCCCATAAAGGTTCTAAACTTAGGGCTACATCTATCATAGCATCAAATTGCGCGTCATCTAAACCTGCACAAACATCTTTTGGTAAAGTTATGCCATGCTTTTCTTTCATTTGTTTAAACATTGCTACTCCTTCAGGATAAAATTCTTCTAAATGATCAAATACAATACAATTTCCTATGCCATGCTTTACACCTAGAAGATAGCTAAGTCCGTAACTCATAGCATGAGCTACACCTACTTGAGAATAAGCAATACTCATACCTCCATGCCAAGATGCCATCATTAACTTATCTTGTGCTTCTTTTTTACTTAGTGTGTCATCTAAAAATATTTCCTTACATAACTCAAAAGCTTTTTCTCCATAGCTCTGACTAAATGCATTTAAGAATGTACCATTAAGAGACTCTACGCAATGTACAAAACAGTCCATGCCAGTATAAAACCATTGATCTTTTGGTACGTTTCTTGTCAATTCTGGGTCTAAAATTACCTGATCAAAAGGTGTATAATCGCTATTAATGCCTAATTTTCTTTCTGGTCCTGTTAAAATTGTAGTTCTGGATACTTCTGCGCCAGTACCAGAAATGGTTGGTATGCCTACATGATAAATCGCAGGATTTTTAATTAAATCCCAACCTTGATAATCTTTAGATTCTCCTTTATTAGTAAGCATTAGCGATACTGCTTTAGCAATATCCATAACTATACCTCCACCTATACCTATAATACCAGAAGGTAACTCACTATGTTCAAGAATAATATCTTCTACTAATTGGTCTATCTGAGACGTTTTTGGCTCTTCTTTGGTAGAAATGTAAATGATCTTATCCTTATAAGACAAACTAATTCTTGAAGTTAACCAATGATTGCCTTTAAAGACATCATCAACATAAAATATAAATGGTGCATTACGTCCTTTTCGTTTTGGCGCTAAAATTTCATCTAACTGATTGAAACTTCCGCGTCCAAAAACAACTCTAGACACCATTGGATAATTTTTATATATCATTTACTCTTTAATCTTTAACAAAAATAAAAACTTAGTTTATTTAGTTTTTATAAAATTTAAAATTTCATTTAGATTATTAACAGTTTTATATTCTAAACCGTTAGTCTCATTTTCGTTTACTTTTTCGTGCTGCCATGTAGTATGAAATGGCACATGTATTGCTTTAGATCCTATATTAATTAGAGGTAAAACATCTGATTTTAACGAATTACCTATCATTAAAAATTCTGAAGGATTAATATCTAAATGGTTTAATAATTTTTCATAATTTGTTTCTTGTTTTTCACTTAAAACTTCAATGTGATGAAAGTATTGTAACAAACCAGATTTTTCTAGTTTTCTCTCTTGATCTAACAAATCTCCTTTTGTAGCTACAATTAATTTATAATTCTTTGATAAAGTTTTTAAAACATCTTCTACTCCATCAAGTAGTTCGATAGGTTTATTTATCATATCTTTTCCGATATTCAATATTTTACCTATAATGTCGTTTGAAACTTTACCATTAGATAATTCTATTGCAAGCTCTATCATAGACAATACAAAACCTTTTACACCATAACCATAAATAGATAGGTTTTTCATCTCCATTTTAAAAAGCTCTTGATCTATTTTATTAGGCGTCTCATAATGAGACAATAATAAACCGACTTGTTCTTCAGCCTCTCTAAAATAGGTTTCATTTACCCAAAGCGTATCATCTGCATCAAAGCCTATGACTTTTATGTCTTTATAATCTATTTCCACAATTTTTTAGCTCTTTCTAAATCTTCTGGTGTATCAATTTCTACTCCTTGCACTTGGGTTTCTACCATTTTAATTTTCTTCCCATATTCTAAATAGCGAATGCATTCTATTTTTTCTGTTGCTTCAATAAATTGCATTGGTAGCACAGTGAAATCTAGTAATGCTTCTTTTCTAAAGGCATAAATCCCTTTATGTTTAAAGTAACGTGCTCCAGCTTCTTTATCTCTAGGAAATGGAATTGGACTTCTTGAAAAATACAGCGCAAAATTATCTTGATCTACAATAACCTTCACCGTATTTGGATTATTAATTTCATCCCAATCTGTTATTTCTACCATTAGAGACGCTAAATCTATTTTTTTATCTACATCGTCCTTAAAAACTTCTAAGACTTTATGCAAACTTTCGCGCTCGGTAAATGGTTCGTCTCCTTGCACATTTACTACAATATCACAATCTATATCTGCAACAGCTTCAGCAATTCTATCACTACCAGACTCGTGCTCTTTTTTGCTCATTATAGCTTTACCGCCATGGTTAACTATTTCATCATAAATAATTTTACTGTCTGTAACTACATATACCTCACTAAAGAGTTTTGTAGCTACAGTAGCTTCATAAGTTCTTAGAATTACTGATTTTCCGGCTAAATTTTGCATTAATTTGCCAGGAAAACGAGATGCACTATAACGTGCAGGAATCATGGATATAATTTTCATGTATCTAATTTAGATAAAATCAAAAATAAAGTTTTCTGTTTTAATCTGCGTTCTTTTCTACAAACATTTCATCTTTAAAACCGATAAGGTATAATTTTTCTTTTGCGCGAGTTACAGCTGTATATAACCAACGTAAATAATCTTTGTCCATACCATTTGGCAAGTAAGGTTGCTCTATAAAAATGGTATTCCATTGTCCGCCTTGGGATTTATGACAAGTAATAGCATAAGAAAATTTAACTTGTAAGGCATTAAAATACTTATTGTTCTTAACACCTAAAAATCGTTTGTAATTAGATTTCTCATTGACATAATCTTTAGCAACTTCTTGATATAATCTATTAGAATCATCGTAACTTAAAGAAGCACTTTCCGCATTTATTGTATCTAAAAGCAAAACGGTTTCAAAAGGTCGCATACGAGGATAATCTACCATTTTAACTTTAACTTCGGCAAACTTAAAGCCGTATAACTCTTTAATATTAAAAATCTCTAAAACTTCAATAATATCTCCGTTTGCAATAAATCCGGCTTCAGTTGTAGGCTTAATCCAAAAATAATTGTTCTTAACTACCATGAGATAATCGCCTGCAGATAATTCACTTTCATTAAATAAGATGCGTTCTCGTATTTGTTTATTATATAGATTAGCGCGCTTATTACTACGAACTATAATAGCAGTTTCTTCATAACCTTCATTACTATAGGCATCATTAATGGCATCCATAATTTCATGACCATCAATTAATCTTACAATATCTTTAAAAGGAGCTACATTAAATTTAAAACTTTCATAAAATCCTGTTTCTAGCGTTGCTCTAAGTTCTGTTGCGTTTTCTAAAATTCCTGAATTTTGTTCTTGCCTTACAACTTCATCTAGTTCTAAACCAGTTACATCTTTATTATAGTTTAAACCAAGCTTATCTGCATTTAAAGCTGGACTTAAATCTGACTTTACAGGTGGTAATTGTGCTTTATCTCCTATTAACAATAATTTACACTGATGGCCAGAATATACATACTGCATTAAATCATCTAAAAGTGATCCGTTTTCAAAAAGCTTAGAATCTGAAGGTACATCTGGTACCATTGAAGCTTCATCAACAATAAAAATGGTGTTTCTATGTTTATTGGGCTGCATTACAAACTTTACTCCTCCTCCTTTGTCCTTTTTAGGGAAATATATTTTTTTATGTATTGTAAAGGCTTCCTTTTTAGAATAGTTAGAAATGACTTTAGCAGCTCTTCCTGTTGGTGCCAATAGTACAGCACTCTTTTTAGCATGCCATAAATTATTAACAATTGTACCTATAATACTTGTTTTACCAGTACCTGCATACCCTTTTAATAGATAGATAGAATTAGATGATTTATTAAAAATAAACTGTGACAATTGCATGAGCACCATATCTTGTTTAGATGTTGGCTCAAAAGGAAACTTAGATTTTAAAAGTGAGTAAAATGCTGATGCATTAGTAACCATATAGAAATAAATAAATGGCAAGATAACATTATTATAAATTGAAGTTTATTTTTTATTTAGATAGTTTTAAGCAATAAAAAAAAATTGTAGATTTGCGTGAGACCTAATTAATAAAAAAATAAAATGTTAAACATAATTATTGCTATTGTAGCCATTATAATTTCAACCATTGCTATTGTATGGTTAATTGACAAATTTGTTCCTAGAAAAATAAAACCATTAATCAATATAGTACTTTGGGGACTTATTATTTTTCTTGGATATATAACATTTAACTCTGTATATGATGAGATAAAATTCAACAAATTAAAAGTAGAGCGCTATAAAGTTGTAATTGATCGTTTGGTAGACATTAGAGATTCTCAATTAGCATATAAAGAAGTTAACGGTGAATATGCTGGTAGCTTTGATAAGCTTATCGATTTTGTTGAAAACGGAAAAGTTCCTATTACTCAAAGAAGAGATACTTTAGTATTAGATGAAGAGAGAACTCGTGCTTTTGGTGGTGTAGAAACCATGAAAACCATTACACTTATTGACACCTTAAGTTATTATACTGTAAAAGACTCAATCTTTAAAGGTAACAACCGTTTTAAAACTATGGATGATGTTGGTGTTGGTAAATCTGGCGCTAAATTCAAATTAGAAGCTGGTAAATTAGACCAAATCCCTGTTTTTGAAGCTAGTGTAGATAAAGCTATAATATTAGATGACCAAGAAAAATATCTTGTAGAAAAAGAAAAACAAGCAGTTTCTATTGCTGGTGTTAAAGGTGAATCTGTAAAAATTGGTTCTATGGAAGAAGTAAACACAAGCGGAAATTGGGGTAAAGATCTTTCAACTAAGGAATAAATTTTGAATAATAATAACATTAAAGAGCTGTCCATTCAAGTTAATTTGAATGGGCTTTCTTTTTGCATATTAAACAGAACTACTAATACTATTGAATACCTTAATAGTATTTTGTTTGCAAATAAACTTTCCCCTTTTGAAGTGCTTAATAGTTTAAAAAATGAGTTGAGTACAAATGCTATCTTTTATAATGATGATTTTAATACAGTTGCTGTTATTCATCAAAATGAATTATCTACTCTAGTACCAAAAGATCTGTATGATGAAAATCAGAAAGCTGATTATTTAAAATTTAATACAAAGATTTTAAAGACCGATTTTATTGCGCATGATGAACTTGTGGTAAACCATAGCGTTAACCTCTATATTCCATATGTAAATATTAATAATTACATCTTTGAAACCTTTGGTGAGTTTACCTATAGACATTCATCAACAATTTTAATAGATACGGTTTTACAAAAGGTAAAAACGACTAATAATACTCAAGTATATCTTCATGTTAATAGCTCTACGATAGAAATTATGGTCGTAGAAAAAGGACAATTACAATTATTTAATGTTTTTGATTATTACAGTAAAGAGGATTTTATCTATTATGTACTGTTTGTTTTTGAACAATTAAACTTGGATGTAGAAACTAGCATTATCTACTTAAGTGGTTGTATAGAAAAAAACGATACCCTTTACGACTTACTTTATACCTACATAAGACATGTAGAACTTATTGATATTAATTTTACATATCATTTTTCAGAACGTGCAAAAGCTTTAAATCTTCACCATCATTATTTGATTTTAAATTCGTTTTAATGCGTATTATCTCAGGCACATATAAAGGCAGAAAAATTGTAGCACCTAATAAACTACCCGTTCGTCCTACTACAGACATGGCAAAGGAGGCTTTGTTTAATATTTTAAATAATCAATATTATTTTGATGACATTTCTGTATTAGATTTATTCTCAGGTACCGGAAACATCTGTTACGAATTTGCATCGAGAGGTACAGAACACATTACCGCAGTAGATGATCATTATGGTTGTATAAAATTTATTAATGATACTGCAGCTTCATTTGAAATGCCTATTAATACCATAAAAAGTGATGTCTTTAAATTTTTAGAAAATTTCAGACAAAAACACACCATAATTTTTGCTGATCCACCTTACAACTTCGATATAGATTTATTCTCTAAAATCCCAGAATTAATATTTCAAAATAACCTATTAGAAGAAGACGGTCTTTTAATTATAGAACATTCTAAACATACCGATTTAAGCCATTTAGATCATTATTCGCACTCAAAAAAATATGGAGGTAATATGTTTAGCTTTTTTGTTTAAAAACCCTATTTATTTACTTTAATTTTTCATCTATTAATATTGTATTTACTACAAAACTGATTTGTAGTATTAATCCCAAATCAAAATTTTTAGTAACTTAATTATCTGTAAATCTACCTATTACAGAAAAATTATAGTAATAACACGTCCCTTTTTATTCATGAGTTGATTAACCTAGTTGGTACTTGCTATTAAACATTTTTACTAACCAATTAAAACAATTAATTATGAAAAATTTTAAAACGGGATTATTAAGCTTATTTATTATAGCTTTTACTTTCAATTTTGCAAACTCACAAGACAAAGAAAAAGAAGAAGACGCTCAACCAACCATGTTTGTTGTTCATACAGACAATGTAAAGTTTGAAATGATGCCTAAATACGAAGAGTTAGCTCTTAAATTAAAAAAGAGTTGCGAGGAAAATGATATTGAAAATATGAGCTGGACAGCTATAAGTATTGAAGACGGTCGCTATGTATATGTATCACCAATTAAGAATATGGCTGAATTAGACACAAACCCTATGGCAGACTTAGCAGAAAAAATGGGAAAAGAAGAAATGGGAGAAATGTTTGAAGAAATGGATAGTTGTTATGACTCTCATGGTGATGAAATTGTACATTATATACCCAAACTATCTTATATGCCAGAAGGGTATTCAACTAAAGATAAAAACGAAAGAGAATATCACTTTTTATATTATTCACCTAAAGATGCTAAAGAAATGAAAAAAGCCATGACTGATGTTAAAAATTTGTTTGAAACAAAAGGTGTAAAAAATGGTTATAGTGTCTATCATAGTGGATTTGGTAGTGAAGAGAGCTACTATATGGTTTCTATAGCTGGTGAAAGCGAATTAGAAATTGTCAAAGGTGGTGAAGAAAATGATGAAATTTTAGGTGATGATAAAAAAGCTGTATTTTGGAATGTCATTAAACTCACCACCAAATACGATCAGTTAGAAGCTAATATAAGACCAGATTTAAGTTATTACCCGAATAAAGAATAACTCGTTAGTAGTTATCTATATTAATTTATAAATTAAAAAAGCTGTCACAATTTATGATGAGACAGCTTTTTTTCGCTATTAATCAACTTTTAGTGCGGTTTAACGCTTAATGAAGATATTAGTAAAATACCACTTTCCTTCATTGTTTTGTTCGGCTGAGATGTCAAAATCTGTATAATCGCCTTCAATATTTTCTTTATGGCTTGGACTGTTTAACCAAGCATTAACTACCGATTCTGCTGAACTAAATCCGTATGCTACATTTTCTGACACAATATTAGCACTCGCATTTGTTTGTAAACTTTGTTTTCTCTGAAAAAAATTATCGTGAGAAACATTATTTACCTCTATCATATAGTCTGTATGTGTATAAGCTACAGCTTTAACAGTATTATGATCGTTTAAAGGATTTAGACCTTCTGTAATTCTATGAGCATTAATAAGCTCCATTATTTCAATTTCAATCTGTTTTGCTTGTGGCGCAACAGGTACGTCTATAGAATTAATTTCATCCTTAGCTACACTGTCTGTTGTGCAAGATGATAAGCCTAAGAGGGCAACAATAGCCAGTAAAGGCAATAGCTTTATAGCTTTCATAAGTAGGTTAAATTTAGGTTTGGGATTACTAATTTAACAGCCTACTTTTGCTTAATTGTTAAAAAAAAGTTAAAATCGATTAAAAACGTGTGTTTTGTCGATTTTTATTGTAAAACATCGACAAAGTGCAAGTTTGAAGGTGAAAAAAGTGAATTTAAACGTTAAAAAAGGTGTTTTATCGTAAATATAAATTTAAAAATTAAGGAGATAATCGGTCTATTTTCCAGTTGTAATCTTCTTGTAATTTATACCGAATTCTATCGTGCAATCGGTTAGGTCTTCCTTGCCAAAACTCAATTTCTATTGGTCTTACCATATATCCTCCCCAATGTTGAGGCCTTAAAATATCCTTACCATCATTATACTCTAGCTCTAATGCTTTTAATTTATCTTCTAATGTTTTTCTATCTTCTAAGATTTCGCTTTGATTAGACGCTATGGCTCCAAGCTGACTGCCACGAGGACGAGATTCAAAATAACCATCACTTAAATTCTCAGCAATTTTTTCAGCTTTTCCTTTAATAATTATTTGTCGTTCTGCAGAGTGCCAAAAAAAAGATAAGCAAACATTTGGGTTAGCTTCTATAGCTTTACCTTTTTCACTATTATAATTTGTGTAGAATATAAAACCTTCAAAGGTATACTTCTTAAGAAGCACTACTCTACTCTTTGGGTAACCATCTAATCCTATTGTAGAAACTGTCATAGCATTAGCCTCATCTACATTAAAATGCGTATCTACTTCTACAAACCAATCTCTGAATAATTCAATTGGATTGTCTGGTACATTGGTTAATAATAACTCTCCTTTTTCGTAAGATTTTCTGTAATCGCTTAGGTCTTTTTCCATGATTTTACGAAGTTAAATCAATATTTTGTTTCTATCAAAAAAAGTGTAGATTTGATAAACTTAACCTATTTATACCCTAACATGCACTTTGAAGAATCATCCTTTTCAAAATCATTGAGTTATAAAAAAATTACTCTAGATTTTGGTGTTTATTATATATGTGACGACTTTTTTATTCTTGAAGTAAACGAAGGAGTACATTTTAATTGGGATAAGTTAAGTATACTTCTAGGCTCTCTTAGAAACTATTTCGGAAATCATAAAACTATAGCTTACATTTCTAACCGTATTAATTCATATTCTATAGACCCAGTGCTTTGGTCCTATTTTGACAAAGATGATAGTATTTTAATAGCAGCATCTATAGTAAGCTACAGAAGTAGTACTATTATAAATGCTAATATCGAAAAAGAAATGGCTTCAATACCTATAAAGCGTTCACGCAGCTTAGAAGAGGCTGTTAATTGGGTGCAACAGCTAAAAGAATTTAACTAAAACTCAAATGACCTACCGTCTTTTGCTAAAAGTACATTATTAAATTCTTCTTTAGCTTCGTTTTCAAATTCTTCGTAACCATTGTAACGTGTGGAAAAGTGCCCAAGTATTAAGTTTTCTACATTAGATTTTTTAGCAATTATTGCAGCATGCCTTGCTGTGCTATGCTTAGTACGTTTACAAAGGTCTTCATTCTTATCTAAAAAGGTAGATTCGTGGTAAAGAACTGTTGCATTCTTTATAATAGGAATAATGTCTTCATTATAAACGGTATCACTACAAAATGCATAACTTTTGGGTGGTAAAGGATCTTTTGTAACTAAAGCATTATCTATTAATACTCCATCTTCATTTTCTACATCTGCTCCTTGCTTTAATTTTCTATAGTAAGCTACATTAATATTAGCGTTTAAAACAGCATTTATATCTAGCTTACGTTCGTTTTCTTTTTCCTTGAATAAAAATCCGTTGGTATATACTCTATGCTTTAGAGGAATGGTATAAACTTCTACTTTATCATCTTCAAAAATTAATTCAGATTTTTTTGAAGTTAACTCATGAAAAACTAACGAATAACTAGTCCAAGATTCTGAAAGCTTAAGCTGAAGTAAAATAATGTCTTTAATTCCTTTAGGGCCATAAATATGAAGCTCAGTTTCTCTGGTTAATAATTGAAACGTACTTACTAAACCGATTAAACCGAAATAATGATCTCCATGAAGATGAGAAATAAATACACGCTTAATTCTAGAAAACTTTACCTTATTACGTCTTAATTCTACTTGTGTACCTTCACCACAGTCAATTAAAAACATATGGTTCTTAATTTCTAAAACCTGAGATGTTGGGTTGGTATTAGTGCGTGGTGTAGCGCTATGGCAGCCGAGTATGGTTAGTTTCATAAATTTGTCGTTTAGTTGTTACTTTCAATTCAACTTTACCGACTAAAAGCACAACAGCTAAATATTGATTAAAAGCCTAAATCGCGTTCAATCTCTTCCATTTCAATAATATCGTAGGCTTCTTGTATAGTAGGCACCACTACTATTTCATCTGGCATTTGATCTAAATCGACCTTATCTGTAACAATAACAAAAGATTTATTATCGCTACGATGGTTATTACTTAATCGAAGAAATTCAATAATATCTTCTAAATTAATTTTGTCTAAACTCGTTAAATTAACAATTAAATGATCGTTTTTATACGTATCATAAGCTTGCTCAATAGCATTCACTAAAGTCGTTATAGAAGCTTTTTCTTGAGTTATTATTGTAATATTTCCATCTCTATCTACAATCATAGCTTATTGTTTTATTTTAGAAGCTAAAAGATATATTACGGCCATTCTTACAGCAACACCATTTTCTACCTGATCTAAAATTATGGCTTGTTTAGAATCTGCTACATCACTTGTAATTTCTACACCTCTATTTATTGGTCCTGGGTGCATTATTACAATCTCCTTATCTAAACTATCTAATAATTCTTTGTTAACTCCAAATTGTTGGGTGTACTCTCTTGTTGTTGGAAAATAACTTATATCCATACGCTCATTCTGAACTCTAAGCATATTTGCTACATCACACCATTCTAATGCTTTACGAAGGTTTGTTTCAACCTTTACTCCAAGCTCTTTGATATATTTTGGAAGAAGTGTTTTTGGTCCGCAAACCATAACATTTGCACCTTGTAATTGTAATGCATAGATATTAGAAAGCGCTACTCTACTATGTAATATATCTCCAACAATAACTACATTCTTCCCTTTTACAGTGCCTAACTTCTCTCTTATTGAATAAGAATCTAATAAAGCTTGTGTAGGGTGTTCGTGTGCTCCATCACCAGCATTAATAATACTTGCATTAACGTGTTTTGATAAAAACACACCTGCTCCTGGATTAGGATGACGCATTACTACCATATCTACTTTCATAGATAGTATATTGTTAACTGTATCTATAAGTGTTTCTCCTTTTTTTACTGAAGACTGTGATGCAGAAAAGTTAATGACATCAGCCGAAAGTCTTTTTTCAGCAAGCTCAAAGGATAATTTGGTACGTGTAGAATTTTCAAAAAATAAGTTGGCTATGGTAATATCTCTTAGAGAGGGAACCTTTTTAATTGGCCTATTAATTACCTCTTTAAATTGATCTGCGGTTTCAAAAATCAATTCTATATCTTGTTTTGTAAGATATTTTATTCCTAATAAGTGCTTAACACTTAGCTCACTCATTTACTTATTATTTGGCTTTAGGCTATTGCTAAAGCATTATTCTTTGCTATTGTACTAACCTTACGCTTTTTACTTATCAATTAAATATACTGCATCTTCTCCTCCATTCTCAATCCAATTCACTTTTACCTTTTGATGATCGATAGCATCTACTTGCCTTCCTTTATAATTGGGCTGAATTGGTAAATGACGACTAAAACGCCTGTCTATTAAGGTTAATAACTCAATATTTTTGGGTCTTCCAAATGATTGTACTGCTGTTAATGCAGATCTTATACTACGTCCAGTATATAAAACGTCATCTATAAAAACAACATTTTTACCTTCTACTATAAAATCTATCTCTGTAGTATTGGCTTCTAGAGGTTTATCACCTCTTCTAAAATCATCTCTAAAAAACGTAATATCTAAATGCCCTAACTGAATGTTCTTAATCTTATAAGATTCTGTTAGCATTTGTGCCAAACGATCTGCAAGATATTTTCCTCTTGGCTGTATGCCAATTAATACTGTTTCAGAAAAATCGTCGTGATTTTCAATAAGTTGGCAAGCCAATCTGTGCAGTGTTATATTGACTTCTTTAGAATTGAGTAATACTTTTTGACTCATGTAGTATCCAAACGTAATTGATTAGCAAAGTTAAGGTAAAATATTAGAGTATCAAACACATAATTTACCATAAAAAAAGCCTCTTGAAAATCAAGAGGCTTTATACAGTTATAATGTAAAGGAATTATTTCTTCCCATCCATTTTATCTTTAAGTGCTTGTAAAGCATCGTTTGCATCACCTAAAGTTGGTTTAGCTTCTGCCGCTTGTGCTTCTGCTTTTTTAACAGCTTGCTTAACGATCTTAGCTTCTTCTTCTCTAAATACTGCTGTATGAGATGCTACTACACGCTTGAATTCTTTATTGAACTCAATGATCTTAAATTCTGCTTCTTCACCTTTCTTAAGTTTAGAACCATCTTCTTTTTCTAAGTGACGAGATGGAATGAAAGCAACGATATCTTCATTAAACTCAATAGTTGCACCTTTATCAACAACCTCTGTGATAGCAGCTGTATGAGATGTACCTAAAGCAAACTCTTTTTCGTACTTATCCCAAGGATTTTCTTCTGTTTGCTTATGACCTAATGATAATTTACGTCCTTCAACATCTAGTTCTAATACAACAACTTCTAATTTATCACCTACGTTACAGAACTCTGAAGGGTGCTTGATTTTCTTAGTCCAAGATAAATCAGAGATGTAGATTAATCCATCAATACCTTCTTCTAATTCTACAAATACACCAAAGTTAGTAAAGTTGCGTACTACACCTGTGTGTCTAGAACCAACAGGATATTTAGATGTAATATCTGTCCATGGATCTGGTGTTAATTGCTTAATACCAAGAGACATTTTACGATCTTCTCTATCTAATGTTAAGATTTGTGCTTCAATTTCGTCACCAACAGCTACGAAATCTTGAGCTGAACGTAAATGCGTAGACCAAGACATTTCAGAAACGTGTACTAATCCTTCTACACCTTCTTCAACTTCTACAAAAGCACCGTAATCTGCAATAACAACTACTTTACCTTTTACTTTATCACCTACTTTTACGTCTTCACCTAACGCTTCCCAAGGATGCTTAGATAATTGCTTAAGACCTAATTGAATTCTAGATTTGTTTTCATCAAAGTCAAGAATTACAACATTTAATTTCTGATCTAACTCAACAATCTCATTTGGATGGTTGATACGAGACCATGATAAATCTGTAATATGAACTAAACCATCTACACCACCTAAATCTATAAACACACCATAAGAAGTAATATTTTTTACAATACCTTCTAATACTTGTCCTTTTTCTAACTGGCCAATGATTTCTTTCTTTTGCTCCTCAATATCAGCTTCAATAAGTGCTTTATGAGAAACAACAATGTTTTTAAATTCGTGGTTAATCTTAACAACCTTGAATTCCATTGTTTTATTAACGTACTGATCGTAATCTCTAATTGGCTTAACATCGATTTGAGAACCTGGCAAGAATGCTTCAATACCAAATACATCTACGATCATACCACCTTTAGTTCTGCATTTTACAAAACCATTAACGATCTCACCTGTATCGTGTGCATTATTTACACGATCCCAAGCTTTAATTACTCTTGCTTTTCTGTGAGATAATACTAACTGACCTGTTGCATCTTCGCGTACATCAATTAATACTTCTACTTTGTCACCAACTTTAAGATCTGGATTGTAACGGAACTCATTAAGAGAAATTACACCTTCAGATTTAGCATTGATGTCTATAATAGCATCTCTGTCTGTAATATGAATTACTTCACCAATTACAACTTCATCATCTAAAGTATCTACGAAATTTTCAGATACTAATTTTTCAAATTCTGCAAGCTTGTTGTCCGCTACTTGCTCAATTCCTTCTTCGTAATTGTGCCAATCGAACTCTTTTAAGAATTTTTCTGGATTTGCTTGAGCTTCAGAGATTACTGGAGCTTCAACTTTAGTAGCTTCAGTTGTTACAACTTCAGCATCTTTTGCTTTATTTTCAGCCATTGCTGATTAAAATTTGTATTCTGTAGTTTTAGAAAGCTTTGCGGAAAAACCTACAGAAGTATATTATGGTTTTATTTACAATTCCTTTTCCTCTTTCTTATATCCGCCAAAAAAGGTGTGCAAAATTAATCATTTTCAATCAATTAACAAAAAAATCATATTTTTTAATTTTTTAAATCAAAAAGCAATATTTATTTTATTAGCTACTCTAAATGAAAGAGATATAAACTATTTGCACTCCTAACTCTTTATTTAATATTAAAAGTTTCATTTTAAAGTGACCAGCAACATATTTTATGTGTCATATATACAAATACGAATTTGATGCTTGTCTTATCAGAAAATCGGCATATAAATTGGTATATTTACAATACTATTAATACTTAAAAAATCACACAATCATGGTTAAAGCAAAATACCAAGACGTATTAGACTTAGGAGAGCAATTAAACATTCAAGATGGAAGAGTTGAAGAAGCGGATGGACAATTGAAAGTTTGGGGAACTGCTGCTACGCAATACGAGAAAAATTTACTTTGGGATAAGATTAAAGAAATTGGTGGAGATGAACCTGCTGATATTATGGCAGACATTAAGGTAGCTGATGAGTCTGTATATGCAAGACACACTGTTGCTTCTGGTGAAACTTTAGGGAAAATTGCAAAACACTATTATGGAGATGCAATGAAGTACAAAGAAATCTTTGCTGCTAATACAGATATTCTTAAAAACCCAGATGTAATTCATCCAGATCAGGAATTAGTGATTCCTAATCTTTAATTAGAGAGATATTTACAAAATAAAAAAGCGACCTAAATGGTCGCTTTTTTATACTTTAGTTTTTGCAAACTTTAATAAAGTTTCTAATTGTTCTTCTATTGTGAGGTTAGAATTATCGATTTCAATCGCATCTTCTGCCTTTACCAAAGGAGAATCTTCCCTTGTAGAATCTATACGATCTCTGGTTGTTACGTTTTCAAGAACTTCATCATAGCTTAGATTATGGCCGCGTTCTAATAATTCTTTATAACGTCTTTGCGCTCTGGTTTCAGCAGAAGCTGTCATAAACACTTTTAATTCGGCATTTGGAAATACAACAGTACCAATATCTCTCCCATCCATTACAATGCCTTTATCCTTACCCATTAATTGCTGTTGCTCTACCAATTTTTGACGAACTTCAGATATGGTTGCAATTGGACTAACATAGCTAGAAACCTTTAGTGTTCTTATGGCTTTTTCAATATTTTTTCCATTTAAATAGACCTCAGCAAAACCTAATGCTTCATTAAACTTAAATGTTATATGAATATCATCTAGCTTATCAATTAATTTTTCTGAATGAAAAAAGCCTTCTCCTATTAAATTATTATCTAATGCAAAATAGGTTACTGCTCTATACATAGCACCTGTATCTACATAGATATAGTTTAATTGTTTAGCTAGTTGTTTTGCAATGGTACTTTTTCCTGTAGATGAAAATCCGTCAATTGCTATAACTATTTTGTTCATTTTATTAAGGTTATCTTCTTCTTCTCCCATCTAAATCTATTTGAAGCCCAAAAAAGCTTGTGTTTGATGCACTTGTATATCTTGCATGTGTATAACTAAATCGCATTGAGTTTAACCTTATACCTACTCCTACAGAAAGTCCTGAAAAGTTTCTTTGATCAATTATTCTTAATTCTTCGGCACGTCTAAAGTTATAGCCAAACCTTAAATTAAACCCACGCTCTGGCCATAATTCTGCTCCCAAAATTAAATGGCGTAAGGCTTTATTAAAGAAACCTACTTTTTCTTGTGTTTGATTGCCATCTAAATCTGTAGTTGCTCTTGCTGGATTTGCTACACCTATTGGCCATTTTTGTAAGTTCTCTAAAGTTAAATGCCAACGAATAGGCACATTCTCTAATGTTTGAGACATTCCAAAATTAACTTCAAAAGGTAAAGGTTCGTTCTGTCCAGCGTAAGTAGAGAATTGGGTTCCTATATTCCTTACTGTTAATGCTGCATGAAAATCTAACTTTTCATTAATGTACATTAAACCTATATCTACTGCTCCACCAACAGAGTTGTACTGCTCTAATAAAGACGTTATTATTTTTACATTAGCACCTACATAAAAATCTGTAAAAGGAATATTATAATTGTAGCCAGCAGAAATTGCAGCTTCATTACCTTTAAATGTTCCTGTTGACACACCATTAACATCGTATCCATCAAATGTACCATAATTAATATAGGTCACACCAAAATGAAAGGTTTGTACATGTCTATCCCAAGTATAAGCATAAGCAGCAGTACCATAAGTAATACCACCTAAATAACTAGATACATTTACTGCCAACTGGTTGTGCATTTGCCAATTTAATGACGCAGGATTGTATAATGCCTCCGTAACGTCATGATCAAAATTGGTAATGATTTTTCCACCTAACGCAGCTTGTCTTGGTGAAGAAACTAAATTAAGGAATTGATAAGTAGACTCACCACCCAATTGAGCAAACATTGGCAATGCTAAAAGTATAAAACAGAATTGGGTAACCCTCTTTATCATAGATTTTGCAAAATAAATAAATCTATCTTAAAACGATGATATGATTTTTTTATTTTTTGCTTAAAGTTATTTTCTATTTTAACTTTAATTTTTGACCAACTATTATGAGATTATCTGGAAGATCATTTAGATACTTTAACTCTTCTACTGTAGTACCATTATTCTTTGCAATGCTGTATAAAGTGTCACCTTCAGAAACGACCCAAACAGATAAATCTCCTTGTGAATTGTGTGAATCAAAATTAGCAATACGCAACTCTTCACCTGTTATAATAAGATTAGAATTTAATCCGTTTTGATATTTTAACTCATCAACAGTTGTTTCATAAAGTTTTGCCAAGCTGTATAAGGTTTGTCCTTTTTGTACTAAATGATAATCTGTTGTGCTTTTTATGTACTCTACTTGTCCTGAATAATTTTCTGCAATGTCAGCTTGTGTCGTGCCAACATTAGAACTATACTCTGAAGCGTTATCATTAATGCTTTCTGAGTTAGAACTATTTTCAGCAATAGTATCATTACCACTTTCTGATGCAACATCAGTAAGCTGGTCTCCATAATTGGTAATAGCTCTAACCTGAAGTTTTTGCCCAACATTAACCAAAGTTGTTTCTAATTTATTAAGTCGCTTTAACTCTGTTAACGTTGTGTTGTAACGATTTGCGATATCTAAAAGTGTTTCCTTTTCCTTTACAGTATGAAAATCTGAATATTTATCGGAAATCCTAGAGTCATTAGTTGCTTTATTTGAGCTTTCAACTGCATCACTTAATTCTACAGATTTAATTTTATCCTCAGGATTTACTAGAGTAATTTCTCCAGTATTAACATTAAGTTTTGCTGGTTTTCCATCTAAAATAACGTCTTTAAATTCTGCCTCTTGCCCAAACGCAAAAGCTCCTGATAGTAATACTACTATTATGGAAAGAATCAATCTATAGTTTCTTCGCATTTTTTACTTTTTGATTTGTAATCGCAATATCTAAAACATCGCTCATGTCTTTTACGTAATGAAACGTTAAGCCTTTTAGATATTCTGGTTTTATTTCATCAATATCTCTCTTATTGTCTTCGCACAATAATATCTCTTTAATTCTAGCACGCTTTGCAGCTAAAATCTTTTCTTTTATTCCGCCAACAGGTAACACTTTCCCTCTTAGTGTAATTTCACCAGTCATTGCTATGCTCTTTTTCACCTTTCTTTGAGTGAATAAAGATACTAAAGATGTTAACATAGTAACACCTGCACTTGGACCATCTTTTGGAGTTGCTCCTTCTGGCACGTGAATATGCACATTATATTTGTCAAAAACTAATGGATCTATACCAAATCTTTCTGCATTAGCTTTAATATACTCCATAGCAATAGTTGCAGATTCTTTCATTACCTTACCTAAGTTACCTGTAATAGTAAGACTTCCTTTTCCTTTAGATAAGATAGATTCTATAAATAAAATATCTCCTCCAACTCTTGTCCAAGCCAACCCTGTTACAACACCAGCAACATTATTATTTTCATATTTATCGCGCTCTAATCTTGGACTTCCTAATACTTCAATAACGTCTTCATTAGAGATTTTCACATTATAATCCTCTTCCATTGCAATATTTTTGGCAGCATAACGCACCATTTTCGCAATTTGTTTTTCTAATCCTCTAACACCAGATTCTCGTGTATAACCTTCAACTATTTTTTCTAACTGCGGTTTCCCTATTTTAAGTGCTTTATTATCTAAACCATGCTCTTTTAGTTGCTTAGGTAGTAAATGACGCTTTGCTATTTCTACCTTTTCTTCAATCGTATAACCCGTAACGTTAATAATTTCCATACGATCTCTTAGAGCTGGCTGAATCGTTGCCAAGCTATTTGAAGTAGCTACAAACATAACTTTAGAAAGGTCATAACCCATTTCTAAGAAATTATCGTAAAACTCGTTGTTCTGCTCAGGATCTAATACTTCTAACATGGCAGACGACGGATCACCTTGATGACCTGCAGACAACTTATCTATTTCATCTAATACAAATACAGGATTTGATGTGCCAGCTTTCTTTAAACTCTGAATAATTCGGCCTGGCATTGCGCCAATATAAGTTTTACGATGCCCACGAATTTCAGCTTCGTCACGTAGTCCACCTAATGAAATCCTTACGTATTCTCTACCAAGAGCTTCGGCAATAGACTTACCTAATGATGTTTTACCAACACCTGGAGGGCCATACAAACAAAGTATTGGAGATTTCATATCGTTACGAAGTTTCAATACCGCTAAGTATTCAATAATTCGCTTTTTAACATCATCTAAACCGAAATGATCGCGATCTAAGATTTTCATGGCATGCTTAAGATCAAAACGATCTTCGCTAAACTCATTCCATGGTAGATCTAAGAATAAATCCAAATAATTACGCTGAATAGAATATTCAGCCACTTGCGGATTCATGCGTTGCATCTTTGCTAATTCCTTTTCAAAATGCGCATTTACCTTCTCATCCCAATTCTTTTCCTTAGCACGTGCTTTCATTTCTTCAATTTCTTGACCAGAAGACATACCTCCACCTAATTCTTCTTGGATGGTTTTCATTTGTTGATGCAAGAAATACTCACGTTGTTGTTGGTTCATATCGCTTTGAACCTTGTTTTGAATATCATTTTTTAATTCTAATTTTTGATATTCAAGATTCATGTATTTTAAAGTCTGAAGCGCACGTTCTTTTAAATCATTAATTTTTAAAAGCTCTTGCTTCTCTTCTACTTTAAGATTCATGTTAGAAGATACAAAGTTCACCAAAAACGAATTACTTTCAATATTCTTAATGGCAAAAGTAGCTTCGGTAGGTATGTTTGGACTTTCTTTAATGATTTCTAAAGATAAGTCCTTTATAGAATCTATAATGGCAGTAAACTCTTCGTTTCCTTTTTCTGGTTTTGATTCAGCTATATCAGAAATAGTTGCTGTTAAATATGGTTTTTCTGAAATTACCTCATTAACCTGAAAGCGCTTTTTTCCTTGAATGATAACTGTAGTGTTACCATCTGGCATTTTTAAAACTTTTAAAATTCTAGCTACAGTTCCTGTTTTATAGATATCTTGAGCTGTTGGTTTTTCTACTGATTCGTCTTTTTGGGCTACAACACCAATTACTTTTCCGCCTTTATTAGCATCGTTTATTAACTTTATAGAAGTGTCTCTTCCTGCTGTAATAGGGATAACAACACCTGGAAATAAGACAGTATTTCGTAAAGGTAGAATTGGTAACGATTCTGGGAGCGATTCACTATTAATTAATTCTTCATCTTCAGGTGTCATTAATGGAATTAATTCTGAATTTTCGTCAAAATCCTGAAATGACAAACTGTCAAGACTTAAAAAATTTGATTTCTTCATATTATTTTTAAGCCATTCTGTCATTAAAACATGCAGAATAGCATTGGTTTAAATGTATTAATAATTAACTTCATATTGAATATCAATGCATTATAAGATATTCAAAGTTATTCACACTAGTGTAAATTCAATTGTTATGCCATTACCTTTATAAAAAATAAAAGTTTTTTTAGTAAAACTGTAACACTTAATAAAACCTTTCATCTATATACCAAAGCAATTGTTTTTTTGACATCAACCAATCAAAATATCGAACAGTTACTGTTGCTTTGTAAATCTTGTAACCAACGTGCGCAGTTGGAAGTTTACAATAGATATAACAAAGCCATGTATAACACAGCATTAAGAATTGTAAAAGATTCTTATAAAGCTGAGGACATTATGCAAGAGTCATTTTTAACGGCTTTTACAAAACTAAATACACTAGAGGATACTAAATTATTTGGTGCATGGTTAAAACGAATTGTGGTGAATAATAGTATTGCTCACTATAATAAAATTACCAAACATAGCGAAGTGCCTTTAGATACTGTAATGTATAAAGTTGAAGATGATAACGGCATCGAAGAAGGTGACCACAATACAGATAAAGTAAAACAGATAATACGTGTAATGAAAACCTTAAAACCAAATTACAGTTTAGGCTTGACTTTACATCTTATTGAAGGTTATGATTATGAAGAAATCTGTGACATTATGAATATTTCTTATGCTAATTGCAGAACAATGATTTCTAGAGCAAAAGAAAGTTTACGTCAAAAACTAATGCAACCCGCTTAAAGGTAAAGATTATGCAAAAAGACACTTTAGATGATTTATTTAATGAGCTTAAAGGTGAATTTGATATTAACACACCTAACAATGGGCATGAAAATAGATTTTTAGCAAAACTTGAGAGTGATAGTTTAGCTTCGGCTAAATCTAAAAAATCATCTAGATTTTATTGGAAACCATTTTTAGCTATTGCAGCTTCTTTAGTGATTTGTTTTAGTGTGTTTACTACAGTTAATAGCCAACCAGAAATTATGGATTTAGCAAGTGTATCACCAGAAATGTCTGAAACACAAGATTTCTTTACGGCAACTATAGAATCTGAGCTAAAAAAATTAGATAAAGAACGTTCGCCGTTTACAGAACAAGTTATCTCAGATGCTTTAAATAGAATAGAACTCTTAGAAAAAGACTATCGAAAATTAAAAACCGACTTAACTGAAAGTAACAACGATCAGCGTGTTATTTATGCCATGATTAACAACTTTCAGAATAGAATTGACATTTTAAATACAGTTCTAGAACAAATTGAAACTATTAAACAACTAAAAAACAGCAATAATGAACCTAAAAATACACTATAGAATAGCACTACTCTTCTTACTAGTACCCTTTTTTGCATTAGCAAATTCAAAACTAGAAGTAAGAAAGACGTCTAAGGAACGTAACATTAAAAAATCGTATAATGTTTCCTCTAACGCAACACTAAAAATAAATAACAGCTATGGCAACTTAGAAGTTATAACCTGGGATAAAAACCAAATAGATTTTGACATTACTATTAAAGTCACAGGTAACAATGCAGAAAAAGTTCAGGATAGATTAGATAGAATTAATGTAGAATTCTCTGAAAGCAATGATTTTGTTTCTGCAATTACCAAAATAGGAAAAAATAGCAAAAATTGGTGGAATTGGGGAAAAAGGATGAATCTAAAATTAGAAATTAACTATGTAGTTAAAATGCCTATGTCTGGTAACGTAGATTTAAATAATGACTATGGTTCCATTAATTTAGATCGATTAGAAGGCAATGCAAAAATTATATGCGACTATGGTAAAATAACCACTAAAGAGTTACTGTCAGATAACAACGAAATACGCTTTGACTATACCAACAACAGCTATTTTGAATTTATAAAAGGAGGAAGAATATATGCAGATTATAGTGGATTTACTGTTGCCAAAACAGAAAATTTAAAGCTGAATGCAGACTACTCTAAATCTGTCATTGAAGTTGTTGAAAACATAGAATATGTTTGCGATTATGGTTCTTTAAAAATTGAAAACGCTAACAACATTAAGGGCAATGGAGACTATCTCTCTCTTAGGTTAGGTAATGTTTATAAAAACATAAGTATTAGAGCAAACTATGGCTCTTTAAAAATAGATCATATTGCCTCAAAAGCACAAAGTATTTCTATTAATTCAGAATTTATGGGTATGACTATAGGTTATGATAGTGGCTACCATTTTGATTTTGATATAGATTTAGAATATGCTTCACTTAGAGACTCAGACAATTTTAACTTCACTAATAAAGAAGTAGATGGAACTGATAAGAAATATAACGGTTATCATGGCTCAAAAGGTTCAGGTAATCTGGTTAAAATTAAATCTCAATACGGAAGTGTGAGTTTTAAACAACAATAACTTAATAATCAATAAACGAACAGTAAACAAACAATTTTAACAAATGAAATTATTAAAATCAATTACAGTAATTGCATTGATGCTAAGTGTATCAACAGCTTGTGCACAATGGAAAAAAAAGAAAGGTGACGGTAACATTACTACAATCACAAGAACAACAGGTGACTACGAGGGTTTAAAAGCTGCAGGACCAATGGATTTTAAACTCGTACAAGGCAAAGAAGGTAACATTACCATAAAAGGGGACGCTAATTTAATGGAATACATTGTTACCAAAATAAAAGACGGTAAACTAATCGTTAAGATTAAAGATGGTGTTAACATAAGACCAACTAAAACTATCGTTGTAACGGTTCCTTATGAATCTATTTCATCAGTTTCTTTAGCTGGCTCTGGTGATATTGACAATTCAGGAACTATTAAAACTGACGATTTTAAAGTCGCTATTGCAGGCTCTGGTGATATTAACCTTAATATAGAATCTAACACTACAGAAAGTAGTATTGCAGGCTCTGGTGATATAGAATTAAGAGGTTCTACAAAAGACTTAACTGCAAAGATTGCAGGTTCTGGTGGTTTTGATGGTACAAACTTAGATAGTATTAACGTCTCTGTAAAAATTGCTGGCTCTGGTGATGCAGATGTGGTTTGTAATGGAGAGTTAAATGTTAGAATTTCTGGCTCTGGTGATGTTAACTATTCTGGCACACCAACTAGTAAAAACACTAAAATTAGTGGCTCTGGTAGCGTTAGTAATTAGACCAAATACCAATCAAAAAAATGAAAAGGACAAGTTTATAGCTTGTCCTTTTTTATATTATCTAACCTTTTAAACCAATATCATTTCTACTTAGTCCCTCCCTCAAAATCCACTTTCCATTTAGCCCATTCATCTAAAAAGTAATTGAGTATAATTGGGTTGTCTAAAGTGTTCTGTTTGGTTTCTGCAATTGTAATATCATCAGGAAAAATAAAAGCTTGCTCTACTTGATTTGCGTTAAGGTACTTTAAATCGTTTGGTAGAGCTTTTGTATTTACTTCATTCGTAGTCCCATTATGTCTGGCAATAATAAATCCCCAATCACCAAACGAAGGAATGTACGTGTGGTAAGGTTGTACCTTTTCAAAAACCGACTCTAAAGTATTATTAATACAGCTAAACACGGTGTTTGAGAAATAAATCTCACCAGATTGTGTAACAAAAACACCATCTCGCTTTAAGTTGCGTTTTGCCATTAAAAAAAACTGCTTACTATACAATCTTGCAAGAGCCTGATTGGTTGGGTCTGGTAAATCTGCAATGATAACATCGTACTTTTCAGTGTTATTAAACAGATAGGTAAAGGCATCTTCTGCGATGAGATTCACTTTTTTGTTAGTAGCAGCATTTTGGTTAATATCCTTTAGGTATTGGTTCTGTTTGGCTAAATGAAACATGGTACTATCTATATCAACCACATCAACCTGTTGTACAGAGTTATGCTTTAGCACTTCTCTACTCGCTAAATTTTCACCACCACCAAGAATTAAAACACGCTTTGGGTTGTGGTGCATTGCCAAAGGAACATGCACCAAAGATTCATGATAACGATGCTCATCTGCAGATGAAAACTGAATTACACGATTTAAATACAACCTAACATCTCCTTGAGTTTTGGTCATTACTATCTTCTGGTAAGGTGTCTGCTCATTTAACACAATTGGTCGTTTATAAATTTTCTGATCCCAAACCTTTAATAGTTTCCCGCCAAAAAACACTAACGTTAATAATGCCATAATGGCTATAAAACCATAAATACTATTCCGTTTTTTGTTTTTAAGTAAAGTGTAGTTCAATACAATTCCTAAAACAATATTAACGATTCCAAAAATTAAAGATGAATAATACAATCCAACAAAGGGCAGAATAATAAAAGGGAATATTAGTGTAGCAATAAGTCCGCCAATATAATCTAAGGATAGTACATTAGAAAGATTGTTCTTTATATTACTTTCCTCAAGTGCAAAAGTTAGCAATGGTACTTCCATACCTGTAAGCAACCCAATAACAAAAATTATTGCCAAGCAACTTATCTGTAACACCATTGGTGATACGTACACAAACAGCATATAAAGTAAAGGCACAGATATTCCTCCAATAAAGCCTAGAAGATATTCTACATTAATAAAAAAAGTAAGTGGTTTATGTTTTAAAAACTTAGATAAAAATGCACCAATACCCATCGAAAACAAATAAACTCCAATAATGATAGAGAACTGTCTTACACCATCACCCAAAAAATAAGTAGCTGTAGTGCTTATTAGTAATTCGTATATAATTGAGCATAAACCTGCAATAAAAACGGCAAATGGGATAAGTGCTTTTTTATTCATTAAAAATTGATTATGTTTGAAGAAATTAACTCGTCAAAGATGAATAAAAAAATTATAACTGGTTTAGCTTTAACTAAAAAAATAACTTTGTTAGCTGCTGTTTCTGCCGCTCTTACACTACAAAATTGTGGCGGAGAAAATGTAGGCCCAAGAATTAAAGATGCTACTCAAGAAACCGTTTATGAATCTACAAAAGGTGTTGTTACAGAGGTTGAAGAAGTAGAACCAGGTAATGATTACAAAATTATTGACGAGCGCATCATTGACGAAAAAGATAAATCTATAGCCATAGTACATACCTTAGAAGGCACAACAGATACATTGTCTTTAAAGAAAATGAAAAGTGATGAGTCATCTTATAGTCGTCATTCTGGTTTAAGAGGTATATTATATTATTCTTTAGCAGCTTCTTACTTTAACAGAAGTATGCGTAATGTTACACCAAACCAAAGTAACTACAAAAATGCTTCAGCTTATAATAAATCTACTGGCTTAAAAAACGATTTAAAGAGCTCAGCAACATCTCGTAAAGTTAACGTACCTGGAAGATCATCTAGAGGATATGGCAGCGGAAAATCGTTTAGATCGTTTGGAGGATAGTCGTTTTAAAGAGATAAAACGTCTCAAAAAAAAACACGTTCCTCATCGTTTACATTGGTACTTAGAAGAAGATTACTTCTCAGAAGAATTACTTGGCATTTATCGTTCTGAAGTTGAACAATTACGTCGTATCTCTGATGAAGCCTTTTACTTATTTCAGCGCGCTACCGATAAAATTATTGCAGAAAACAAATTAAGTGAATTAGGAATTCCTTTATCCTTTCATACTTGTATAGAGCATAGCTGGAAAAACAAGAATAAGCACCCTTTTCTTTACGGACGTTTTGATATTAATGGTGGCTTAAAATCTGATTATGGTCATATTATAGAGTTTAATGCAGATACTTGTAGTACCATTCCAGAAACACTTTTGTGGCAACCACTACAGCTCGAAAAGTTAAAAGGTAATCCACAAAGTTTTAATACACTTAAATACGATATTAAGGATACACTTTCTAATCTTAAACCTTTATTAGGAAAGGACAATCCAACATTCTTAGGAACTTCATTTGGTTATATTGAAGACAAAGAGAATGTAAATTGCATTATAGATATTGCTTACGAAGCTGGTTATAAACCGTTTTATTCTGATCTTGAAAATGTGATATTTTCAGATGAAGGTGTTTTTCATCAAATTGGTGACGAGTACGAAGATATTGATGTGCTTTTTAAAATGGTGCCTTGGGATTGGATGTTTAATGACGAGCCTGAATTGGCTCAAACGCTTTCAGACCTCATTATAAACGAAAAAGTTGTAATCTTAAATCCACCTTTTACAGCTATTTGGCAAAACAAAAAATTCTTGGCTTATATTACCAAAAACTTCCCAAATTCAATTTTGGCAGAAACGTATTTAAGCAAAGAACCAGGTCTATATAGTTATGTTCAAAAACCTGTTTATGGTCGTTTGGGTGAAAACATATCTATAGAAGCTATGGGAAATTCTGAAGCAAAATCTGATGGTGATTTTGGCAATCAAGATATGATTTACCAAAAGTATTATCCGTTACAAAAAGATATGGAAAA
>NZ_JAOARH010000068.1 GCF_025210595.1 Winogradskyella sp.
AAACTGAATACTAAAAATAAATGGAACACAACTCAACATTCCCTATAAAACAAAATGAGCTCGATATGCTTCGAGATGAAGCAACATCTTACCTAAAGTCTATTCAATGGGAGCAGAGTCAACGTGCTAAGAATAGAGATAATGATGGTAAAGATGAATCTATTTTGTTGTATTTATCTCGTGCTAATAATGGTAGTAGTATATCTGTAACTTCTGTATCTAAAACCATTTTAGCCTTAAAAAAGCGTTTGTTGCCAGAGTCTGTTGCAATTCCTATTTATTTAAACCAAACCTTATATACTGTACAAGAAGGAATAACACTTGGTATTTGGGTAAAGGACAGTTATTATGATGCTTCAGGATTATCCACTTTAAGTGAAAACAAATCGGCTTTAGACAATTCAGGAAAGCGCGAGTACGAAAGCAAAATGCTTACAGCAACAGCTTTTATGCTATTCGCAACAGCATATAAAATTTTACACGATTTAAAGCCACATGCTTCAGATGATTTATCTGTAATGAAACAGAAATTTGCTGGTATTCCAGAAGTCTCGTTTTTGTCTCCATTAAAAGGAATTTCGTGCCAATTATTCTATTATGATAAATATTTAGGACATCCAGACATTATAAAGACAGATAAAGATGTTATAGATTTTACTGTAGTATATTTTGAAGCACTTATTGATGAAATTCAACTTAGAAAAAGCAGTTTAGAATATACAGAAACTATTGAGGATAGAGCTTATAAGTTAGAAAACTCTGAGTTTGCTATTGATGGTTGGAATAATGTTTTTGCTGGTACAGCAGTTAGTGTTGAGTTTAATAAAATACAGTTTGAACAGATAGTAGGTAACAAAGATGCCAAGCATTTTGCAAGACGTTTAACAGAACGCTTGTTGAGCTACGATTTTGAAGCCAAGAAAAATCCGTTTCAGGAATTAGGTGGTTTTATGCCTGTATTTATGGGTTACGGAATTCCTGGTACAGGAAAAAGTATGTTAATTGCAGCCATTGCAACTCGACTAAAAGAGCATAGTGAAAATTTAGATATTCCGTTTTTATTCCATCCTATGCCAGATACGTTGATTAGTACATTTCAAGGTGGTTCTGCCGAGAAAATGGTAGAGTGGATGAAACCTCTGCAAGATCCAACACGGCTCATTTTTGCACCAATAGATGATGCAGAGAATAACCTACAGGAACGTACAACACAAGGGGTATCAGCAGGTGTTAAAGAAGTAATCGGAGTATTTTTAAGATATACCGAAGGCGCTTATGCTGTTAATTACGGTAACAGTTCCATAGGTTTATTTACGAACTTGCCTGAAATGCTAGATAAGGCTGTGATTTCGCGTGTGCAAGGACGTTTTAAAATAGATGGAGCGCGTAATGAAAAAGATTTTGTAGATCAGGATTATTTATGGTGGAGAAAGTTAGAAGACACCATGCCAGATTTTATAAATATGAGCAACCCTAACGATTACAATTATCTCGATGCTCAGCAAGTTGCTAAGAATCTAGGTGAAATTTTAGAAAAAATAGATAAACCAACTGAAGAGAGAGTATTAGATACCTTTGAAAAAGTATCGAGCAAATACAAGGATAATGAGCATATGTTTTATGCACATTTATATACTGAAATTCAGAAAATATTTCCATTCTTTTCATCTCGAGATGTTCGTAATATCCAAAAGGCAGTATCATTACGATTGACCGATTTTGATTTAGAACGAGATTGGTTCGAAAATCCTGAAATATATTTTAAGAAGGATTACGACACTAAGTTTGGTATGTTGCAAGAATTGATGCGAGCTAACATGAAAGGACTAGATTTTAGTGATATAAGACGACAAGAAGTAGTACGCTATTTAGATAATGTAGCAACCATTGCAGATACCGATTTTAAGAGAAAAGTTGATGTCAGAATCAACCAATTAAATATTGAAACTGAAGCAAGAGAACAGTTTAACAAAAAAGACTAATAAAATCTTTTACAAAGGGCAAGATTTAAGATAGGCTTATGAATAATCTAAAAAATATAGAACACAATAATCTTTCAAAAGCTTGGGCAAAATTAGATCGTATAGATTATGATTTTAAGTTTAAAAATGGTGAATGGAAACGATTATCTCGCGAAACTTATAATCGTGGAAATGGTGCAGCTATATTATTATATAATACAGAAAGAAGAACTGTAATTTTAACTAGACAATTTAGAATGCCTATTTATGAAGTTAATAGTGGAGAGGCAATGTCTATTGAAGTTTGTGCAGGAGCAATTGATGGTAATGATGATTCTCTAGAAACTGTAATAAGAGAAACCGAAGAAGAAACGGGTTATAAAATTAATGATGCCAAACAAGTGTTAACTGCTTATACATCACCAGGAGCATTAACAGAAAAGATGTATTTATATGTAGCAGAGTATAATGATGCTATGAAAATAAATGATGGAGGTGGTTTAGAGAGTGAGCACGAAGAAATAGAAATATTAGAAATACCATTTAAACAGGCAGTCAATATGATGGCAAGCGGTGATATTATCGATGCAAAAAC
>NZ_JAOARH010000069.1 GCF_025210595.1 Winogradskyella sp.
GAGCACAAAATAAAGGAAGGTGAAACCATTGAGAGTGTTGCTAAAACTTATTTGGTAACACCTTTCGATATTTTAGCGTTAAATCCTGATGCAAAGTCTAATTTTAAGCCCAATACGGTTTTAATTATACCAAATTCAAAGATTAAAAACGAACCTATTGAAGAAGAATCAAAAGAACTCATAGGTTATAAAAATCATAAAGTAAAACGAAAAGAAACGCTTTACGGATTGTCTAAAAAATATGGTGTCTCAGAAGAGGAAATAAAAAAAGCAAATCGTTTTTTGTATTCTGAAAACCTTAAAAAAGGGGACAAGGTTAGAATTCCTAGATATAAAACCTTTTTATCTAAGCAGACTTACAAGAATACAATTAAAAAGTACACCGTTTTACCTAAAGAAGGAAAATGGCGTGTGGCTTATAAATTTGGAATTACTGTAGCTGAGTTAGAAGCTTTAAACCCAGAGATGAAACCTATACTTCAACCAGGTGATGAGTTAAATGTGCCTAATGTTAAGGATGAAGACGAAAAGGTGATTGAATCTAAGTACAATTATTATGAAGTATTGCCAAAAGAAGGCTTTTACAGATTAAAAGTCAAAACAGGTTTAACACAAGAAGCATTAGAAACTTTAAATCCGGAACTTAAGGAAAGTGGATTAAAAGCAGGAATGGTATTAAAAATTCCGGCATCTGTTAATACATCAGAAAATTTATCTGATGTAGAGACTACAAAATTAGAGTCTAACATCACAAATTTTAAGACTAAGAAATTAGCCTTAATGTTACCATATCAGTTACATAAAATTGATGTAGATTCTGTAGAGGAAACAAAAGCAGAGATAAAACAGAATAAGTTGTTGTCTATTGTTTTAGATTTTCATGTTGGTGTAAGAATGGCATTAGATTCTGCAAAGCAATTAGGCATTTCAACAGATTTAAAAGTTTTAGATACACGTTACATGGCTTCTACTACGAGCAAGCTGCTAGCAGATCATGATTTTTCAGAATATGATGCTGTTATTGGTCCTATTGAAGAAAAGAGTTTTGATAGAGTTGCAAATGCTTTAAAAAGCGATAGAGTACCTGTTATTGCAGCATTAAATAAACCAAGAGAAGTTTATGCTAATGTATTTCAAACCATACCAGAAGATAAGTTACTACAAAAAGCAATTATAGATTTTGTAAAAAAGGATAGTTTAAAAACAAAAGTTGTTGTCATTGCAGATCGATCGCATAAAACTGAAAGTGATTTATTAAAAAAAGAGTTTCCAAATGCCACTCAAATCTTTTCAGAGAAGAGTAAAAAAACTGGTGAGGATGAGTTTTTTATATATCCTGTGCGTTTAGAAAATGTATTTCAGGAAGGTAAAACAATTGTATTCTTAGAAACTAATAAAGATTTTTTTGCATCTAGCGTTATTAGCATGTTAAATGCTTTAATTGAAAAGAACACAGAAATTGTTTTAGTTACGTTAGATAAAAACAGAGCTTTTGAAGGAAAGGATGTTGATAACAACAACCTATCAAATCTAAAATTTCATTATCCATCTGTATATAAAGATTACGATGAGTATGAGTCTAATAGTTTTGTAAAGGATTACAGAAATGAGTTTGGTGTAACACCAAGTAAATATGTAGCACGTGGTTTTGATATAACGTTAGATATTTTGTTGCGTTTGGCTACTGAGGATAACTTATACGAAGCTTCAGAAGATGTTATTGAGACAGAATATACTGAGAACAAGTTTAGATACAATAAATCGTTGTTTGGAGGTTATAAAAATGAAGCAGTGTACATCGTTAAGTACGATAATTTAAGAATAGTAGAAGCAAATTAAATATGACCTCAAAAGTAACCTATTTAGGTAATCTTAGAACCGAAAGCGAGCACATAAAGTCTAGTAATACCTTAATTACAGATGCACCAATAGACAATAATGGTAAAGGAGAAGCGTTTTCTCCTACAGATACTGTTGCTACAGGGTTGGCAAGTTGTATGTTAACTGTTATGGGAATAAAAGCCAGAGATATGAATGTTGATATGTCTGGTACAACTGCTGAGGTTACTAAGACAATGGCAAGTAATCCAAGGAGGATTTCTAAAATTGAGGTGGTTCTTAATTTTCCATTTGAAGCCGATGCTAAGACAAAAAAAATATTAGAACATACAGCAAATACTTGTCCTGTACATTACAGTTTACATCCAGATATCGAAAAAGATATTACGTTTAACTGGCAATAAATGCAAATAAAACATCTCATAATAACGCTTTTGTTTTTATGTTTTGGGACTTCAGCTAATAATGAAGAAACCCTTACATGGAATAATACCCGAAAGCTTACATGGGAAGATTTTAAAGCAAGCCCAAATCCAAACTCAGATGCTGTAGCATTAACCGCTTCTGGTATTACATTTGGTTATTCTCTAAAAACATCTGGTAAACGAATTGTTGATTTTTCAGCTTCAGTAGAAGCGCATTTTTACCCTAATAAATCTTGGTATTTAACAGATAGAGCAGATGATTATATCTTGGCTCATGAGCAGTTGCATTTTGATATTACAGAACTCTATGTGCGTAAGTTTAGGCAGCAATTAGATCGTTTGGTTGTAAATCAGAATATTAAAAAACAAATGGGACAAATCCACATTGCTATTAATGAGGCTTTAGATAAAACCCAAAAAACTTACGACAAGCAAACCAATCACTCCATAAACGTTGAAGCTCAAGAGTATTGGAATAACTACGTTAAAGAAGAGCTCAATAAACTCGATGAGTATAAATCGCCATAAATTTTCTACGAAGACAAGAATCTATTTTTAGCTAAAAACTTTAACATGCAACCAAACAAAGAAGCACTCATAGAACTAGCCAATTATAGAATGCCTTTTGGAAAATACAAAGGCGAATACCTTGTTAATATTCCTGAATATTATTACACATGGTTTAAACAAAAAGGGTTTCCAGAAGGCAAA
>NZ_JAOARH010000006.1 GCF_025210595.1 Winogradskyella sp.
CTAAAATGTGATCGTACAGGGTTTGGATAACCTACATTATTGATAATTGAAAGTTCACCATTATCATATAATGTGCGCAAAGGAGCTAAACTAGAATGAAAACCTAAATCGTCATTTAGCTTTATAACATCTTTTGTAATTGCTAAACGAGGTCTTGCATTGTAATAAACATCATTATTATAAGGAATAATTGTGTTTAACCCATCGTTTCCACCAGCCAATTGAATAATAACCAAACGTTTATAACCCAATTGATTTGTTGGCAACACCTCAAATGCCTTAACAAAACTAGGAACGAAAAACAAGCTACTCGCTAATGCAGAATCTTTAATAAACTTTCTCCTATCCATAACTAGCACATTTGATATTCCGGCAAAGACATTAACTGAACACAGTAGTCGCGCTTAGAAGCTTTACTTAAAGTGTTTAAAAAGCTTGCTGTACCTTTGTTTATAGTTCCCTGAATGATTATGTCTGTTAAATTTTCAGTTGCAATAGAATCAAAATTCTTAGAAAAAACATCCCAATTAGGTAAAACTTTAAAAGGCAATTTTCCTTTTGTTCTCTTAAAATATTGCTTTCTGAATTTATCATTAAAATCTCCATATTCTTTAAGAGATATTAAAGCATTGTTGAGTAAAACAGAAGGTAACTTTAACCTTACCATTATAGTATTAGCATCTATCCATGCTTTATCCCCTTTCCAGCCAGCAACATTAGGTGGATTTAATAATGATTGCCCTAATATTCTCTGAATAACCAACAAGTCTTTTTCTCTTTCAAATTTCACAGGAACTGTATTTGCAATACCAACCAAGAGCTCTATTGGAGATTTTATTTTTGCTCCTATATTTTTATCATTGTAAAACCAATCTGACAGAAAAACAAAACGCATTAATTTTTCAATATTATAATCTTTATAAAACACCTCAGTCATAGCTTCTATGTGAGTATTGTTTGGCACAGGATTTACAAAATAACGATAGATTTTGCTTGAGACATATTGAGCACATTCTCTTCGTTCTAGTATTTTATCAATGATATCATCGCCATTATAACGTGCCGTTTCGCCAAAAAACGTTTTAAAACCATCATCGTGCTGGTTTTCTCTAAATACAAACTCACCATAAAAATTATGGTTATAACCCGTAAATGCTCTAGCGCTTTCTTTTATGTCTTTTTCTGAATACTTACCTTCACCTAATGTGAATAATTCCATTAATTCTCTGGCGAAATTCTCGTTAGGATGACGCTTTCTATTTTGCTTGCCGTTTAAATATTTAAGCATAGAGGTCTCTTTAGAAATTGCTTTTACAAAATCTCTAAAATCACCAAGTGCGTAATCCCTTAGTGTATTATTATACTGAAGCATATGCAGCGGATTGCGATCTCTGCATACAAAATGATTGGCCCAAAAAAGCGTCATTCGTTCTCTTAGCAATTCGGTAGGATTTATAAGCCGATTGACCCAAGCATAATTCAGTTCTAAAATACTTTTACTGCTTTTATCTCTTATTTCTTTTTCTAATGAAGGATACTTTTTAAGGTCTGAAGGATTTATTCCATCTAAATAAGAAAGATCTATATACAAAGGCGTTATAGGTTCTGCGTTACGAAAAAGCACATCAACAACTTTCTTTCTGCTCAAAGAAGTATTACTAAGCAGTATTGGATTAATTCCAAAACCTGCTCGCCAATATAAATGTTGAATTTCTTTTTGATTCATATAAAAATTAGACTACACAGACGCTTAATAGTTTAATTAGTACAATTTTTATTCCAAAGACTAAGCTCTAAAACGTTTTCACCTATTAATTAGTATTTTAAGATGTAGAATATACGATATTAAAAAAATCTAAAACCTCTTAATATTACCCTGAAATAGATTAAATAAAAAAACCACATCAATTGATGTGGTTTTAATAATTTTAATATTTGATTATCTCTTACAAATCAAATTTAATTCCCTGAGCTAAAGGTAACTCATCAGAATAGTTGATTGTATTGGTTTGTCTTCTCATGTATACTTTCCAAGCATCAGATCCAGACTCACGTCCACCACCAGTTTCTTTTTCTCCACCGAATGCACCACCAATCTCAGCACCAGAAGTACCAATATTTACATTAGCAATACCACAGTCAGAACCAGCATATGATAAGAATTTTTGAGCTTCTTTCATGCTTTCAGTCATGATTGCAGAAGATAATCCTTGTGCTACTCCATTTTGGATATCGATTGCATTTTCCACTTCACCAGAATACTTAATTAAGTATAATACTGGAGCAAATGTTTCGTGTTGTACAATTTCATAGTGATTTTCAGCTTCGATAATCGCTGGCTTCACATAACATCCAGACTCATAACCTTCACCTTCTAATACACCACCTTCTACTAATACGTTTCCACCTTCAGCTTTTGCTTTTTCAATAGCAGCTAAATACGTATCTACAGCGTCTTTGTCAATTAATGGTCCTATATGATTCTTTTCATCTAATGGATTTCCAATTGTTAATTGTCCATAAGCACCAACAATAGCATCTCTTACTTTATCATAAACCGATTCGTGAATGATTAGACGACGTGTAGAAGTACAACGTTGTCCACAAGTTCCAACAGC
>NZ_JAOARH010000070.1 GCF_025210595.1 Winogradskyella sp.
CGTATATTGTGGATCAACATCATTTGCTGCTAATTGAATGCTTCCTTTATCTCCAAAACAAAGTGGTTGAGATATGGTTGATGTTACTGTAAAATCTCTTTCTCTTATTAAAACATCAGGAACAGAGAAGATACAAGGATTAGTAGGTACACCAATTTGCCTTATATAGACAGAATAGGTGCCAGGTGTATTTACAGAGAACACATTACTAGTTTGGTAATTGGTGCCATCTATACTGTATTCATAGCCGGAAGGCACATTGTTAACAGTTATACTTCCGTTTGTTGTACAGATAATATCTGTTGAAACCACAGTTGGCACTAATAAATTTTGATAGACATTGAAGTAGAATTGATTAAAACATCCACCAGGATAATTGATGGTCAATCGGAATTGTCCTGCAGCATTTGCTAAAAAGTCTGTACCAGTAGCAACTTCATTCCATGTACAAGTAGCATCTTCGTTAGCACAATCAGGATTTGAAACGGCAGCACAGCTAGATTCATCTAATTGTTCCCATATAATGGATATAGAATCTGAAATATTGGTTTCAATAAATCTTGAATCATCTGCACCACATAAAAATATGTTTGGTAATAGTTTGCCATCATTAGGGCAAGTAACCACTTCATCTGCATAAGGAATAACAGGATTTTCAATATCACCACCAAAGAGTTCGACTTCAAAAATTTGTTCTATGGATTGACATGGTGCTGTAGCTGTATTAAATGAATAATATGTTCCGGTGTTATCTACTGTTATGGTTTGTGTATTACCAATAACTGGTGTTCCAGAAGGACTTGTTGACCATGAATAAGAATCATATCCATCAGCAGCAGTAAGTTCTACTGTATCACCACATAAAACGATTTCTTCTAAAAATTCACAATCTAAATCTGCTAAGAAGTTTGTAGCTTGTGGAGTTAAAAGACAGCCTGTATTACTATTTAAACTAGGGTCGTCTGTAATTTGAAAAGTAGGATTAAAAAATCCGTTATAGGTTGCAAAAGCTTGATTATTGATAATATTAGAACAAGCATCAGCAAGATCACCACAACTATTCACCACTTCAACTTCGATACGAATTTCGTAACGTGGATCGTTTTCTTCCACAAGAGAGTTGTCAATATTAAAGACTAGTTCACGTGTTGTAGGATTGTAACTTGCAACCGTAACACCAGGTGGTAAAATTAAATCTGTTGGATGATTGTAAATTATATTAATAGGAAGAATATCTCTTATTTGAAAGTTGGTAGCATTATCATTACCTACATTTTGAAAACCAATAACATAATTTAATTGCGCACCAAGATCTACTAATTGTCCACCAATATCATTACCAGCATCATCTTCAACAATTTTTGTAAGTACAATATCGGGTTCTATAATTTCTACAGCAAATGCAAAGAAATATGGAAAGTAAGTATCTCCACTGGTTTCTAAACGAATTGTACCAGAAGTAGCATCGTTTGCAATCACTGAATTCCCTGGGTTGGGAATAGCAATTGTACCAGTATCAAAACCAAGAGTGTTGGTGCTATTGGGCACACGATTGTTGACAGGAGTAGCATCTAAGCGTGTAACCGAGCTATTAAAAAAGTTAGAAACAGGACGATCTGTTGTTGACAAACTAACACCATTTAATCTTAGACGATCACCTAAAATTGGACTATCACCTTCAAGCGTAGCAAATGCAAAATTCGCTCTAACAGGAGCCGGAGCCGGAACTGTTCTAAAGCCATTAACAGGAATATCTAAATTAGGATTCCCACCAGGAACACTTATAGCACTAAATCCGTCAAAACTGGTTATAGATTTACCAGGAAGGGTAGGGTCTTCATATACTATAAATAATGACCAACCAGCAGATTGTCCTGTCCCATTATATGGAGTGAAATTTGCTGTTTCACCTACACCAGAAGAAACATTGGCAACAGTATAGGTTCCTAAGTCAGCACCAGAACCAAAACTAGTTACAATGTTTGTTACATCTGCAAAACATGCATAAGAAAAACTATCACCACCATCTATAGTACTGCCATTAGCATCAAAAATAATTGTTCCAGTAACATCATTATAGCCACCAGAGGGTCCTCTAAGTTTTACATTGGTTATAGGTGCTGTACCAGGATTTACAGCTCCCCAATATAGACCTGCATATATAATTCTGTAACAGTTAGGGTTTGGAATCTCTAAATCTGCACTAGATGAACTAAAAGTAGAAGGATCACTATCTATGTCAATATACTGCATATTGACATTATGATTGTAGACATTTCCGTTATTAAAAGGATTATTGTTTGGACCGAGAATATTATTTCCGATTAATACAATATCTCCTTTTAGGTCTTCATTAAATCTTGGTGTAAATGGCACATAATTTTGTGCATAATTTAGCACGCTAAAGCATAGTGCTATTACGATTACGAATGTTCTTGAAAAAGTAGGTTTTTTCATGATACTTGTTTTTACTTCCTCTTAGCTTCTTGTGGGGCAATGAAACTGAGAAGAAACTTGCTTAACTTATTAATTTTCTATTTTCACGAGGGTCATTTTTACATTATATGCTTTATTTCCTTTAGCTTCCATGGCTTTATTGGCTTCGCTAATATTATCAAACTTATTTTGGTAAATGTAATATTTACTAGAGCTTACATCGTAGAAGAAATCTACATTAGCTTGTCCAGACGCTACAACTTTGGTTAAAAATTCGTTTCTCTTTTTAATGTTACTATGCACAGCAATAATGAGGTAATATCCATTTTCTGTGTTACTTACATTTTTAAGTATCTGAATATTTTCGCTTTGTTCTTGTCCAAAATCAAAATCTTCAGAAGTGTATGGTGTTTCACTAGGTTTAGTAGTTCGTTTTATGTTTTTCAACATTGCTCTATCTTGAGTATATCTATCTTGCTCATTGTCATACGCAGCACGTTTTATACGTCTTCGTTTTTCAAACTCTGTTGCTGTTTTAATTGTTTCTAATCTTTGGTCTAACTTTTCTCTTAGATCAACAATTTTTTTCTGTTCTAAACTTAATCTATCTATTTTCTTTTTGTAGAATAGATTCACTTCGTCAAGCTCAGTAGTTTTGTATCTTTCCTCATAAAGTGTTTTTAAAGATTCAATTTTTTTACTTTGATCCTTGATAACTGTATTTAAGTTTGCTTTTATAGCATTAAGTCTGTTGTTTTCTTCGGTAACACTTTTAAACGGTTTTGGCTGCACAGTAACGCCTTGGTCGCTTAAATCGTTTTCTTCTTTTAAGTCCTTTAAATCTTCGTCTTTGGTTTCAACAATGGTTTCAAGATCCTTAATAAGTCTTTTTTGTTCAGTACTAGATGTTTCAGCATCTTTAGCTAGATTAGCAATTGTTTTTCCTAGTTCATCTTTTGGGTTTTTAATTGCTTCTTCAGCTTGTTTTTGAGCAGCAAGTTCTTCTTGACGCTTCTTAATACGAGCTTCTGCTAATTCTTTCTCTCTTTGGAAGACTTCCTCTTTTGCTTTTTTCTCAGCCTCTTTACGCGCTTTTTCTTCTACTACTTGTTTTGCTTTTTCAGCAGCTTCCGCTTCTTCTTTTATTTTTTGTTCAGCTAATAATTTAGCCTCAGCTTCTTCCTTGGCTTGTTGCTCCGCTAATAAACGTGCCTTTTCTGCAGCTTCTTCGCGCGCTTTTTCTTCTGCTAATTGTTGCGCTCTTGCTTGTGCTTCTGCTTCTGCTTTTGCCTTTTGTTCAGCTAAAAGCTTGGCTTTAGCTTCAGCCTCTTCTTTAGCTTGTTGCTCCGCTAATAAGCGTGCCTTTTCAGCAGCTTCATCACGCGCTTTTTGCTCTACCAATTGTTGTGCTCTTGCTTTAGCTTCTGCTTCTTCTTTTGCTTTCTGTTCAGCTAAAAGTTTAGCTTCAGCTTCTTTCTTAGCTTGTTGTTCTGCTAATAAGCGTGCTTTTTTCGCTTTGGCTTCACGTTCTGCCTTTTCTTTTGCTAGTTGCTGTGCTTTTTCTAATGCATTAGCTTCTGCATCCCTTTTAGCTTTTTCCTCAGCCTCACGATTGAGTTTTGCTTGAGCTCTTCGTTCTGCAGCGCGTTCTCTTATGCCTTCAAGTTCTTCTTCTGTAGCTTCTACAATAGGTTTGGTTCTTTTCTTTGTAAATAAGCCACTTACTTTTTCATCTCCGTTATATTTGTATTTTTTCTTAGTTATGAATCTATAAGCCAAAGCGACATCGTGTGAGGATCCAAATTCAACCAATTCGCCAATAGATTTTTCAATATTATATTCTAATGCAATGTTTTTTGTGATGTTAATGCCAATTCCGCCAGAAACTCCGTAGTGATTGTTATAACCTATCTGAAACCAAATTCCTTTTGGTACATTTAAAGAGGCAAGACCTGAAATTATAGTTTGATCTTTTCTGAATTCTGTCATAAGAATTCCAGATAATTTAGTATCCTTAAAGAAGCCTCTGCTATTAAAATAACCTGTATGCATTACATGTGCTTTAATGCCTTGTTTTGGATTATCTTCTATCATTGAAGATGTTTCAAAATTGTAGAGCACAAGGTTGTTGATAGAAATACCAAAGTCTAAAAACTCTGTACCATAATTAATACCTGGATTAACGGTAAGTAAGAAGTTCTCAGGAACATTCTGTAATGAAGGATCGTCAAAATTTGTAATAACATTAGAAGTGTTAACACCACTTTTATAAGCACCAACGTTAAGACCAAAGGTTAAGTTGCTATCTGTGTTCAACTTAACATTATAGGCAAAGTTAAGTAAACCACCAAAGGTTGTTAATACACCATAATTTTGTTGAAAAGCAGCAATACCAGCACCAATATTTTCTGAAAAACGACCAGAAAAACTTCCTAAAAACATTTCTGGTGCATTCTCAAATTGTATCCAATCTCTTTTACTATTAAAGCTAATGTATTTGTTTTGTTCTCTAACAAATGTAAACGTTGGGTTAATGTTATAACGATTAAAAAACAAAGAATTTCTTAATGGTAAATCAAAAGCAACTATGCCATCATCTTGTTGAGACAATACCAACTGAATTGAAAAGGATAATATGGTTAGAATCAATAGGCGTGCTTTCATTTTATTTCACTATAGTTATTGATCCTTTTTTTACTTTACCATCTGTTGTCGTAATGATATAATAGAACAGTTGGTTGACACTTTTTAGATTTAAATTATACTCAGGCCAATTGTTTTGATAGTCTAAGGTTTGAAAAACCAACTTGCCTTGGTCGTTAAGTATAACTATCTCAGTGTTTGTTCCGCTGGTATATTGTAATGGAATAACCCAAGTGTCATTAATCATATCTCCATTTGGACTGATAACATTTGGTATTTTTTCTACATCTGGAAAAGGCTCTATGCCTTGCTCTATAACAAACTCGTAAGTTCTTGAGCCATTACAACCGTCAGTTTCTGTAATAACGACTCTATAATCTCCAATTTCTGTAGCATCATAATAGCTTTCAGTAGCATCAACAATAATTTCATTGTTTAAATACCATACAAATTCAGGACTTATAGCATTTGTTGTTATTTCAATACTTAAAGTTTCATCCTCTAAAATTTGATTAACGTCATCTACATTAATGGTGCTATTAAAAAGCTCGCTCACTAAATCTATAGTGCCAGAAGCAGAACAATCACCTAAATCTACTTGAACTGAAAACATACCAGACTCATTAGTTTGGTACATTTGATTTGTAGCATTAGGTATTTCTTCACCATCTTTAAACCATTGATAACTAATACCACCTATGGTGCTTAATGTGGTAAGACCTTGTTCTGGACAATATGGGTTGCCTAAACTAGATACAATTGTGGCATCTGCCTCACCAGATATACTAACTTCACTAATGGTAACGCGATTAGAAAACGAATTAGATGTACAACTACCATAATTGGTTTCTACAAAATAAGTACCTTCTTCGCTTACTTGTAAAGTAGAACCTTCAGCAACAAACACAGAAGTGGTGGCACTTGTTTCTTTATACCAATTAAAGGTTAAAGAAGGGTAATTAAGTGGTGAATCGTTATTGCCTGTACCAGGATTATCTATAGTAAGTAAATAACTGCCACCAGTACAATAAGCACCAGTAGAAACTAAATTATTAATTGTAAATGGTGAATCTTGAAGCTTGTAATAAGCGGCAAAAGCAACAGAAGCCGAACTTGTAGCTACAGGCGAACTGCTCTTTATACGAATTCTATAATTTTCGCCAGCTGTTGTTTCTGGTAAAGAAAAATTAATAGTAGCAGGTGAGGAGGTTATCCATCCTGGAGAGGAGGTATAAACCACTTCTGCATTAGAAAAATCACCATCAGCATCAGATAATTCAATTGTAAATTGATTTGAAGCATTTAATGCAGATTCAGGTGAAAATATAAAAGTTGTACTATAAGAATTAAACGAATCACTAGCACAAGCCTGACTAAACCCTAAATTGGGTTGACCAATTACCATTTGTGCATAAACTTGTGCTTGTACCAGAAAAGCTACCATAAGGCACAAGGCAATAAGCAGTTTATTTAATTTAGTGTTTTGAGGCATGCTATTAGGCTGTAATTTTTTATGCTATAGGCTGTGATATTAATTGAGGTTATTACCTATTAATCTTCATCGTCATCAATAAAATCATTTGATGCAATAATTCTATTTACTTGTAATCTAAAATCAGGATTTTTTGTACTCGAAGCTGCTATAAAGGTCTCTGAATCTGAGCCTTTTGCATAAAGATTATTAAAAGCTCTACTGCCATACCAACTTTCTAAGTCGTCATTGTTAGAATATCCTTTTCTAAAAATATTTCCTTTACAATTATTAAAATAAGTTTTTGTAAACTGTATTTTTTCTAGATTTTCATTGTTTAATTTAATTTGGTCATCTAAAATAACAGCAGGATAAAAGCCAGAGATAACGCTTTTGTTTATTGCAAATGAAGCGTTAGCACCAACGTAGATGGCTTCTTGTACAAGGCCAACTTCCATATCTGACATAATATCGTTAGAAACATTAACTAAGGTTAAATTTTCTGCATTAACAAATGTTTCTCTTTTAGAGGTGTCAGACTCTTCTTTTTTATCATAAGATTTTATAACTAGACACCTAGATCCGTTTGCGCTAGATACATAAGGTGATCTTATAGCTAAAGAATTGATAAGTTGTGATTGAGCACCGTAATTAAATTCATAATCATTGCTCTTAGATCTATAAGAAACTAATCTTTCTAAAATTACTGAACCACCAATTATATTGAAAGAATTACCAGCACTATAGCTTACCATTACATTTTCAATTACAGTATTATGACCAACACCAGCAAGTGTTAGCGCATTTAAATAACCAAACTTTTTAGTTCTTTTTCCAGCAAATTCTATTCTTACGTACTTTAAAACACCCGAATCACTCTGTGCATTATTACCACCATAAGCGATATATTCTGTAGAAGAAGTGTTGAGTCCATAATTAAGTGACGATAATTCACCATAAGTATTTAACGGAGCATCACCCAAAATAAAGATACCTCCCCAATCTCCAGGCTTTTTACTATCTCTACTAGAAGTAAAAACTATTGGATCTGTTTGAGTGCCTTCTGCTATTAATTTTGCACCTTTACTTATGATTAAAGACGCTTTAGAATCAAAATCACCTATAATTTTTGTACCCGGTTCTATAGTTAGTTTTGCACTATCAGTAACAAAAACATCACCTAAAAGAAGGTATACATCTCTTTTTAGCAATTTTGTATCCTTAGATATTTTTCCACTTAAAATTTGAGTAGGCTCACCATATTCAGGATGACTAGGTTTAAACTCAGTCCATGAATTTAGCCAATTGTTATAGCCAATAATTCCTTTTTCTTGCTGTGCAAAACAATTGCTTAACACTAATAGAAAAATAAGCGCGGTTTGAATAAAATTTTTCATAGTAGTTAAATTTGTTTGTTAGATTTTATGGGGTTTTATATAACAGTTTCAAACTTAGGAATTAATCCCATGAAATACAAGAAATTATCGATGAAATGCATTAATTTAATATTGAATTAATATTTTTCTTACAATAAATTTGATTTTTGTTACTTTTTGAAGTAAAATAACTTATTGTTTATCAATTGCTTGTATTATGTGTATTTTGTTAAGAGCTTGATTTTAAGATCAATTTCAATAATTATTAGAGATTTACACATAAAGGAAATCATCTAAAGGCAAAAAAAGCCTCACAAATATGTGAGGCCTAAAAACAAGAAATTATTAAATAAACTAACTAATCTAATCTTCTTTAAAATCGTTATATGTGTGTAATGCTTTTAATGTAGATTCATAAAACAAAATCGCAGCTATTAAGTCGTTTGTGTC
>NZ_JAOARH010000071.1 GCF_025210595.1 Winogradskyella sp.
CTTTGAATTTGGTATAATTAAAACCGTATTGGGCTTAAAATTAGACTTTGCATCAGGATTTAACGCTAAAATATCGAAAGGTGTTACCAAATAAGTTTTAGCAACACTCTCAATGGTTTCACCTTCCTTTATTTTGTGCTCAACATAATTTTGAGCACTTAAATTAAGACTTAATGCAATTAATATGATGGTTAAAAATTTCTTCATAGATATTGTTTTAGCTAATCTAAATTTAGGAAACAAAATTAGCTAATAAGTCACTATTTTATTCCCACTCTATCGTTGCTGGTGGTTTAGAACTGATATCATAAACAACTCTATTAACACCTTTTACTTTATTTATAATTTCATTTGAGGTTTTTTGCAAAAACTCATATGGTAAATTTACCCAGTCTGCTGTCATTCCATCTGTACTTTCTACTGCTCTTAGTGCTACACATTTTTCGTAAGTACGCTCATCTCCCATTACACCAACACTATTTACAGGTAACAACATTGCTCCTGCTTGCCATACTTTATCGTATAAATTCCAAGAACGTAGGTTATTTATAAAAATAGCATCTACCTCTTGTAATATACGCACTTTTTCTCTAGTTAGATCTCCTAATATTCTAATAGCCAATCCTGGTCCTGGAAATGGATGACGACCTAACAAGTGCGAATCCATATTCATGGACGCACCAACACGTCTTACCTCATCTTTAAATAACGCTTTAAGTGGCTCTACGACTTTTAGTTTCATAAAATCTGGTAAACCACCTACGTTATGATGACTTTTTATAGTTGCACTTGGTCCTCCTGTTGCCGAAACACTTTCAATAACGTCTGGATATATGGTACCTTGTGCTAACCATTTTACATCTTGTATTAAATGTGCTTCATCATCAAAAACTTCAATAAATACACGACCTATGGTTTTTCTTTTCTTTTCTGGGTCACTCTCACCAGCTAAGGCATCCAAAAAGCGTGCCGAAGCATCTACACCTTTAACGTTTAATCCCATGCCTTCGTATTGATGCAGTACATCTTCGAACTCATTTTTACGAAGTAATCCATTATTTACAAAGATGCAATAGAGGTTTTTACCAATAGCTTTATGCAACAACATTGCTGCTACTGAAGAATCTACTCCACCTGATAAACCAAGAACTACTTTATCATCCCCAAGCTTTTCTTTAAGTGCTTCTACAGTCTCTTCTACAAAGGCATTTGGTGTCCAATCTTGCTCAACTTCGGCAATTTTAACTAAGAAATTTTGTAAAAGTTGATGACCATCTGTTGAATGGTATACTTCAGGATGAAACTGTATCGCATAAGTAGTTTCTCCTTCTATTTTATAAGCTGCATTTTCTACATCGTGTGTACTCGCTAATAAAACACCATTGGTTGGAAGCTTCTTAATAGTATCACTATGACTCATCCATACTTGACTATCTTCATGTATGTTTTCAAAAAAGTCTTCACCTTCTTTTATAAAAGCCAATTTAGCTCTACCATATTCTCTAGTGTTAGATTCTGCTACTTCTCCTCCTGAAAAATGGGCTAAATATTGCGCTCCGTAACACACGGCTAACAAGGGTTTTTTGCCACGAATTTCAGATAGGTCTGGATGAAGCACATCTTCTCCTCTTACTGAGTTTGGACTACCAGATAATATAACAGCTTTAAAGCTATCTGAATTTGATGGAATTTTGTTGAATGGGTGAATTTCGCAGTAAATGTTTAACTCTCTTACACGTCTTGCAATTAGCTGCGTGTACTGCGATCCGAAATCTAAAATTAATACTTTGTTATGTTGCATGTGCAAAAATAACAATTGCGTTTAGATTTACGATTTACGACTTATGATTTTTTGATTAGTTTTTAACAGTATCTAAACATCTAAATAGTAAGTATTAAAAACTCCCCTTTTAGTGGTTCTAAAGATGCAATTAACTGAGGTATTAATTGGTCACCAAATTCCAAATACAATTCAGAAAAATTAGTGTTTCGTTCTTGTAAACTCTGATTAGGAAACAATTGTTCTTGTAACTCTGTACAACGCTCTATTTGATCTTTTAGTTTTCGCTTTTGTGCTTTAAGTAGTCTCTTCTCAAGATGTTTTATGCCTTTAATTTGTTTCACTTCCTGAGATTTCACAGCACCTAAAAACGATGCATCTGTTTGCTCAACAAGTAAATGCAATTCTTTAAATTGCTGCTCTAAATGCTGTATTTGCTTAGAAAAATCAATATTGATATTAGATATTTGTCGTACTTTTTTATTTATAAACGTGTTTCTATCTAAAAATAAATCTTGATTAGAAATGTCTAATTTTTCTAGCTTACCAGCTTGTTTTTCAGTTTTTACTAAAACCGAATTTCTTAATAATAATATCGGAAACGTAACCCGTTGGGCTTCAAAATTAGATTTTAACTGCAACCAATAAATCATTTCGCCTCCACCACCAATATAACAAAGGTTGGGCAAAATAACTTCCTGATATAATGGCCTCATAATTACGTTTGGCGAAAAACGTTCTGGATCTTCTTTGAGATGGTTTAATAATTCATCTTTAGTCCAAGATAATTCTGTTTCTAAAACCTTAAATCTATCATCTTCAAAAACTATGCGTTCTCTTAAATCATCATTAATATAAAACAAATTAATCTCTCTAGGATTTACCTGAATTTTCAGATCTAATTCTTCAAGTGTTTTATTAGTTTCAGATACATTTTTATAGGCAGATTGTTCTATAAGTTCTTTTTCTATATATGGAATCAACAATCGCTTTAAATCACTATCATCAGCGTCTAAAATTACCAAGCCATATTCACCAAACAGAGCATTTGCCAAATAGCGTGTTGCATCTGCTAAGCTAGTGTGTTCTAAGTAGGCAACTTTGAACCAATGCTTTAATTGTTCTGCAAATTTTCCGTGTCCGAATTCAGCAGAAATCACATCAAAAACAGCATCTAATCCATCAGTATTAAAACGCCCTACAGCACCTTTTTGATTAGAATTCCATTGAACTTTCTTTCCTTTAAAATTGAAGTAATTTATTTCTTCAAAATCATGATCTTCAGATGCCATCCAGTATACTGGCACAAAATTATATTCTGGATACGCTTCCTTTAATTTCTTGGTTAAATTAATGGTTGACACAATTTTATACAGAAAGTATAATGGCCCTGAAAATAAATTAAGTTGATGACCAGTGGTAATTGTAAATGTGTTTTTGTTCTTTAGGCTTTCAATATTATTTAATGTTAATTCTGAAGCTTCAATATTAGAATATTGTTTCAATAACACTTCGTTTAAAACTTTTCTATGAGATTCTGAAACAAGTTTAGAGCTTTGCTTTTCTTCAATCTGAGCTTTAAAATTTTCAATTGATGGAAAACGATGATAAAGTGCTTTTAATTCTGGCTTTTCATCTAAATAATTGCAAATAAAATCAGAAAAATAATTAGTTGCTCTAAAAGAAATACAGTCCGTTGGCATATAAAAATGTTATGAAGGCATAAATATACGGCAAGTGGTAATTTTAACTGCTAATTTTAAGTTAATTCAAAAGTTGTTTTAGTTGTGTAATTGTTTAAGC
>NZ_JAOARH010000072.1 GCF_025210595.1 Winogradskyella sp.
GCAGAAAAATCATCCTTGCAACTCGTTGGGAATAGATATCGGCTTAATGTAAGGCAACAACAAGCTGTGCAAGGCATGAGTGCGTCGCAACAACAAATGGATCAAAGGCAATTGACTTGTATTCCTTTTGAGAGTATTAGCACAGAACCTATCATCATTGATGGATTTAATCTACTCATCATTTTAGAAAGTGCCTTGTCAGGCGCTTATCTCTTTAAAGGTTTAGATGAGGCTTATCGCGATTTATCTGGTGTACATGGCACCTATAAACGTGTACAGCAAACCGAGAATGCTTTACTCACTGTTGGACATCTTTTAAAAGATAATCCTGTCACTTGGGTCTTTGATCAACCTGTATCTAATAGTGGTCGGCTTAAAACGCTACTTAGAGAACATGCCGAACAACATCATTTTAATTGGGACATCATTTTAGACAATAATCCTGATAAATTGTTAGCAGAAAGTAAAGACATCGTAGTAAGTTCAGATGCATGGATTTTAGATCGTGCTGAACGTTGGTTGAATCTTGGTGCTTATATTATTGAGCATCATATTGATAACCCTAATATTGTTTATGCTACATAAGACAATTAAAAAAAACCGCAAACTCATCACTTGCGGTTTTCGATTTTAAGACAAATTATTTTTTGATCAATTCAAAACTAAAATCTACTTTAACTTCATTAGATAGTTTATTGGCAACAATTTTTGGAATTTTAATTTCAAAATCTGATACTAAGACTTTAAAACTGCCTGATAGTAAAATTTTGTCTTCAACTCGCTTTATGATTAATGAAATATCTTTTAGATCTTTAGTTATTCCATGAAAAGTCAAAGCACCATTTATCGTTTTAGAGCTTTCAGCTTCACTTAAATTATCATGATTAAAATCATTTATTTTACCTCTAAAAGTAGCTTTAGGGTATTTGTCTGATTCCGCATAGTTTTCATTAAAGTGCTCTTCCATTAAGGCATTTTTAAATCGAAATGCTTTTACTAATGCTAATGCAGCAAACTCACCATTTTCAGTATTTAATATGGCAGTAACAACATTGTTTTTTGCAGCAACCTCTTCAAAAGATGGTACTGAGGCTTCAAAATTCAGGGATCCTGTTTTGGTTAGGTATTTACTTTGACTAAGTGCACTTAGGCTAATAAATAGCAGTGCTAAAAATGTTACTTTTTTCATGTTTTTTTAGTTTTCTAAAAGACCTTCTTGTTCCCATTGAATAACAAGGTCAATTAAGTTTTGAGGTAACCTTGGTCCTCCAAAAGGCATTAAAGAGCTTGCGTCTGTAGTTGAAATGCGTTCGATTAAATCTCCGTTTTCAACAGCATTTTTTACATCATTGTATGTTGTTAAAGACATTGGTGCTCCGTTTACTGGAGGGTTACTATGGCAGCCTATGCAATTGCTATCAATAATTGTCTTTATATTATTGTTGTAGGTTACAAAGTCTTCAATAATGATTTCTTCAGTTAAATCATCTTCACTATTGTATGAACAACTTAAAAAAGAAATAGCAATTGACAAGTATATGAGGTGTTTGAATTTCATAATATTAATTTTTTAAAATACACGACTTAGATTAAACCCAAAGTAAATATTACCATCGCTCCAATCTCCTGTGGCTTGACCAAGAAATCCATTGGTGTTCATAGCTTGAGCATTTGAAAAGTGCATTTGAAACACATGGCCTCCGGTTTCTAGATCAAAACCAATAGAAAGAGGGTTTTTAAACGGAGAATCATCGGCTCTATTTAAATGCCAACCGTAATCTAGGTTTATAGACCATCGTTTGCCGAGTTTTTGTCGCCCTCCAAACCCTATAGCATATTGTGAATTGTGTTGTTCGTCGTAAGCCACAAAATTGTCATGAAAAAAAGTTGGTGCTATTTCCAACGACAATTTTGAACTTACTTTTTTAGATATAAGCAATTGAGCAGTATATCCAAGACGATCCCTAAATTCTAATTTTGGTAAATTTTCTTTTTCTAATGCGGTGTTTACTAATATTGAATTATAGGCAACAATGGTAAAAGGAAATCCATTATCTTTTTGTCTGGTTAATCTATATTTTGCTGAGGCTTCATATATTTTTTGAAATGAGCTACGCGATACTCCAACATTAAAGGCATCGGTTATGCCATATACAAAGTTTAGTCGTGTTACAGCATCATCTAGGCCAAAGAAATTGTCAAATCCGTTTTCTATACTTCCAAACCTGTGAGAAACAATAAATGTTAACTCTTTTTTTGCAACAAGTTTGGTAGACTCAAAATTGACAATTTTTAGACCTTTAAATGCGGCACTTGCGTAATTGTCTATGATAGAATCTGAATCAATTTCATTTAATAAATCATCTTCCTGAGCATTTAAAACTAGGCATGAGAGTGACAGTAAGAGTATAAATAGATATCTCATTTCTTAAAAATTAATTATGTGGTATGGTTTTCTTCTTCTAAATAAAGCTTAATAAGTTATTGCTTTATAAATCGTTTGGTATCCTCTCCATTTTCTGATGAAATTTTGATGAGATATAATCCGTCATCCCAATTAGATACATTAATTTGAGAGGTTTCACTTGAGTTTAATTGTTGAGACAACACTTTTTTACCAAGTAAATTATAAACTTCTATTGTTCCGTTTGAGTTAATATTTTGAGTTTGAATATGTAAAACAGAGTTTGATGGATTAGGGTATAATTTTACTGTGCTTTGTTGCTCAAGATCGTTAATACTTAGTGTGCTCCAAAAAGCAACTCCGTCTTGTGAGCCATTACCTGTATATTCAAAAGGAGGCGAAACATTAATAAAAGTATTAGTATCCCAAATGCCTTTAGCAACAGCAACAGACTCTCTTTGGTGACCTGCGCTTCCCCATTGTATATAATCTTCCATAGCAGTAGAAGAGCCAAAACTATTAGTGTTGTAAAGTCCAAACTCACCATCAGCGACAGCAAAATTAACTGAGCTGGCAATATTTATTTCTTCATCAGGATTTAACATTACTGTACTTGTCATAGAACTTACTTGTCCATAAGATGGGAAGTTACAGAACCAATAACCTGAAATATTTACGGCAGATGATCCAAAATTTTTGAGTGTTACAGAGTTTGTAGCAGGATCTAATCTGTATATTCTAACGCTTCTAAATGTAATCCATTGGTCAGCTCCGTTTTGCGAGCCTGTTCCGCTATAGGCAAATGGAGCTGCAAGATCTACAAAGGTGCCACTATTCCAAATACCTTTAGCAACAGCAACAGATTCTCTTTGGTGACCTGCGCTTCCCCATTGTATATAATCTTCTATTGCTGCAGAAGAACCGAAACTGTTAGAGTTGTATAAGCCAAATTCTCCGTCAGCAACTGCAAAATTAACTGAACTAGCAATGTTTACTTCTTCATCTGGATCTAAACTAGTTACAGAAGTCATAGAACTTACTTGTCCGTAAGCTGGGTAATTGCAAAACCAATAACCCGAAATAGGAACATTAGTGTTTCCGTAGTTTTTGAGTGTTACAGAATTTGTAGCAGGATCTAACTTAGAAATTCTTACTTGAGCATTTAAACTGTAGAGGCAAAAAAATGCTAATGCTAATAAAGCGGTTTTTAAAAGGTAATTCTTTTTCATAATTATGTTTTTTAATTAATTATTATTCTTTAATAATGATGCATTGATCTAATTTTATTTGTTCTAATAAATCATCATAGCCAATTACTCGTCCTTTAATTTTAATAGTGTTGTTGTTTTTTAACGATGTATCTGTATCATTAGAAAACTGACAAAACACAGCGTCTTCTATGGTGATGTCATTGCTATTTATATCTGAAATTAAACCAGAGACTTCTATAGTTTTGTTTAAATATTTTTGTTCTGCTGATGTTACATCATCTAAGAATTGTTGCGCTATTTTTGAAGAATTCAAAGAAAATTCAGCCTTTTCATTTTCTATATTTCTATGATCTTGATAAATATAGTTGTAGCCAATAAGTGCTATTATTAGCAATACAATTATCAATACAATCCAGTTTCGTTTCATAATTACTAATTCTTACTAAAAACTAAAGTGTCTATACTGCCATCACCACCACTTACATCTCTTAAGTTTATTATATTACTAGTATGACTAATAATATCCCAATCGTCATTTAAATCATCAAAGTCATGATCGTCTGGAACAGAAAATGAAATATTGAAATCTATATCACTATCGTTACTGTCATCATTACTACTGCTACTTGTAACGGACCATGAACCATTGTATGTTGTACTACCATTAGTTGCATTTAGTGTTCCATTAGCTTCAAAAGTGAATATATAGCCGTTAAAATCACTAGTTTCATTGTCTCCAGAATCTATATAGCTTGTTATTATCCATGTGCCAGATTCAACATTGGTTTCTATTTGAGAGATTTCTTGTGAGTTGTCTGAGTTGTTTCCGTCATCATCATCAGAACAAGTAAAAGACATTAATGAAAAACTTATCATTAATAAAATGCTGTAAAAAAAGTTTGTTTTCATAATTAATGGATTTAAAGGTTTGTTTTAATCGCAATTGTTTTCGTATCGCAATCTGTCATCATTTCCAACTCTTAAGTCTATTTTTGTCTCGTCTGAGCAGTTTTCTATTTCGTGTAAAATCCAATTGTTATTACATAATGGTAAAGCAGGTACATTTATTAAAACTTGCAAATTGTTTCCAAAACCATTGGAAGTCCAAGTGCCATAAACAGTAGTCGTATTCCAGTATACAGACATAGTACCATCACTAAAAAAATTGAATGTATAACCATCATAAGCATCATCATAATCATTTCCATCTCTTTCGAGTTTGTCTACTTCCCAATCAGAGCAATTAAGAAGTAAATTTTCTAATTGAGATGGTGTGCAGTTGTCACAATCATCATCACTGTAATCATAGTCGTCATCTTCATCACAAGAATTAATGGCATTGTTAATTGCAGTTTCAAGAGCTGTAAAGTTGTTTATTGAAACTTCAGAATTATCTGCTAAGATTACTGTAATAGGAAAATTGAAGGTTGTTATATTATCATCATCAAGATCGTCTGTGAAATTGAAAAGTTGATTGTCGTTTTCAAGAGTGATTGTTTCTAGAAGCTCATTATTTGGGTTAAATATTGAAACTTCAATAGGATATGTAAAGTCAACACATTCAATATCATCATCTATTTCATTTTCACCATTACAACTATTAGTGTATGTATTAAATTCTGAAAGATTATTAATTATAATTTCAGAAAAATCGCTTAAAATGATAGTAATAGGGAAATTGATATTTAAGTTATCTGTGTCAGAGTCAGATGCATCAAAAACACATTCTATAATAGCATAATCTTCTTGAGAGTTTACATCAATTTCTTGCCCATTTACATTAACAGTATATGGAAATGCAATGTCAAAACAGTTGGCTCTATCTATAATATTATCTGGCGAGCCATCATTAGATGTTACTCTTTCTATTAATATTGCAATATTAGAGTTTGCTTCTAAAATTTCATCTTCAGGAGTTTGAATAATCTCGGTTTCCTCTTTTCGACAAGAAGAGAGAATAGTAGCAAAAATTAGTAGAATTAATAGTGTTTTTAGTTTCATGATGGCTTGTTTTTTATTGCCATTTAATATATAACAACTCACTTTTAAAAACTACTGAACTTTTTTAAAAAAAATATTTCAATACCTTTATCAAAACTATTAACCTTGCCTAAAAACCTTAGTGACAATATCTGTGAAGAAGCAGCATTTGAGCGTATTTATAATAAATACTCAGATGACGTGCACAATTTTTTGTATTACAAATATGGTTCACAATATAATCCTAGAGATAAAGCACAAGAAGCCTTTATTAAGTTATGGGATAATTGTAAACAGGTTACTTTTGCTAAAGCTAAATCGTTTTTGTTTACTGTAGCTAATAATATGATGTTAAATGAAATTAAGCATCAAAAAGTGGTTTTAAACCATCAAAAAATAAAGCCTAAGCATTACACTAATGAAACTCCTGAGTTTGTTTTAGAGCAAGAGCAATATTTAGAAAAGTATAAAAAAGTACTAGCTAATCTTAAGGAAGAACAACGTGTAGCTTTTTTATTAAGTAAAGTTGAAGGGAAAAAGCATAGTGAAATAGCAGAAATGCTAGGTGTTACACAAAAGGTTGTAGAGTATAGAATTTATAGTGCTTTTAATATTTTAAAAAAAGAGCTCGAAAATTTTAAAATAAAATAAAAAGGAGAAATAAAGCTTGAGTTGTTATATGTTCAAGGAGAGAGTTTATGACTGAAGACGATTTATTAAAAAAATGGTTAAATAATGAACTTACAGATGCTGAAAAAGAAGTGTTTAGTAAGCGAGAAGACTTTGCTTTTAATCAAGAGATTGTTGATAAAGCTAAGTGTTTTAAGGCGTCACAGTTTTCTAATATTGATGATTTTGACGCTTTTAAAGTAAAATATAAAGCCAGACCATATGTAAAACGCCTTAATTGGCTAAAACCCGCTTTAAGAATTGCTAGTGTTTTGGTTATTGGTTTTGCGATTTATTTTACAATGTTTATGAGCCAAAGTGTGGTTGAAGAGCGCACGTTGTTAGCTGAGAAAACTACTATAGAACTTCCAGATTTATCTAGTGTAGTTATGAATTCGGATTCTGAAGTTTCTTATGATAAAGCGTCTTGGTTTAACAAAAGACAGCTAAATTTAAAGGGAGAAGCCTATTTTAGAGTAGCTAAAGGAAAAACGTTTGATGTGATAACAGAAAAAGGAGTAATAACTGTGGTTGGTACAGAATTTAATGTTAAGGCAAGAACAAACTATTTTGAAGTAAAGTGCTATGAAGGTATTGTAAGAGTATCTACAGATACAATTACAAGGCAATTGTTAGCAGGAGATAGCTTTAGTATTCTTAATAACGTTTTTAGAGAAGGTGATTTTGAAGCAACTCAACCAGATTGGTTAAAAAATAAAAGCCATTTTAAAGCAATACCATTAAAAGAGGTAATTAATGAACTAGAGAGACAGTTTAATGTCAAGGTAACTTTTAAAGATACAGATACATCACAATTGTTTTCTGGTGGATTTACACATAATGATTTAGAAAAAGCCCTTTACGCTATTACAAAACCTATGAATTTGACTTATAAAATTAGTTCCTCTAACCAAGTTGTAATTCATGGCAAAACAGATTAGACGGTATATTACAACGCTAATTTTTAGTTTTATTTTTTTGTTTCAGGCTTATGCCCAAGAGACTAAAGAAAAACAATTGTTAACTAAGGTTTTAACACAATTAGAAAAGCAATTCAAAGTTCAGTTTAATTATGCCGAAGATGCGATTTCTAAGGTGTTAGTTAAGCCTCCTTCAAAATCGTTATCATTAACAGAGGTTTTAAGTTTTTTAGAATTAGAAACAGATTTTTTATTTCAACTTACAGATGATGAGATGGTTTTGGTAATAACTAAAGATGCCTCATTAATTTTTCAAAAATTATCTGAAGTTTTGGTTTCTGGCTATATTGTTAAGGGTATAAATAAGTTAAACAATGGGTCTTTTGAAATAAAAGTTTCAGAATTTGATATTCTTCCTGGTTTGGTGAATACAGATGTATTACAAGCAGTACAAGCGTTTCCTGGAATTCAAAGTATAAACGAAACCGTTTCTAATATAAATATTAGAGGAGGTTCTCACGACCAAAACTTAATTCTTTGGGATGATATAAAGATGTATCAGTCTGGGCATTTTTTCGGACTCATTTCTATGTTTAATCCTCAAATAACTCAGCGTGTTTCGTTAATTAAAAACGGAACTGCGACTGAGTTTACAGATGGTGTTTCTGGGATTATATCTATGGAAACAGAAAAAGAAATCAACAATAAATTTAAGGGTAATCTTGGAGTTAATTTTATAGATGCTAATGGCTTTGCAGATGTTCCTTTAGGTAAAAGATCGTCATTACAAATTGCAGCAAGAAAATCTATTAGTGATTTTACAGAAACACCAACATATACTAATTTTTTTGAACGTATTTCTCAAGATACCGAAGTAGAAAATAATACTATGAGTATTGTAAATTCTAACAAAACATTCGATTTTTATGACGCTTCTTTACGTTGGGTTTATAAGATAAATGATAATGAAGAACTTAGAGTAAACTTTATAAATGTAGGAAATGAATTAATTTTTAATGAAAATGCTTCGATTAATAATTTAGAAGACTCGAGAGAGAGTAGTTTGTCTCAAAATAGTATTGCAGGAGCAGTTTCGTATTCTAAAATATGGAATAGTAAGTGGCAAACGGTTTTAGAAGCTTATGAAACAGATTATAAGTTAAAATCTATCAACGCTAATGTATTAGATTCTCAACAGTTTTTGCAAGAAAATAAAATATCTGAAACAAGTTTAAAGCTAAAGATAAATTATACAATCAATGATAGATTAGAACTTTTAAGTGGTTATCACTTTGTTGAAACTAAAGTTACTAATTTAGATGATGTAGATGTACCACGTTTTAAATTATTAGTATCTGAGGTTGTAAGGACACATGCTGTGTTTTCGCAAGTGTTATATAAATCTAGAGATCTAAAAACAAATCTATTAACAGGGCTGAGGTATAATTATATAGACAAATTTAGTAAACATCTTATAGAACCAAGACTTAGTTTTTCTCATAAATTATTAGATAATTTTTCTGTTGAAGTTTTAGGAGAATTAAAACATCAGAATACTTCACAAATTATAAATTTTCAAAATGATTTTTTAGGCATCGAGAAGCGCAGATGGCAATTATCTAACGATAGAGATATTCCTGTAATACAAAGCCAGCAAGCCTCAATAGGATTGTCATTTAGTAAACAAGGATGGCTCATTAGTGCTGAAGGTTATTATAAAAAAATAAAAGGAATAACCACACAAAGTCAAGGTTTTCAAAATCAATATGAATTTATTAGAACACATGGGTTAAATGAGGTGAGAGGTGTTGACTTTATAGTAAGAAAGCGTTTTAATAAATTTAATTCTTGGTTGAGTTATTCTTATATGAATAGTGATTATATATTTAGTGATTTACCAGAAACTAATTTTCCTAGTAATTATAACATTAGGCATGCTGTTACATTTGGTACTAATTATACCTCCGATAATTTAAAACTATCGGCTGGTTTAAATTGGAATTCAGGAAAGCCAACGACAAAGCTTATTAATGGAAACGAAATTGAGAATGGCGAAATTAACTATAACAGTACTAATTCATCTAGACTAAGAGATTATTTGAGAGTTGATGTCTCTGCACTTTATGGTTTTAATTTAAGTACTACCACTAATGCAGAGTTAGGTTTTTCTGTTTGGAATTTATTAGATAGAGAAAACATTATAAATAACTTTTATAGAATTAATAATGATGAAATATCTGAAGTTCAGCAGCGTTCTTTAGGTGTAACGCCTAATTTAGTTTTTAGAATAAATTTCTGAGTTTAAAAGAAAATCTCTTGTGCTAATCTATAGGTATTAGCATGTGCATCTACAATTGTTTTTATTTCAGGCGAGTAACCTCCTCCCATACTACACATTATAGGAATACTATGGTTTTTACAGGTTTGTAATACAAAACGATCACGTTCTTTACAACCTTTTACACTCATGCCAAGTTTTCCTAATTTATCTGAAGCAATAACATCAACACCACATAAGTAATAAATAAAATCTGGTTGTTGTTCATCTAAAAGTTTTGGTAATGTTGCTTTTAATGTACTTAGATACGTTTCGTCATTAGTGTCATTGTCTAGAGCAATATCTAAGTCGCTAAGTTCTTTTTTAAAAGGATAGTTACTTTTACCATGCATAGAAAATGTAAATACTGAGTTATCATTCTTAAAAATTTCTGCAGTACCATTTCCTTGATGTACATCTAAATCTACGATGAGAATTTTTTTAGCCAAACCTTTACTTTGAAGGTAACGTGCACCAATCGCTTGGTCGTTAAGCAAACAAAAAGCTTCGCCACGATTGGTATAAGCATGGTGCGTACCACCAGCTACATTCATAGCAATACCATGTTTTAAGGCATACTCAGAAGCTTTTATGGTGCCATCTGCAAGAATAACTTCGCGCTCTACTAAAGATCTACTTAACGGAAATCCTATCTTATGTGCTGCACGTTGATCTAAAGTGATGTTTACTAAATCGTAATAATACTCTGGTGTATGAACAGCAATGATGTATTTATCGTTAGGCTTTACTGGCTCAAAAAAATTATTGTTAGTACAGGTGCCTTCATGCAGAAGTTGCTGAGGCAGCAACTCATATTTTTCCATCGGAAAACGATGCCCTTTTGGTAAAGGGTGTTTGTAAATAGGATGATATGCTATTTTTAGCATTTACTTATGTAATTTTAACTGAATACGCTTTCTAGAAATATCTACTTCCAAAACCTTAACAATAACTTGCTGATGAAGTGATACATGTGCATTAACATCGCTCACAAAACCATCTGAAAGATTAGACACATGAATTAAGCCACTTTCCTTTATGCCAACATCTACAAAAGCACCAAAGTTGGTGATGTTATTTACAATACCTGGTAGAAGTTGCCCTTCTTTTAAATCAGTTATGGTTTTGATAGTTTGATTAAAGGTGAAAACTTTAGCTTTTTCTCTAATATCTAAACCAGGCTTTTCTAATTCTTTTACAATGTCTTTTAGTGTTGGAAAACCAATAGAATTTGAAATGTATTGTTCTAGTTTGATTTTTTTAAGTAATTCGGTATTACCAATAAGTTGTGCTACAGATTTATCTTCATCTTTTGCAATTTGCTTAACTAAAGCATAGCGTTCTGGATGCACAGCAGAATCATCTAATGGATTGCTTCCGCCTTTAATTCTTAAAAATGCAGCACTTTGTTCAAAGGCTTTTCCGCCTAATCGTGCCACTTTTTTAATGTCATTTCTAGAGGTAAACGTACCATGCTCATTTCTGTATGCAATAATATTTTCGGCAAGCTTTGGCCCAATACCAGATACATAGCTTAATAGCGATTTGCTAGCTGTATTTATATTAACTCCTACAGCGTTTACACAACTTTCTACAACAGTATCTAAACTGGTTTTTAATTTAGTTTGGTCAACATCGTGTTGGTATTGCCCAACACCAATAGATTTGGCATCAATCTTAACTAATTCTGCTAAAGGATCTTGAAGACGTCTTCCTATAGATACAGAACCACGGACTGTGACATCATAATTAGGGAATTCTTCGCGAGCAATTTTTGAAGCAGAATAAATACTAGCTCCTGCTTCGCTTACAACGTAAACTTCAATGTCGTTTCTAAACCTAATTTTACGAACTAAGGCTTCAGTTTCTCTAGATGCAGTTCCGTTTCCAATAGCTATAGCATCAATTTTATAGGCATCTGCCAATGAGCTAATTTTTTTCATAGCTCCTATAGCATCCTTTTTTGGTGGATGCGGATATATGGTTTCATTGTGCTTTAAATCTCCTTTTTCGTCTAGGCAAACTATTTTACAACCTGTTCTAAAACCTGGATCTATAGCTAATATGCGTTTTTCACCAACAGGTGAGCCAAGTAATAATTGTTTTAAGTTTTTTGAAAACACTTTTATAGCAGCATCGTCAGCTTTTGCTTTTGCATTTTGTAAGGCTTCGTTTGTTAATGAAGGTAATAATAAACGTTTATATGCATCTTTAATAGCAAGTTCTATTTGATCTGTACAGTTATTATTTGATCTAATAATACGATCTTCAATTTTTGCTAATGTGCGTTCATCATCAATTTCAATTTTAACACGAATAAACCCTTCTTGTTCTGCTCTAAGAATGGCTAATAAACGATGAGACGGAATACGGTTTAAAGATTCTGACCAATCAAAATAATCTCTAAATTTTTGAGCTTTTTCATCATCAACTTTAGTTTTTACAGCTTTGGTATTGATAGTTGCAAAGCGTTCTAATTGATAACGAATATTGTTTCTAATGTCTGTACGTTCGCTAATCCATTCTGCAATAATATGTCGCGCACCTTCTAGTGCCATGTTTTCAGAACTTATAGAGCCTTTTACGTGCCTAAAAGCAATAGCCTCAATATCATTAGCATTTTGGCTCATAATGATTTTTGCTAATGGTTCTAAACCATTTTTACGAGCTGTTTCTGCTTTGGTTTTGCGTTTCTTTTTATAAGGGAGATAAAGATCTTCTAGTAGTGTTAAGTCATCAGTATTTTCAATTTTTTTCTGAAGCTCTTCCGTTAAGACATCATCTTCTTTTAAAACTTTAATAATTGTAGCTTTTCGTTTTTGTAAAGCTTCAAATTGTGCTTTAAAGGTTACAATACTCCCAATTTCTACTTCATCTAAATTGCCTGTTTGTTCTTTTCTATAACGAGATATAAACGGAATTGTACAGTCTTCGTCTAAAAGTTTTAATGTGTTTTTTATACGAGTCTCAGATAACTTTGTTTTAGAAACAATGTATGGTATAATTTGCATAAAGTGGTTAAGGAAAACTACATGTTAATTACAGAAAAGTAGATAGATTTATAGCCTCTGCTGTAGAGTCTTTTTTCTATCTTTTGAAATTGTGCTTTGTGTTTTTCGTTATAAATAAAATACGTTGGGTAACTTGTTTTATCAATAGTTATAAATAATGGTATTATAGCATCTTTTCCATCATTTAAAGTAATGTTATGCATAGCCTTAAAGGAAAAAGATTTGTTTTCAGCTTCTATTTTTGATTGTATTTCAGTTACGACTAGAGTTGCATCTATTTTTATATTTCCGGTTGCTTTTGCATCATCTGTTAAGGAAATACCTAATAAGGACTGTAGGTTAGAATTAAATGTTATGTTCTTTTCACTCAAGTTCATGTCTTGATATTCAAAAAGAATACCTTCTTCAATAAGTGCAGCAGTTTTTTTGCCAATAGTTGCACGTCTTATAAGAACAATAGGTGTAATAATAACAAAAATGATTATTGCTAAAACGATTGCAAATACTGATGATATTATTGCTCTACCACTAATACAGCTTTTAAAGAACAAGTTCCAATATTGACTTAAAGAGTTTGTTTTAAAACAATAAGAAACGATCTTAAAAATGTTAGAAAAATTGATAAAAAGATTTACGATTATAATCAGTGCCGCAACAATGATTAGGATAATTCTTATTCCGTCCATATAATTATTATTAACTTATTTTTAAACCATTAGCAACACCATCAATACTTGGATTTACAAATACTAAATTTCCAGCCTCGTCTTCTGTCATTAAAATCATACCTTGGCTTTCTATTCCTCTAAGTTTCCTTGGTGCTAAGTTAACTAAAACTGTAACACGTTTACCAATAACGTCTTCGGGTTTAAAACTCTCAGCAATACCAGAAACTATAGTACGCGTATCAATACCAGTATCTACTTTTAGTACCAATAGCTTTTTTGTTTTTGGCATTTTCTCGGCTTCTAAAATGGTACCAACACGCAAGTCTAATTTTGTAAAGTCATCAAATGTAATTTCTTCTTTTTGAGGCTCTACAACTTTATTTGCTGCTTCGTTTGCTTTTTTACTAGCTTCAAGTTTATCTAATTGTTTCTGAATTGTATCATCTTCAATTTTAGAAAACAATAATTCTGGTTTTCCTATTTGAATACTATGACCAGCAGGAAGTAAAATGTCTTTTGAAGCAATATCGTCCCAAGTTAAATCTGAATCAAGTTCAGAATGACATAGAATAGATTTTAATTTATTAGACGTAAACGGTAAAAAAGGTTCACTTAAAACAGCCAATGCTGAAGCAATTTGTAAGGCTACAAACATTACGGTTTTGGTACGTGCTTCATCTGTTTTAATAGTTTTCCAAGGCTCTTCGTCTGCTAAGTACTTATTACCTAAACGCGCTAAATTCATTAATTCTTGACTTCCTTCTCTAAAACGGTAACGCTCAATGGAACTAGAAATTACAGCAGGATAAGCCTTTAATGCTGCTAAAGTATCTTCGTCTATGGTTTTAAATTCTGATGGTTCAGGAATTTCCCCATCGTAATATTTATTAGTTAAAACGGCAACACGATTAATAAAGTTTCCGAAAATGGCAACTAACTCATTATTATTTCTAGCTTGAAAATCTTTCCAAGTAAAATCATTATCCTTTGTTTCTGGTGCATTAGCTGTTAAAGCATAACGCAACACATCTTGTTGGTTAGGGAAATCGTTTAAATAATCTGGCAACCAAACAGCCCAATTTTTTGAGGTTGATAATTTATTACCTTCTAAATTTAAAAACTCATTGGCAGGTACATTTTCTGGTAAAATATAAGAACCTTCTGCTTTAAGCATAGATGGGAAAATAATGCAATGGAATACAATATTGTCTTTTCCAATAAAATGTACAAGAGTTGTGTCTTTATCTTTCCAGTAGTCTTCCCAATTTTTATTTTCGCGTTCTGCCCATTCTTTTGTAGCAGAGATATAGCCAATTGGAGCATCGAACCAAACGTATAACACTTTACCTTCACCACCTTCTACTGGTACAGGAATTCCCCAATCTAAATCTCTCGTTACAGCTCTTGGTCTTAAACCATCGTCTATCCAAGATTTGCATTGTCCATACACATTAGGCTTCCAATCTTTTTTGTGCCCTTTAAGAATCCATTCTTTTAAGAATTCCTCGTGCTTGTTTAATGGTAAAAACCAATGTTTAGTTTCTTTTAATGTAGGTGCATTACCAGTAATTGCAGATTTTGGGTTGATTAAATCTGTAGCATTGTGGCTTGTACCGCAATTTTCGCACTGATCTCCATAAGCTTCTTCATAGTTGCATTTAGGGCAAGTACCAATAATAAAACGATCGGCTAAAAATTGATTGGCTTCAGCATCGTATAATTGTTCCGAAACTTCTTCAACAAACTCATTTTTGTCATAAAGTGTTTTAAAGAACTCCGAAGCAGTATCATGATGTATTTTAGCAGAAGTACGTGAGTAATTATCAAACGAAATACCAAAATCTTCAAAAGATGTTTTAATAATAGCATGGTATTTATCTACAATGTCTTGTGGAGTTACTCCTTCTTTTTTTGCCTTAATGGTAATTGGCACTCCATGCTCATCACTTCCGCAGATAAAAGCAACATCATTGCCAGTTAATCTTAAATATCTCGAATAAATATCTGCTGGTACATAAACACCTGCTAAATGACCAATATGAATTGGGCCATTAGTATATGGTAAAGCTGCTGTAATGGTATATCTTTTTGACATAATTTTCAATATTTTGAAAGCTACAAAAGTACATAATATAAAAACAGTTCTAAAAAAAATGTACATTTACAGAAAGCCGTTTTTTATGATAATGAGACAGACCTTTTTATTCTTATGCTTTATTATTAATTTAGTATTGAATAATAATTTATGCGCTCAAATTGAAACGGATAATTTTTCTAAAATGAGTACTAAATTAATTCAGCCACCATATTTAAAAGCAGGTGATACTGTTGCTATTGTGGCACCTTCAGGAGTTTTAAAAAACCGAGAGCGTGAGGTAAAGCAAGCAGATAGTTTATTGAGAAGTTGGAAACTAAATGTTATCATAGGTGAGCATGTGTTTAGCAAGGCCAATCATTTTGCTGGTACAGATGAGGAACGTTGTGAAGATCTGCAAAATGCAATGGATAATCCTAGAGTTAGTGCTATTTGGTGTGCAAGAGGAGGTTATGGAACTGTAAGAATTTTAGATAAATTAGATTACACTAAGTTTAAAGAAAACCCTAAATGGGTTATAGGTTATAGCGATATTACGGCATTACACAATCAATTACACAATGAAGGTTTTGAGTCTTTACATGCATTAATGTGTGTGAGCTTAACACAAGATTTAAATGATATAAAAGAGAGTATAGATACGTTTAAATCGGCTTTGTTTGGTAATACTACCAATTATACTTTAGAAGGTTCGGTTTATAATAGAGTAGGGAATACTACTGGTAAACTAGTAGGAGGTAATCTAACAATGTTGCACACAATGTTAGGATCTAAAGAAAGCATTGATACATCTGGAAAAATTCTTTTCATTGAGGAAATTGGTGAATACAAATATCATATAGATAGGATGTTACAAAGCATGAAACGTGCTGGTTATTTTGATAATCTTAATGGACTTATTGTTGGTGATATGTCTAAGCTTAGAAAAAACACCACGCTTTGGGGAACATCTATTGAGCAATTAGTTTTAGATGCTTTAGAAGATTATGATTTTCCTATTGCCTTTAATATGTCTGCAGGTCATGAAAAAGATAATCGTGCTTTGGTATTGGGTAGAGAAGTTGAGTTGAAGGTAGGGAAAGTTAAAAGTAGTTTAGAATTTAAATAAAGCATTTTTTAAATGAAGGAGGTAGGGTAGAGATTCCTGCTTTCGCAGGAACGAGATGGCACAGCACAACGAACTTGGTAAAAAAGGGGAACAACTAGCAGTAGATTTTCTTTTGAAGAATAACTACAATGTTATTGAGCGCAATTATCGTTTTGAAAAAGCTGAGGTTGACATTATTGCAGAAAAAGAGGGTGTTTTAGCAATTGTAGAAGTAAAAACAAGATCATCTCTCGATTTTGGTAATCCGCAAGATTTTGTAAAGCCTAAACAAATTAAAAACTTAGTTAAGGCAGTAGATGAATATGTGACAGAAAACGACTTAGATATAGAAGTGCGTTTCGATATTATTGCAATCGTAAAAAAAGGAAATCATTATGATATTGAGCATTTAGAAAATGCATTTTATCATTTTTAGAGGTAAATATTAACAACTGCTATTAAAAGCGTGTAAAATAAAACGTTTAAAATTTTGTCGTTTGTTTTTAAAGTTAAAAACCTTTTAACTTCCTTCTTAATTACATTAAAAGAAAGGATTATACCAGTAAAAATAACGCCCAATCCAATAAACATGTATAAAGATTGAGGGTATGGTAACGTAGCATTAGTAACTATAAAAAGTACAAGTAAAACAGTAGAGATTAAAACACGCTTTTCGTTTTTTTTGTCTAAGTTATTTCTGAGAACAATAGTTTTTGTTTTTGATACAATAAGAGCAACGATAGCGGTTAAAAAAACAATGGTAAAAGTCATTACTTAATTAGAAAGATTTAGTTGCTATAAAATTAATTAAACTTTAAAAAATTAAAAAACCTAAAAGGAGTAAGTTTTTAAGAGTATCTGTAAAAATTCATTTCGTCTATATAATGCCACACTTTATCGGACAACATAGGTCGAACATTTCTACCAGCTTTAATTTCTTGTCTTATAAACGTAGAAGATAGCTCCATTATTGGAGCAGAAATGTTAAAGATTTTAGGATGCTCATTAAACCTTGAATTTATTTTACCTTCAGAGAGTCTTGGATAAACATAGATATTTTGGTTTTCTAATATGAGTTCGTAATTTTTCCACTTATGAAAACTCTTTAAATTGTCTTCTCCCATAATTAAGGCAAACTCATGTTTAGGATACTTTTCCTCAAGATAGGTGAGTGTGTCTATAGTGTAATTTGGCTGTTTTAACCCAAATTCTATATCGCTTGGTTTTAATTTGTCGTAGTCTTCGGTTGCTAGATAAACCATTTCAAAACGTTGCCTATTATCAAGGAGGCTACTTTTTTTCTTAAATGGACTTTGAGGTGTTACAACAAACCAAATTTGATCTAAATCACTATGCTCTGCTAAATGATTAGCTATAGTTAAATGACCAATGTGTATTGGGTTAAAAGTTCCGAAGTATAGACCTATTTTCATATTTATTTTCCACGAAAGTGGAAATCTACAGTTATTTTTTTATGAATTCTGAAACCAAATTATAAGCATTCTCTAATGCTTCGTCTAAATTAGAATTAACAACAATTTCATCGAAAAGTGGTGCAGTTGCCAATTCAGCAGGTGCTTTAGATACACGCATGCTAATTTTATCTTCACTTTCTTCGCCACGTTCTTTTAAACGTCTTACTAATTCATTTAAATCTGGTGGTTTCACAAAAATAGCAAGGGTTTGTTCTGGGAATTTTCGTTTTATACGCAAGCCTCCAGAGACATCAATGTCAAAAATAACATGCTTCCCTTTTGCCCAAATGCGCTCAACTTCAGATTTTAAAGTGCCATAAAAATTATCTCTGTAAACTTCTTCCCATTCTAAAAATTCATCTTCTTTAATCTTGTTTTTAAATTCTGATAGAGATAAATAATAATAGTCTTTACCGTGTACTTCGTTACCACGAGCTTCGCGAGAAGTTGCAGAAATAGAAAACTCTAAATTGAGCTCTTCTTGTTGTAGTAAATGACGAACAATAGTGGTTTTTCCTGAGCCTGATGGTGCGGAAAATACAATGAGCTTACCTTCTTTCATTTTTTAGTTATTGAATATTACAGTTTTAATGTTCTATAGAGCATTTAATAATTGTTCTTTAATTTTTTCGAGTTCATCTTTCATTTGCACTACTAATTTTTGCATTGGTGCATAGTTAGATTTTGAGCCTATGGTATTAATTTCTCTTCCTATTTCTTGAGAAATAAAGCCTAATTTTTTACCATTGGAGTCGTCAGAATTCAGAGCTTTAATAAAGTAATCTAAATGATTATCTAGCCTTACTTTTTCTTCAGTAATATCAAATTTTTCAATATAGTAAACGAGTTCTTGTTCAAAACGATTTTCGTCTACTTTTTCTTTAATATCTGCTACGCCTTTTTCTAACCTAGCTCTTACACCATCAATACGCTCTGGATCCATGGTAATTACCTTTTCTAGCAATTGTCTTAAAGTAGAAATTCTATCAGTAAAATCTTGTTTTAAAATAGCGCCTTCATCTTTTCTATAAGCTACAATTTTAGAAATAGCCTCATTAATACCGTTTTCAATAGTATGCCATTCTTCTTCATCAATATCATCTCGTTCTGTAGTTACAGCATCAGGTAAACGAATAGCCATTTTCAACAATTCAGTAGTGTCTCCATCTACTACTTCTTTAAGTTGTTTAATGTATTCTTGTACAACTGTTTTGTTGATTTTAGAGCTAGTGTCTTCTCCTGTAATTTCTACATAAAGTGAAAAATCTACTTTTCCACGAACCAAATTTTTGGCAATAAGCTTTCTAATGTCCAGCTCTTTAGCACGATACATTGATGGCATACGTGCATTAACGTCTAAATTTTTACTATTTAGTGATTTTAATTCTATTGAGATTTTTTTGGTTGGAAGTTGTAGTACAGACTTTCCGTAACCTGTCATAGATTGTATCATTAATGCGATGATATTAAAGTTGTGCAAAGGTACAAAAATGAATGTTTAGCGTTTTATTTAAATAGAGTTAATAGTATTAAAAGTGATCGTGGAGACTTTTATAACTTTGTGTTTCTTTATTTAAAAACGATTTATGTATAAAAAACAGTTTGAAATTCGTTGGAGTGATGTTGATGCTAATGGTCATTTAGCTAACTCCGCTTATACTAATTTTATGAGCCATGCAAGAATGTCTTTTTTGGGTGAGCAAGGCTTTTCTATGCCAGAAATTAAGAAACACAATATAGGACCAGTTGTATTTTATGAGCACATGTACTATTTTAAAGAGTCTTTTATCGGTGCGCCTATTACGGTTACTATAGAAGTATCTGGTTTGAGTGATGATGGTATGCTTTTTATGTTTGAACACAATTTTTATAATCATAAAGGCGAAAACTTAGCGTATTGCGAAATGCAAGGAGGATGGATAGATTTAAAAGCAAGAAAATTAACTCATTTGCCAGAAGGATTATTAGAGTTAGCGCATAAATTTCCAAAGGCTGAAAATTTTAAAACGCTTACTAGAGAAGATACAAGAAAGCATGGTGTAAAACCTAAGAACCTTTAAAAGGCTGATGCTGCTTAAACGATTTTATCTGCACGTTTTTTATAAAAGGTTTAAGAATTTGATTAGGTAGATAGCGTTTGTGCTTGCAGTAGCAAGTTAATGTTTTTGGTTGTGCACCAAGTGTACTTTTAATTTCAGAAGCAGTTCTACCTAAATTGATTTGTGTAGATTTTGTTTCTATTCCAATTCTTACATAATCGTTTAAGATTCTAGGATAAATGGCATGTGTCTTATTGTTAGAGTAATCTATACCAATAAAGTGCGCATCGAGATGGTTATTGTTTTGCATTGCTGAAAGAAAACCAACAAGTTTATCATCTAAAAAGTACCCTTTTACAATAAACTTGTCTTTGAAAGCGCTTTTAAGATTTATATAAGTATCAAGGTTTAGAATTTGAGCGTTAAAATCGGCATTGTTTATGGTGTTTTGATATAATATCTGAAGCTCATTTTTGTAAGTTTTTATATCTGCTTCATTAAAAAATTTTGCGTCTAAAGTTTCACTCTTCGTGTCAGCTCTATTAGCTTTTACTCTATACTTAGATCTTAATTCACTTGTATAATCATTAAAGGATTGCCATTCGGGTTTTAGATATATAATCATATTGGGTTCTACCTGCATAGATGCATAATCAAATGCCTTTAATTGATCTGTAATATGGAGAGATTCATCCTCAAAATCCTTGACGAAAATTGTTTTAAGACGCTTGCATCTGTAAAGTTTCTTTACACCTTTTGCAATGGCTTTAAAAGTTTCTATTTTAGGTTCACCTTCTTTTATATAAGTGCCATATTCTCCACTTAAAAAAACATTGCCACAAAACAAAACACGTATCTGATTATTACAAAACATATTATTGACAATGTCTCTTATTTTATGAGACATTTTAATGTTTTTGGTGATGGTTTCAATACCAATAGTTACTAGTTGAGTGTTAGCAAAAGCAACAGCTTCTCCTTTTTTTAATATAATGATATAATTAAACTCTATGTCTTTGTTGGCAAGTTCAAAGGCTTTTAAAAATTCTGGAGAATAGTAAATGTTAGAGGTGCAATTAAGATGGCTCCAATACGTTTTGGGTATGGTGTCTACAGATTTGAATATTTTACATTTAAGAGGCAAATTAGCTGGCCTTTTTTGATTTAACAGAAACGAGGTAAACGCCAGAAAATATTAATAACATGGCTATGATTTTTACAAAATCAACAGTGTCTGCACCCATTATTAAAGCAAAGAGCCCAGCGATTACTGGTTGAAGATAGATAAATATACCAACAGTTGATGCTTTTAGTTTACTAAGTGCTAATGGATTTAATAGATACGTGCCAAAAGTTGCACCTATAATTACAAATAAAACCGAGAAGGTAATATAGGGCGTAAAAGATTGCCATTCTACAGCTTCTAGTTGCCCATAACCAAAAGGAATTAAGATTATGAAACCAAACAAGAACAACCATTTAATGAATGAAAACGGATGGTATACTTCGGTTAGTTTTTTAATTAAAATCACATAAATACTATAAGAAATAGCATTTAAAAGAATGAGTAAATTTCCTAAAAGAACATTATCACCTGCTCTAGCAGATTTACCATATATAGTTAATACTAAAGCTCCGCAAAGGGCTAAAACAATGCCAATGATTTTTAGTACTGTTACTTTTTCTTTTAAAATATAAGCAGACAGAATTAAAATAATAACAGGTGTAATAGTCATTATTGCAGAAGCATGAATTGGTGAGGTGAACTCTAGTCCTTTAAAAAAGAACAGCATGTTTATTACCACTCCAAAGATAGAGGCAGCAAAAAGTTTTGGAAAATCACTTTTTTTAATTTTTTGCTGCGGAATAAAAAGACTAATAATCCAGAATAAAAGTGTTGCGCCAGCGACTCTTAACAATACAAAACCGAATGGTTTAATATAATTATCATTCATTACAGCTTTTGCTATGGTATAATTAATTCCATATAGCAACTGTACCATAAATAATGCAAAAATGGCAAATGCTCTACTATTCATGTATGGCTTGTTTTGCGGCTTCAACAGTTTTTTTAGAATTGCCAATAAAAATCTGATTATTAAACAGTACAACTGGTCGTTTTAAAAACGTGTAATGCTCTAAAATGTAGTTTTTGTAGTCGTTATCAGAAAGCGCTTTGTTTTTTAAATCTAACGCTTTGTAAAGCCTAGCGCGTTTACTAAATAAACTTTCGTAACTATCGGTTAAACTTCGCATTTCTTCTATTTGGTCTTCAGTAATAACCTCTGTTTTTATGTCCTGAAGTTGAAAATCATTAGGTAAATCTAGCTCACTAATAATTCGGGTGCATGTATTACATGTGCTTAGGTAATATATTTTTTTCATGAGTGCTAAAGCTTAACTTTTTTATATTGCAAAGTAAATTTATTTCAGCCTATTATAAAGTATAAAACCTAAATAAAGATTAGTTAACTTTTAGATAGATTTCTGCTTCATTAAAGGGAATTACAAACTCGGTATAACCTTGATTGTAAGAAGCAATTTCATAAACGTTATAGAGTAAAACCAAACCATCTTCGCTAAAACCTATATTTTCAGGTAATTGAAATGGTTTTCCGAAGAAAAAATCTTCCATATTTATAGTGTCATTATCACTCTCAAGAGATTTAATAAAGTGTTTTTTAGCTAAGATTTTAAAGTCTTTTAGGTTTTTGACGATATCATTATGACTTAGTACGGCACCTGTTTTTGCATTAAGATTTAAGAATTTAATTTTATCATTACCATGCGCACCTCCTTTGAATTGGTATGTGTTTATGGTAAAAGTTAAGATGTCTTCAGATTGATAGACTTTTTCTGTTTCAATATGCAATTCCCAAGGAGGGTTTGAAGCTTCATGAAATTCTTTTTTAAAGCGTAAATATTCAGAGTTAAAATCATTTAAGACGGACTCTAAATTTGTTTTAATAGAATCTTCACTCAATGAGGTTATTATAGACTCTTTAATCTTTAAATTTATGGTTTTACTCAATTCACTATTACCAATAGCTTCGTCAAAAGTTACAGATATATCGGCATCGTAATTAGAGTCTATAGAATGCGTTTTAAAAGATACAGGCTTAGATTCAAACTCACAAGAAATGAGTAAGACAAATAATGAAAATAAATATATAAAATGTTTCAAAAAAAGCGGTTTATTAATCACTCATTAAAGGTATAGTATTGATTTTAATAGAACGAATTATAGCATAAATTTGTTGCTATAAGGAAAGTCTTTTTTGTTAAGTTCTAAAATATGACATGAGAAGCTTTGGTGGAATGGTTTCTTTTGTTTCCGAAGTAAATAACTGTAAATAAGCTATAAAGGTTGTAGGTGACGTAAAGATTTTCACACTTGTAGAATCTTTTAGAGGTGTAGAGTCGTTAGCTGATTATTTAGCTATTTAATCTGTTATTATTTTATGTGGAAAAGTGAAATTTTAGTCGATGTAATAAATATATCCAAAGTTGAGCCAGAGATTCCAGTCTTTAGCTTTGTTAGAAGGCATTTTATGGTTTAAGCCGTCTATAAAGTCATCAAAGTAATATTGCCAACGTAACTCTACAAATAAGTCTGAGAGCAAAGTGAGTTTGTACCTTGTGCCTACGCTAGCAACAACAGACCAAGTAGAGCCAGATTCGTCGCTAACAAAAGGGTCACCATCAGAGACTTGATCCCAACCATTATAAAAATTATTATTGTTTAAAATGTTACCATCACCATAAGAAGTCTCAACAGAAGGGTTAAATGAGACATAATGCACACCAGCAGCAGCAAAAGGGGCAAAAGAATAAGCACCAGCAGAAAAAGCTCTAATACTTCTGGGAAAGTACTCTAATTGCATACCTATATCTAAATTTTGAGCTTCACCAGTATGTGCTCTTAGCTTATCAGCATTTTCACTAGTTCTATCGTCATCTACCCATTCTCCAAAATGCTCAAGTGAAGTTTTGTTCCAAGAGATTTCACTTCTTAATTTAAAATGATCGTTAAAATAAGTGTCGGTAGTATAACAGTTACAATCAGATCGATAGGCAAAATTTAGATAATGTACAACACCTAATGCAATTCCAGTATTACCTGAATTGGTGTCAAAATTGTGCCTTACGCCAAAATCAGATTGAAAAGCAACAGCACCTACAAATGCACCTATTTCATGAGAAAACCCCAATTGAGCATAAGTTGTTTGTGTTGAAAAAAACAATAAAAACCCGTATATCAGTTTTTTAAGATGTGTTATCATATAACAAGTGTATGAATTATCTGTCACCGAACAAATATAAAAAAACTCGATGAAATACAAAATAAAACAGACAAAACGCATTTTCTTTTAGGGAGAAGAATTTTATTTCGATACTCAAAAATATTTAAAAAATAAATGAGAATACAAAAAAATAAGATATTATTTTTATAAGATAATGTATCTTTGCGAACTATAAATCACAATTTCTTAATAATTTTTTATATGAAAGATAAAATAGAAGCTTTTTTAGATCTTGTAAAAAAACGTAATGGTCATGAGCCAGAATTTTTACAAGCTGTTCAAGAAGTAGCAGAAACAGTAATTCCATATATTGCGAAGCATGACATCTATAACGGTAAAAATATTCTTTTAAGAATGGTAGAGCCTGAGCGCTTAATTTCTTTTAGAGTAAGTTGGGTAGATGACTCAGGTGAAATACAAGTAAACAGAGGTTATAGAGTGCAAATGAACTCTGCTATTGGACCTTACAAAGGTGGATTACGTTTTCACCCAACGGTAAATGCTAGTATTCTTAAGTTTTTAGCTTTTGAACAGGTATTTAAAAATAGTTTAACAACTCTTCCTATGGGAGGTGGTAAAGGTGGATCAGATTTTGACCCTAAAGGAAAATCTGATAATGAAATCATGCGTTTTTGTCATGCTTTTATGGGTGAGTTATTTAGACATATTGGACCAAATACAGATGTGCCAGCAGGTGATATTGGAGTAGGTGGAAGAGAAATAGGTTTTATGTTTGGTATGTATAAGAAATTAAGAAATGAGTTTACAGGTGTTTTAACAGGAAAAGGACAGTCTTGGGGTGGTTCTTTAATTAGACCAGAAGCAACAGGATATGGTAATGTATACTTCGCAGAAAACATGTTAAAAACTAAAGGTGACTCATTTAAAGGGAAAAATGTAGTTATTTCTGGTTCTGGTAATGTAGCACAATATGCAGCTGAGAAAGCCATAGAATTAGGTGCTAAAGTTTTAACATTTTCTGATTCAGGTGGATATATTCTTGATGAAGATGGCATTGATACAGAGAAATTAAGCTTTGTGATGGATCTTAAGAATAATAAGCGTGGTAGAATTAGTGAATATGCAGATAAATATCCTAATGCTAAATACTTTAAAGGTGAAAGACCTTGGTCTGTAAAATGCGATATAGCATTACCATGTGCAACTCAAAATGAGTTAAATGGTGAAGAGGCAAAAACTCTAGTTGATAATGGATGTATTTGTGTGTCTGAAGGTGCAAACATGCCTTCTACACCAGAAGCAATTCATGAGTTCCAAAAAGCAAAAATATTATTTGCTCCAGGAAAAGCTTCTAATGCTGGTGGTGTTGCTACTTCTGGTTTAGAAATGAGCCAAAACTCTTTACGATTAAGTTGGACAAGAGAAGAGGTTGATGCAAGATTAAAAGATATCATGGAAGATATTCATGATTCTTGTGTTAAGTATGGTAAGGAAGAAGATGGATCAATAGATTATATCACAGGAGCAAACATTGCAGGTTTTGTAAAAGTAGCAGATGCTATGTTAGCTCAAGGTATTGTATAAAAAACTTGTTTTTAAAAAAAATGAGCCTTCATTTCTTTATGAAGGCTTTTTTTATTGCGTTAGTATATTATTAATGGTGTATTATCGTTACTATTAATATATTTGATAAAACAAATTGTAATGAACAAAGCGATCTACAAGGTTTTACTCTTTTTTTTAGCCTTTATCATTTTAAATAAAACTCACTCTCAAGACTTTTCTACATTATGGCAAGCTCATTTTTCTTATAATGATATCGTAGATGTTGTAAGTGGGAATGATAAAATTTATGCTGCTGCTCAAAACGCTGTATTTGAATATAATATCGTAACAGACGAGTTAAAAACGATTACAACTGTTGAAGGGTTGTCAGGTGAGCAAATTACAACCATTCATTATAGTATAGATTTTCAATATTTAATTATTGGTTATGAAACAGGATTGATTGAGGTTTACTCTGAAACTGATGATTCTGTTTTATCAGTTGTAGATATTTTAGAAAAGGAAAATATTACTCCTACAAATAAATCTATAAATCATTTTTATGAATATGAAGGTTTAATTTATATTTCAACAGATTATGGAGTTTCTGTATATGATTTAGAAGGATTAGAATTTGGTGATACCTACTTTTTAGGTAATGGTGGAGCACAAATTATAGTGAACCAAGTAACTGTTTTAAATAATGAAATTTTTGTAGCTTGCTCTAGTAATAATGGCCTCAAGAAAGCAGATCTGAATAATCCAAACCTAATAGATTTCTCTCAATGGCAAACCGTTATTAGTGGTAATTTTGTTAATATAAATACTCTAGATAATCAAGCCTATGCTATAAGACTTAATAGAGCCTTTTACGAAATAACCAACACAAGTTTTACACAATTATTTGTTTTAAGTACGTTGCCTTTAGATACAGAGGTGAGTAGCAATAATTTAATTGTATCTATGAATAATAGTGTTTCTATATATAACCAAGATGCACAGTTAATTAATAGTTTTTCGACTAATGATGATTTTAATACTAGCTTTACTTCTGCAACTCAGTTAAATAATTTTATTTATATAGGTTCTCAAGATTTTGGGGTGTTACAAACATTAACTTCTGATGGGTTTGCATATACAGAAATAAAACCTAACGGACCTTTGTTAAATGAAGTTTATAGACTAAATACAGATTCAGAAACCGTTTGGGCAAGTTTTGGTGATTATACAGAGTCTCTTAATCCATCGCCTTTAAGAGCAAGAGGTCTAAGTTATTTTAATAATGATGTATGGGAAAGTATCCCTTTTGAAAATGTTTTAGGCGCACGTAATTTATCGGAGATATCTGTTAATCCATTTAACCCTAATCAGATTTTTGTAAGTTCATTTCATAATGGAATTTTAGAAATTAATGATTTTGAACCTACAATATTATATAATCAAGATAATAGTGGTTTACAATCTTTGGTTGTTCCCGGAGCACCAAACGCTATAAGCGTTAGGGTTTCAGCATCTACTTTTGATAGAGATGGTGTATTATGGAGTCTTACAGCTAGAGCACCAAACCCTTTAAAATCATATAACCCAAATACAGGAAGTTGGCAAGGGTACGATTTTTCTTCAATTATAGAAAACTCACTGCTTGATGAGTTTGGTTTTTTTGATATTGCTATAGATGATAATGGTACTAAATGGATTGGAGGTTACTCTAATGGGCTTTATGCTTATAACGAAAGCTTATCAAATCCTTTAAAAAATGTTACATCTGAAGAACAAAACCTCCCTTTTCCAAGAGTAACTGCATTAGAGATAGATAATAGGAATCAACTTTGGGTTGGGACTTTTTCAGGATTAAGAGTTTTATATAACACTTCTGGTTTTTTTGAAGATCCAAATCCAACCTTAGGATCTATAATTATTTTAGAAGATGGTATTCCAAGAGAATTATTAGAAGGACAAACCATATCAGATATTGAAGCAGATGGTTCTAATAATAAGTGGGTCGGAACTGTAGATGCTGGAGTTTTCTATTTTTCACCAGATGGGCAAAATACAATCTATCACTTTACAAAAGATAATTCACCTTTACCTTCTAATAGAATTTCAGACATTTCTATAGACCAAAATAACGGAATAGTATATATAGCAACAACAAAAGGAATGCTTTCTTTTAGAGCTGGAGGTTCTAAAACAGAAGAAACATTAGATAATGCTTTTGTTTACCCAAATCCGGTTAGACCAGAGTATGACTTACTTGGATTTAATGACCTTAATGATGTTAACAAAGGAGTAAAAATAAGTGGTCTTACAGAAAACGTTAATATAAAGATTACTGATATTGAAGGTAATTTAGTAGCAGAGGCACAATCTAATATTAATTTAAGATCTGCTAGTGCTAATTATAATTTTGCTATAGATGGTGGTACAGCGATATGGAATGGAAAAAACCTAGGGAATTCTGTAGTGCGGACAGGAGTTTATCTTGTGATGATTTCAGATTTAGATTCTTTTGAAACTAAGGTGCTCAAAGTTCTTATAGTGCGATAAAAAATGCTTTCAAAAAATAATAGCATTGTTCTTTCAAAATTAAAATATAAGGATAACGACCTTATTATAAAATGCTATACACAACAAAGAGGGGTTGTTAGTTATATTTTGAGGGGTGTTTTTAAAACTAAGAAAGGGTATAAAAAGATAGTGTACTTTCAGGTTTTATCGCAATTACAACTCGAAGAAAATTTTAAGCCCAATAGAACGCTTCAGGGTATTAAAGAAGTTAAGTTTAATGTTATATATAAAAGTATTCATACAAATATTTATAAAGGAGCAATAGCATTATTTTTATCAGAGATTCTAGCAAATGTATTGAGAGAAGAGGAGAAAAATGAAGCGCTTTATAACTATTTGGAAACAGCCTTGCAATATTTAGATAGTGAGGATAACTATTCAAATTTTCATTTATTATTTTTATTAAAGTTAACGCGCTATTTAGGTATTCAACCAGAGCATCTTAATATGGATTACCCTTATTTTAATCTTCAATCTGGTGTTTTTCAAGATTCAGATAATGGAATTTATTCTATCTCAGGTAATAATTTAACATTGCTAAAACGCTTATTGGGCATAAATTTTGATGCTTTACATTCTATAAAAATAAATGCAAAACAAAGACAAGAGTTTTTAAATATGTTATTGCATTATTTTGAATTACATTTGGATGGTTTTAAAAAACCAAAATCATTACAAGTACTTAATGAAGTGTTTCATTAAGCTGTTTTTCACGAAAAGATTTTAATGAAGATGTGCATAAAAGAGAAGAATAATATCATTTTTAGTGTTGTTTTGTTTCTTTTTTTACAAGTATCGTTTAGTCAGACCATTACTGTTTTAGAAAAAGGCGACAAAGTGCCAATTTCTGGTGTTGCCTTATACAATTTAAAGAAAACTAAATATGTTGTAACAGATATAGATGGTAAAGCCAAATTAGACAAGTTTAATGATCGCGAAATAATATACTTTCAAAGTCTTTTATATGAAAAATTACAGATTAGAAAGTTTGAAATTACAGAAAATAATCAGGTCGTTTATTTAACACCCAAAGTAGAAGGGTTAAATCAAATAGTAATTTCGGTTTCTAAATTTGAGCAAAGTAAGCGAGATATTCCTCAGTCTATTGTAAGTATAAATTCTAAGGATATAGATTTAGCCAATCCACAAACAAGTGCAGATTTGTTAGATAATTCAGGTAACGTGTTTATACAAAAAAGCCAAATGGGTGGTGGAAGTCCTATGATACGAGGCTTTTCAACTAATCGTTTGCTTATTACAGTTGATGGAGTAAGGATGAACAATGCCATTTTTAGAGGTGGTAATTTGCAAAATGTAATATCCATAGACCCACTATCAATACAAAGCACCGAAGTTACCTTAGGTGCAGGTTCTGCTGTATATGGTAGTGATGCCATTGGTGGAGTAATGAGTTTTTATACTAAAAAACCGCAACTGTCTTATAAAGATGAGTTATTGTTACATGGAAATACTTTTGTAAGATATGCTAGTGCTAACACAGAAAAAACAGGGCATTTTGATTTAAATCTTGGTTATAGAAAATGGGCTTTTTTAACCAATGTAAGTTACACAGATTTTGATGATTTAAGGATGGGAAGCCATGGTCCGGATGAATATTTAAGATCTGAATACGTGATAAGGCAAAACGGTGAAGATGTTATAGTAGAGAATAATAATCCTGAAATTCAAAAACCAACGGCTTATAGTCAAATTAATCTAATGCAGAAAGTGCGTTTTGAACCTTCCGATAATCTTAATTTCGATTTTGGTTTATATTTTACAACTACTTCAGATTACCCAAGATATGATAGATTAATAAGGCCAAGAGGCGAAATACTTCGTTCGGCAGAATGGGAGTATGGTCCTCAGCAATGGTTTATGGGGAATTTTCAGGTAACCAAAACCAGTAGTAGCTCTAACTTATATGATAAAATACAAGCTACAGCAGCTTATCAAAACTTCCAAGAAAGCAGAAAAAATAGAGATTTTCAATCGCCTATAAGAGATGTCAGAGAAGAGAATGTTGATGCAATTTCTTTTAATTTAGATTTAGAAAAGAAACTTAACCAAAAAACAAAAATATTTTATGGATTAGAGTATTTATATAATACTATAGGATCTAAAGGAAGAGAAGAAAATATAGATACGAATACAAGCATTCAAAATATAACACGCTATCCTCACGGAGCTACTTGGCAATCTTTTGCAGCATATACTAGTCTTAAATACAGGCCTAATTCTAAGTTTGTTTTTCAATCGGGTTTAAGGTATAATCAGGTTATAGCAGAAGCAGATTTTACTGAGAATAATACATTTTTAAATCTTCCTTTTAATGATGCTAAAATTAATACAGGAGCACTAACCGGAACAGCTGGTATCACATGGTCTCCAAGTAATATGATTCAATGGAAGCTAAATGCTTCAACAGCATTTAGAGCACCAAATATTGACGATATAGGTAAGGTGTTTGATTCCGAACCAGGTTCTGTTGTAGTACCAAATGATAATCTAAAAGCTGAATATGCTTATGGTGGTGAATTGGGTTTAAAACTGAATTTTGATAATAAGGTTGTATTTGATATGGCAACATATTATACTTTTTTAGATAATGCTTTAATACGAAGAGATTTTGAATTAAATGGTGAAACCGAAATTGTTTATGATGGTGAGTTAAGCACAGTACAAGCTATTCAAAATGCATCTAAAGCATGGATTTATGGTTTTGAAATAGGAGCAGAAATTAATTTTTCTAACACTTTTAAATTACGATCTCAGTATAATGTTATTGGTGGCACCGAAGATAATGATGGAGTAGAAGTACCTGTAAGACATGTTGCACCAAATTTTGGTAGAACACATCTTATCTGGAAAAAAAATAAGTTACTCTTAGATACATTTTTAATTTATAATAACGAGTTGTCTTTTAGTCAATTAGCACCTGCAGAATTGTCTAAAGATTATTTATATGCATTAGATTCTGAAGGAAATCCTTACTCGCCTTCTTGGTATACATTTAACTTTAGAGCCCAGTATTACTGGAATGATAAAATTACCTTAACCGCAAGTTTAGAGAATATTACAGATCAGCGCTACAGACCATATTCTTCAGGTATTTCAGCAGCAGGTAGAAATTTAATTTTAGCTTTAAAGTATTCTTTTTAAAAACAAAAGGTTTCATTTCAATGAGACCTTTTTTTTATGTTCATTTTTAAGAACTTAAGCTTACTTCTGTTTAATAGCTTTTTTACTAATAACTTGCCCATTAGATAAGGTTACTTTAGCGATATAAGCAGCTTTACTAAGCTTAGATAAGTTATATGTTTCCACTGAATTATTTCCTTTAAGGTTATATATCTGTCTTCCTAAGATGTCTAAAATTTCAACTTTTTCTATAGTATGAGGTTCAGTGATTTTTATTTTAACATCAC
>NZ_JAOARH010000073.1 GCF_025210595.1 Winogradskyella sp.
TCAAGACATTAACATTTAGCAGATGAAATTAGGCTGTTTAGCGTGATTACTGCTATTTATTAAGAATCATTGAATATATTTCGACCAGAACCAAATCTACTTTGACAATTAAATTGTTACCCTAACCAATTAACTTGTCAATACTTAATGAGATGAAGAATATATTAATTTATGGTGCTTCTGGCCATGCTAAAATGATTGTAGATATTATTTTAAAGAATAATGACTACAATCTTATTGGATTTATAGACTCCTACAAACCAATAAACGATAAAGTTTATGGTCATAAAGTTATAGGTAACTTAGACTCCCTTTCTGTTTTAATTAAAAAATTTAATATTAGTGGTATTGTTATTGGTATTGGAGATAACGAATTAAGACATAGTACTTATAAAAGTATTAAAAAGATAGCGCCTCATATTGAGTTTGTACCTATTGTTCATCCTAGTGCTATTTTAGCAGAAGATATTTTAGTACCAGAAGGTGCTGTACTTATGGCAGGAACCATAGTTAATGCTAATGCAAAGCTAGGAAAGTTCTGCCTACTCAATACAAAGGCATCTTTAGGACACGATTCTATAATGTCTGATTTTTCTAGCCTGTCCTCTGGTGTTACTATTGCTGGTAATGTAAAAATTGGATTATGCTCTTCTATATGCCTGAGTGCTTCCGTAAGCCAAGGCGTAACAATTGGTGACCATACAATTATTGGCGGAGCCTCATTGGTTTTAAAGCCTGTTGGTGATTATAAATTGGCCTTTGGTGTACCAATTAGCACCATTAAGGATCGTGTATTAGATCTAGTCTATTCCGCGTAATTATTTATAATATTCATTAACGACTTCTCTTCTTTTACCCGATGATAAAAGCGGAATCTCATTAACATAGTGAATTTTTATAATAGCATTTTGCCCAAAATGTACTTTGTAATCCTTAATAATTTTGGCTTCATTAACTTTTTTATCTGTATTAAAATTAATGTGGTACTCCGTTTTACTTTTTTGAATTAGTTGAAATTGTTTAAAATCACCATAATTTAACAATCCAACTGATAAATGAGACGGTATTAAATCTCCTTTTGTATTGTAAAGCTGATCTACTTTTCTACCCGAAATTTCTGTGAAATATAGCATCCCATCTTTACCCTCTTGCATAACTCCAATATCTCCTGTATCGTATCTAATAAGTGGTGTTGCAAAATTGAACAAATCTGTAAGTACAATTCTACCTGGTTGCCCATTAGGAACTGGTCTATCGCTATCTAATGTTAAAACCTCAATAACATAACTAGATTCATTAACTCTAAATCGTTGATCATTAGAATTCATTTGCTGAGCTATAATACCTGTTTCGCTATTTGAATAGCGAGATAATGGTGTTATACCAAAATATTTTTTTGTGTTTCCCCTAGCATAAGTACTCAAAGATTCTGAGACCGTAATTATAGATTTTGTTTTAAATTTTATCGGATTCTCATCTAAACCATCAATGTATTTACATGTTTTTTCTAAAGCAGCAGGATAAGTTAAAAAGCATACTTGTCCCTTTCTTTTATTTAATTTTAAAATAAACTTGTTTATATCCTTTTCTGTGTGGTTTAAAATACTCCAAGGCATAAAGTTTTTTAAAAAGAAACTAAGCCTTAGTTTAAAATTTATTCGTTTTGGCCAAATTCTTATAAAAGTTAAAAAGTCCCCTACTTGATAACCAGATTTTGATGAAAAATAAATATTATCTGCATGGACTTTATTTACTTTCTCTGAGTTTTGATATACACTAAATGGCGTACCTGTAGATCCACTTGTCGTTACAATCTTACACTCACTTTTTTTAAACTTAGAAGAAAAAAAGGAGTCAAAATCGTTTCTTATTATGTTTTTATCAACTACTGGAAAATCCTGTAAAACCTTATAATTTGTTTTTTTATAAAAGGAAGTCGTTTGCTGTGCATGCACCATCAATTTATTCAGTTGATTTGCATTTTCAATTTTTGACCATTTATGATCTTCTGTTTCTAATATCTTATGCGTGTAGTGATACGCCTTTTTTATTGGGCTTCCTTTTAATTGATCTAGAAACCAAAAAAAACTTCGTCTTAAATTCAATTGAAAAATGTATATCTTAGAGTCGCTATTTTTCAGACCATTTGTATAAGTCAAAATAATCTGACGCATACAAAAGTATACTATTTTCAGGTATTGAAGGGTTAAAAAACGGACTTCCTGGCCCAGGATATAAATCGTTGTGTCCTTTGTTTTGCTTTAAGAATAAAATGTCATCGTATTTAGATGTAATAGTATCATTTATCTTTATATGAGATTGTGCCATTTTAGTTTTTAATTGCCAAACCACCCACCAATCAAGTCCATGTCTTACTATTATTATGGTTTCATTAGGATTTAAAATTTTATTTGACATCTCTGATAAATCATTGTAAGCATCAAGGCTTATACTATTTGTTTTTGGAAATACCAGGTTAAAAATTACAGATACACCAATAATAACACTTAGTAATACAGTAAATTTCTTTTTATAAGACGCCTTTAAATAAGGAAACACTAAAACCAAAGCTATCAATTGCGGTATAAATAACATTAGGTTAAAACGCCTCCAAAGCTCGAATCGTAATAATGGAATAGACAACAAAACTATAAACCACATGAAAACAGTAAACATTTGTTTATGGCTGGTTTCTACCTTTTTATTTCTAATGGTTAAAAACAACATCAACACTACAAAAACGCTAAGAATAAAACTTGCAATACCAGCAGGATAAAACGCTATTCGCCATGGCAAGCCAAACCATTTTTCAAAAATATTTATAGCATTAAAAGCTCTAAAAGGGTCTAACCACCATACTATTAAAAAACCTATAACAGATGTTATAAGTATTGGCACTACAGCACGTACTTTATAAACACAGATTAAAAACAATAACAAAAAGATGAGTGCTATTGCAAAAACACCAAAATGCGTTACACCAATCAGCAATAAAGTAAATACTGACAATAAAACATACTTATTGGATTTTTCTTTAAAAAACCTGATAATGAAATAAATAAAATAAGTAAATCCGACAAGCGCATAAGCGTTTTTCATCATCTCAGCACCCAAACAAAGCGATGAAAATGAAAACAAAGCAAACCCAAGTATTAAATATTCAAATGGTTTGGTGAGTCTATAAGCTAAGTAATGATGTATAAACTTATATAGTGGAAACACAAGCAATGATATACTCAATGCTCCTAATATTTTTATTACCAAAATAATAATAAAATCTATTGGTTGCGAAGGCAAAATAAAAGCAAACACTTTTACAACAAAAGCATTAACGTAAAACACTAATGGCATATCCTTCATGGCTAAATGACCATGCTCTAAGACATGTCTTACTTGCACAGGATAATAACCTCCATTAATCCCAGTAATGATACTCGATTGAAATTCTAAAAACAATCTAAAGCTAAAAGAGAGCAATCCTAAAACACCATAAACGGCTTTTTTATCCATACAATTACTTTGCATTATAATACTCATTAACCACTTCTCTACGCTTTCCAGAATTTAATAACGGAATATCATCTACATAATTAATCTTAACGATAGCATCTTCACCAAAATAAGACTTATACTCTTCAATAAGTTGTATCTCATCTACTTTTTCATCGGTATTAAGGTTAATCTCATACTCTTTCAAGCCTTTTTGTACCAACTGAAACTGCTTATAATTACCATATTTACAAAGCTTGGCAGAAATATGTGATGGCACTAAATTGCCTTTTGTATCATACAATAAGTCTAATACTCTACCAGATATTTCAGAGAAAAAAGGCTTATTGTTTTCATCTAACTCCATGACGCCAACATCTCCTGTATCATATCTTATAAGTGGTGTTGCTAGATTGTGCAAATCGGTTACTACAATTCTTCCTCGTTCTCCGTAACCTAACTTCTTGTTAGAATTAAGGTCGAAAATTTCGACGATGTAACTCGATTCATTAATTTTAAATCTTAAATCATCAGTTACTGTTTGTTGTGCTATAATTCCATTTTCATTATTAGAATATCTAGACATTGGTTGTATTCCAAAATACTTTTTAACTAAGTTTCTAGTATAATCATTTAAAGCCTCTGAAATTGTAATTATTGATTTTGTTTTGAATGCTATTGGATTTTCATTCAACGTATCGAGGTACTTGCATATTTTTTCAAAAGAAGAAGCATATCCAATAAAGCAAACTTCGGATGTTTGTCTATTCAACTTTTCAATAAATGCTTTTATTTCATCATCAGATAAATTAAAAACACTTAATGGCTGCATATTTTTTAGCTGAAATTCTACACGCTTCTTTAGGCTAAAACTATCAGACCAAATTTTCACATAGATCAAATGATCACCTAAATTATAATTTGATTTTGATGAAAAATAGATGTTATCCGCAATATTTTTTTGAAGCTTTTCTTTATTGTGATAAACACTAAATGGAGAACCTGTAGAACCACTAGTTGATACTTTTCTACATTTAGAAATATTATATTTTGAAGATATAAAATCATCAAAATTATCTCTTATAATATTCTTATTGATAATTGAAAAGCCATCTAAACCATCTTGCACATTGTGTTTTTTGTAAAATTGAGTAGTAGAAACTGCGTGATTTAATAATTCTTTGAGTGAGCCTTCTATTGCTTTTTTATTGTCTTTTGGATTATCTAGTAACCTTTGCGTATTAGCTAAAACCTTATTAATTGGCTTACCGCTTACAGCATCTTTTAGCCAAAAAAATTGTTGTCTAAGGTTTATTCCTCTTTTCATTATAATATAATTGATAGCCAATAAACCTTAACATGCTAATTTTAAGACTTATACTACAATTATAACAAAAAGTTTTTCTTTTAGTTATAATTATGGATAAAGTGAAAAAAAAACGCAATCAAATCAATGATTGCGTTTTTTAAATTATGGATTTTAGCTTTAATTTTTTATAATTCTTGAATTAAACATTCCCAAATTGGTTTTTATTGAAAGTAAATAAACACCTGAAGATAATTGATTAACACTTATATAACCTGTATTATTCTCTTCTTTAATTAAAACTTTACCTTGTAAATTCAATATAGATACAGTGTTAACTTCTACTCTATTATTAGACTTTATGTGAATACTATCTTCAACAGGATTTGGATAAACTGAAATTAAATTTTCTTGTGTAACATCATCTACTCCTAAATTTTCTACTACTGTTGTAGAAACTGTATTAGTTATTATTGGTAAATTATAGTCAAAATAGATACTCGCATCTCCACTCATTACATCACCTAATTGAATTGATTCTATAGGTTTTATTTTATAAGCAATATAACCATGACTATTAGCCTCATCTAAAGTTTCATAAGGTAAATTAATATTATCAAAAAAGAATTCAACTTCATTTCCATTAGTTATCTCAACAGTATAGTTATGGCTCGCGCTTGTAATTTGTATGGTACTCCAATCTAAATCTGCATCAAGCTCATCCTCTATGCGTACAAAGGTGGCATTAGCAGATCCTGTATTTTGAAATCTAATGATGTAATCTAAATATTCTTCTGTCTCATCTGTGGTAATTGAGTTGCCTTGTAGAACCTGCTTATCATTTGGATCGTAAGCATTAACCACTACTTGTTCTAATATATATGTATTATCATTTGTTGTATAATCGCTAGCACTTGGTAATACTGAAGCTGTAAAATTAAGCACATCTTCTCCATTTACTGTTGGAGGTACAAAGGTTTGCATTATAATTTCTATTTCTTCAACTTCAAAAGGATTTAGACTTGCAATAGAAAAATCAATACTATTTGTTGAGCTATTAGTTTCTGATGGCACAGCCGAAACAAAAGACTGCATAGTACCATCAAACACTAAACTTGCAGAAATATTATTAATTGATTGAGTCCCAACATTTTTAATTATCAATTTATAATTAGCTTCAAAACCTGGTCTAGCTTCATCTAATGGCAATATTGTAATGTTTAAATCTTCTATTGATTGATTTGCTGTTAAACAAAAATCTACTTGTTCAGAAGACGTTGATGTAAAATCTACTAAAACAGATTCTGGAGATACAGAAAAATATGATGGTAAGTTTTGAATAGACACATTAAAACTATCAGCATAAACTGAGAGATCAAAGTCACCGTTAATAACGTTTGTAGAATAACTACCTTCAGCACCTTCAGCATTAATAAGATAATTTGAAACCAACACATCTGTCATTGAACAGCCATTATTATCAGAATCAAATACAACAGAACCAAATATATTGCTACAATCTGGTGATAGATTATCGAAAAAAATAGACCAACCGTTATTTATTAAATAATTTCTTGCTTCAACATTACAATATTCTAATCCACTAACACCTACTTGCTGATTCTCTCTTCCTGAATTAGCAAAGCTTAATAATAATGCATCATAATTGGGAACATCTAAGTTTGTAAAACTTACAAAGTCTGTTAAATACATAAAGCCATCATCTTGATAAAAATCCCAATCTGAAAGATCTTGATTAAAATTACTGGCATTATAGAATGTTCTAAATAAATTCCACGCATTAGAAACATTCCATTGATTTAACGGTTGATTAAAAGCACTGGCGTTATTAAACATATCTCGCATGTTTTCTACATTAGAGACATTCCAATCGTTTATTGGACTATTAAAGTTATTTGTATCCTGAAACATACTCTCCATTGTTGTAACATTAGAAGTATCCCAGTTATTTATATCTTGATTAAACTCATAAGCTCTAAAAAACATATCACTCATATCTGTAACATTAGATGTATTCCAATTGCCTATGGATTGATTAAATACATTAGCATCGCTAAACATTTTTGACATATCTATAACATTAGCCACATTCCAATTAGCTAGAGGTTGATTAAATGATATTGCATTTTCAAACATACTAGACATATTAGTAACGCTAGACACATCCCAATTAGTGAGAGGTTGGTTAAAATCCCAATTGTTATAAAACATACCTTCCATATTTGTTACACTAGAAACGTCCCAACTATCTAATGGCTGATTATAAGAGCTTATATTATAAAACATTCTTCTCATATTGGTGACGTTAGAAGTATCCCAGTTATTTAACAACTGAGTAAAAGAAAATGCACTATCAAACATCTCTTCCATATCTGTTACATTTGAAACATCCCAGCTATTAATTGGTTGATTAAAAGTATTAGCACTAGAGAACATTCCACTCATATCAGTTACATTTGACACATTCCAATTGATTAGCGATTGATTAAAACTATTAGCGTCAGCAAACATACGTTTCATGTTAACAACTTGAGAAACATCCCAACTCTCTACAGAATAACTAAAATCGCTGTTACCCTCAAACATAGCCTCCATATTTGTTACACTAGAAACATTCCAACCATTTAATGGCTGATCGAAATCAGTGTTCTTAAACATTGCTGACATATTTGTTACATTAGAAACATTCCAATTTTCAATTGGTTGATTAAAATTATCTGCATTTTCAAATAGAGATGCCATATTAAGTACATTAGAAACGTCCCAATTTCCTATAACACCATTCATAGCATCAGCATTATAAAACATTCTAGACATATCTATAACCTGTGATAAATCTGGTGTATCATTAGCATTGATGACCATATTAGTACAATTTTCAAACGTAGATACCATAGATTGCCACTGTATATCTCCCCATTGCTCAATACTTAGTAACTTATACGCATCTACATAAAAACCATTTGGATCATTTAATGTAAAATAAGGAAAATCCCCTGAAATTGTAATTGTATGCTCGCCTATTGAAAGATTATGGGAAACATCTCCAGTAACATTACTTAAAACTGTACCATCACCAAAGTCTATACTATAATTATAAGTATAATCTGGTGAAGTATATATTGTTAGGTCATTGTTTCCAGAAACTGCATTCCAAGTAAAAACAAAAGGCTCTTGGGCATTAACTAAAAATGAAGTAACAAAAAAAATGAGTAAAAAGTATAAGTTCTTCATCAGCAAATTGAATCGATTGGTTAACAATCAAATATGGTCAATTTTTCTGATAAAAAAAAACGCAATCAATTTGATTGATTGCGTTTTTGTACTTAATTGATATATCAGCTCAGTGTAAACTAATAATATGTTACTGAAAAAGAACCTTCAGTAATATTTACGTTTGATGTAGCTGTACTTCCTGGACTTGGCTCTGCTGTAAACTCAAATGTACCAACAATTACTTTATTTGTTGTATCATGAGACTCAATGACAAATGAACCATTGGCAAGATAAACATCTGTTGCAGAATCACCAATATATTGACCAACATTAGAAAGACTTCCAAAAGAATCAAAAGTATAATTTCCAGGTGCTATATCAGCATCAAAAGATAGCCCTATAGTCTCTCCATTATTTTTAGTTGCAGAAACAGAAATAGTAGTCATTCCATTTAAGGATAGTTCTGTTCCAAAAACGGCATCTTCAACAAACTCATTACCATTTACATTTGCAAAAAATGTGCTTTCATTTGGAGTTTCTAAACCATCTTGATAGGCAACATTTGTAAAGCTACCATTTGTAAACTCAATAACATCACCACTTATACCTGTTCCTGTGAAATGAAATGTCCCTGAAATTGTTTGACTTTCAGAATCAATTTCAGAGATAATCACCTGACCCTGTGAAGTATCAGTTGCATTTAAATCTAAAGAAATATAAGGGTTGGATCCTCCATTTTGAGAGGAGTAGGTTGCTGAATTCGTCTGTAAATTACCTATACCTAAGTCGTAAGTTCCTTCAGAAATACCAAAAAGAGTTATTATAAATAATTCCTCTTGCGCACCTCTTATTGCAGAAATATTAATGACTTCATCTGTTATAGTAGCAACAACAGTTGTAGCCACATAAGTCTCATTATTAAAATCTACTTGAAAGTTTGAAGGACCAGAAGGATTCGGATTATTAGAGTTTGCTAATTCTGAATCTACTGGTTCGTTATCACATGATACAAAAGCTAAGGCTAGGAATAGTGCTGGAATGATTTTTAAAAATTTCATATTTATAATTATATAGTACACAAATTTAAATTTATTTATTAAAAAGCAAAGAAAGTGTCTAAAAACTATAAAAAAACGCTCTGTAAATTGAATATATGATAGTCACTCTAAGATAAAAAAACAAAAAGCCGTTTCACTGAATTATGAAACGGCTTTTTTATACAAATCCTACCTTAGCAGGAATGGTAATTCATTATTTTACTTCTTCGAAGTCTACGTCTTCTACATCGCTTCCCTCATCTGCTGGTTGTCCTTGTGCGCCTGCATCAGGACCTGGTGCACCACCTTGAGCTTCTGCTTGTGCTTTGTACATTTCTTCACTAGCAACTTTCCAAGCCTCGTTAATTTTTTCTAAAGCCGGATCTATTACTGCTAAATCTTTAGTTTCGTAAGCTTTCTTCAACTCTTCTAAAGCATCTTCAATTGGCTTTTTCTTATCAGCAGATAATTTATCACCAAATTCTTCTAATTGCTTTTCAGTTTGGAAAATCATTCCATCTGCCTGATTTAATTTATCAGCAGTTTCTTTTGCTTTAGCATCTGCATCTGCATTAGCCTCTGCTTCTGCTTTCATCTTTTGGATTTCTTCTTCTGTTAATCCTGATGATGCTTCTATACGAATATCTTGTTTCTTACCAGTAGCTTTATCTTCTGCAGATACTTTAATAATACCATTAGCATCAATATCAAATGTTACTTCAATCTGAGGAGTTCCTCGTCTTGCTGGTGGAATACCATCTAAATGGAAACGACCAATCGTTTTGTTATCTGCTGCCATTGGACGCTCACCTTGTAATACGTGAATCTCTACTGATGGCTGATTGTCTGCTGCTGTTGAGAATACTTGAGATTTCTTAGTAGGTATCGTTGTATTAGCATCTATGAGCTTTGTCATTACATTACCCATAGTTTCAATACCAAGAGATAATGGTGTTACGTCTAATAAAAGAACATCCTTAACATCTCCTGTTAATACACCACCTTGTATACCAGCACCAAGAGACACAACCTCATCTGGATTTACACCTTTACTTGGCGACTTTCCGAAGAATTTTTCTACTGCTTCTTGTACCGCAGGAATACGTGTAGAACCACCTACTAAAATTACTTCGTCTATATCAGATTTAGATAAACCTGCTGCTTTTAATGCTGCCTCACATGGCTCTATTGTACGCTTAATTAAATCGTCTATTAATTGCTCAAACTTAGAACGCGTTAATGTACGCACCAAGTGCTTTGGCCCACTAGCCGTAGCTGTTACATAAGGTAAATTAATCTCTGTTTGTGCAGAAGATGATAACTCTATCTTAGCTTTTTCTGAAGCCTCTTTAAGACGTTGTAAAGCCATAGGATCTTCTCTTAAATCCATACCTTCATCGTTCTTAAACTCTTCAGCTAACCAATCTATAATTCTTTCATCGACATCGTCACCACCTAAGTGCGTATCACCATCTGTAGATAATACTTCAAAAACTCCGTCTCCTAATTCTAATATAGAAACATCGTGAGTACCACCACCAAAATCGAATACTACGATTTTTTGATCAGTAGATTTTTTATCTAATCCATAAGCTAAAGCTGCTGCTGTTGGCTCATTAATAATACGTCTTACTTTTAAACCTGCAATCTCACCAGCTTCTTTAGTAGCTTGTCTTTGTGCATCGTTAAAATATGCAGGCACTGTAATTACAGCTTCAGACACGTCTTGTCCTAAGTAATCCTCTGCAGTTTTCTTCATTTTTTGAAGTACCATTGCAGATAATTCTTGTGGAGTATATAAACGACCATCGATATCTACACGTGGTGTATCGTTATCTCCTTTTACCACTTTATATGGTACACGTTCTGCTTCTCTTTTAGACTCAGAATATTTATTACCCATAAAACGTTTAATAGAATAAACGGTTTTTGTTGGATTAGTTACTGCTTGTCTTTTTGCTGGATCACCAACTTTAATTTCACCTCCTTCAACGAAAGCAATCACAGAAGGTGTAGTTCTCTTACCTTCAGCGTTTGGGATTACAACAGGCTCATTACCTTCCATTACAGAAACACAAGAGTTCGTTGTTCCTAAATCAATTCCAATAATCTTACTCATAATTTATTTTGATAATTAGTTTTTCCACTCCTGCCTTCCCTAAGGTTAATTCGCGGAAATAATAGTATTTTTTAATTTTTAAACTCGTTTTCTAAATGTCAATGATTATGCCATCCCAAAAAATGTGACATGATGTCATATTGAAATTGAAGACGACGATGAAATCGAAACTTTAAAAAAATTTATTAATCTGTTAAGTTTGGAATACGATTTGATACTATTGTAAAAAACTATTAATTATGAAACGCATTTTATCCTTTATTACCGTATTAACGTTATTATTAACTTCCTGTAGTGGTGAAGACGGGAGAGATGGAAGAGATGGACTTGATGGAGCCATCATTGCTTCCTCTGCCTTTGAAATTGTCTTAGACTTTACTCCAGAAAATAATTATTCATTTGTAGAACCTTATGGTTTTAATGTGCTTCCTACAGATGTTACTTTAGTTTATATTTCTTGGGAAGTTGACAACGGACAAGATGTATGGAGACTTCTACCTCAAACAGAATATTTTGATCATGGTGAGTTGGTCTATAATTTTGATTTTACACAAAATGATGTTCGCTTTTTCTTAGATGGAACTGCTGATTTTTCATTATTAGATACTTCTTACACAAATCAACAAGTATTTAGAGTTGTTGTCGTACCTGCTGATAATGTTGGGCGTATAGACCATTCAGATTTAAACACTGTAATGGATATGTATGGCATAGAGTCCTTTGAGAAAAGATAATCTCAAACTATTGATAAAAAGGACTGCGTAAAAAGTATGAAACTGTCATTGTGAATTTATTTCAGAATCTGAAACGAGTTCAGATTAACAAAATATAGACTTTTATGCAGTCTTTTTAATTTTATTCATTACAACCTTCTCTCCGTCTGGTATCTACTAAATAAATAATTTTCCAATCACCCTCTTCTTTTATAAGCTGAAAAGAATTAACTCCACAATGGCTAAAATTATCGTTAAACCAAAACTCATATGGTGTCCAAGCATTTGCCATATTACCATCTACCTGTATACTATAGCTTAGTAATTTCTCTTCAAAAGTCTTATCCTTAGGTATGCTGGCAATACTCTTTATAAATTGGCTATAATCACTTTCGTGTAAAACTGTTTTCCCTTCTCTATTAAGTGAAATAGACTGTAGTTTTATATTTCCTTTTACCATAGTTTTTAAAGCTATAGTGTCTTGTTTATGAAACGCATCAAAAAACTCAACAATTGTAGATTTCACTTGCTCTTTTTCTGAATCTTGAGCGTTTAAAACAAGTCCTAAACACAATACTAATGCCAGTAGATTTTTTTTCATAATTGATATAGTTTTTGTAAAATTTAAGGATTTATTGGTATTTACAGATTTGATTAAAGAAAGTTTAACAAAACTCATTATTTTTACAGACAATAAATATTTAAAATACTATGTCAGTAGCTAAAAAAGCATATAAAAGAATTACCGTAAAAACCTTAATAGACATGAAGTCTAAAGGTGAAAAAATATCCATGCTAACCGCTTACGATTATACCATGGCAAAAATTGTTGATGGTGCTGGTGTAGATGTTATTTTAGTTGGTGATTCTGCAAGTAATGTTATGGCAGGTCACGAAACCACACTTCCTATTACTTTAGACCAAATGATTTATCACGCTTCTTCAGTTGTAAGAGCCATTGATAGAGCTTTGGTGGTTGTAGATTTACCTTTCGGAACTTACCAAAGTGATCCTAAAGAAGCGCTTCGCTCTGCGATTCGTATTATGAAAGAATCTGGCGGACATGCTGTAAAACTAGAAGGAGGTAAAGAAATTAAAGACTCTATAAAACGTATACTCAATGCAGGAATTCCTGTAATGGGTCATTTGGGATTAACTCCTCAATCTATATACAAATTTGGAACATATACCGTTAGAGCAAAAGAAGAAGCCGAAGCGCAACGCTTAAGAGAAGATGCCAAAATGCTAGAAAAAGCGGGTTGCTTTGCTATTGTATTAGAAAAAATTCCTGCTGAATTAGCCAAAGAAGTTGCAAAAAGTGTTTCTATTCCTGTTATTGGTATTGGTGCTGGAGATGGTGTAGATGGACAGGTTTTGGTGCTTCATGATATGATTGGGATGACTCATGAGTTTAATCCTAGGTTTTTACGTCGATATATGAATTTATATGAGGATATGACTAAAGCTATTGGTCAGTACGTAACAGATGTAAAGTCTGAAGATTTCCCTAATGAGAAGGAGCAGTATTAAAAGCCCCTTTGTCCTTAGGACACTTCCCAAAAGGGGAAAACATCAGTGGTACTAAATAAAAAATATCCGTGTATTTGTGGCTAACTCTTCAAGCAAAATACTTACAAACAAAGACAATCTTCAAATTCTACAAGAAGACAATCACATTATTGTGGTTAATAAACGTGCTGGTGATATTGTGCAAGGTGACAAAACTGGCGACCAACCTCTAAATGAGATTGTAAAAACCTATATAAAAGACAAATACAATAAACCAGGAAATGTTTACTTAGGTGTGGTTCATCGTTTAGATAGACCTACTACTGGTATCGTTCTTTTCTCTAAAACCAGTAAAGCCTTACCAAGGCTAAACAAATTATTTGCTGAAAAGAAAGCAAAAAAAACATATTGGGCTTTGGTAAAAAACCAACCACCTAATGAGGAAGGCAGATTAATTCATTGGTTAAAAAAGAATCCTAAAAACAATAAATCAACCGCTTATAACAAAGAGGTTGAAGGCAGTAAAAAAGCAATCTTAAACTATAAGATTCTAAAAAAACTAGACCACTTCTTTTTATTAGAAATAGATTTAGAAACTGGTAGACACCACCAAATACGTTGCCAATTATCTAAAATTGGTTGCCCAATTAAAGGAGATTTAAAATACGGATTTGCAAGAAGCAATAAAGATGCTAGCATAAGTCTACATGCTAGACGCTTAGAGTTTACACATCCTGTAAAAAAAGAAAAGATAGCTATAACAGCTCCTTTACCAAATGATGCGTTATGGCAAGCTTGTAAAGCTTAAACCTGCCTATAAGGATACTTTAGTTTTAGCGTTGTACCATTATTCTTTTGAGACTCTAATTGAAATTGGGCATTAATTAATTCAGCACGTTTTTTCATATTCGTCATTCCTGCACCTTGCTGTACACGTTTTGTATCAAAACCAACACCATTATCTTTAACATTAATATTAAGCCTTTCTGGTGTATAATCTAGATCAACTTTTAGAGAATCTGCTTCAGCATATTTTAAGGTATTTGAGAAAAACTCTTGCAGAATTCTAAATAAAATAATTTCATCTTTTTGGTTTTCTAAATTTGCCTTTTCGCCATTAACATTAAGAACAGCTTCTATTAAACCAGATTTATTTAAACGGTTTATTTCATTCTGTAAAGTAGCTTCTAAGCCTAAATTAAAAATTACATCGCTATTTAAAGACCTAGATAATGCTCTAACTTCTGCTAAACTTTCTTTTAAAGCTTCTGAAGCATTACCCACTTTAGACTTAACATCATCTCCAGCAACTTTTACCACACTATTCATCTGCATTGATGCAAAAGCCAGCAACTGTCCAACATTATCGTGTAATTCTCTCCCAACGTGCATTAAAGTTTCTTCTTGTATTTCTTGTTGGGTTTTGGTAAGCTCTTCCTCAAACGCTTGTTTCTGCTTTATTTGCTCTACAAGCAGTTGATTTTTTCTTTTTTGAAATACTGTAAAAAAGACTACAAATGTACCAACCAACACTAAAGTAAAGAAAATAACATAAGTAATTAAAGCGATTTCTTCAGCTTTAATTTCTTCTTGTGATATAGTGAAAATAAGAAAGCAAAAACGTAACATGAGTATAGTATTATATTAGATACAGAAAGGGTTATACGCCTAAAATCAATAAAATCAGGATTTATAGTGCTAAAATATTCATTATAAAAAAACAACGGTGTCATACAAATGTAAAATAACATCATTGCTATACAAATATAGAAAACATGAGATTTATAAAAATTTAGAATTTCATCACTCTGTACAAGCTCTCTAAGATACATTAGTACCATGGCAAAAAGAGCAATTGTAAAAATAGCCATATCATATTCAATAATCGTTTTAAAAAAACTTCCGCTAATAACATGATATAACACAAAAAAACTAAAGCTTAACCAAAATACTACATTTATAGTCTTGTGCGAAAACTTTGTATGTGTATTCCTTTTTATAAAAATCCAAAATAGCAATATGGTACCAGGATCATATATATTATAAATCCAAGTATTTCTTCTCATAAACGAGTGTTCTAACCAATTAATTAGCGTATTATCTACTCTACCATACAAATAAGGATACATAGCTAAAGTTTCTATAACAACAACAAACCATAAATACCATACAAATGGTCTTATGGCTTGTTCTTTAGTTTTAAACCAAAAATAAGAACCCGACAAAGCAGCAAATAACTCGAATAAATGAATTAAAATCAATTCTAGTTCTAGTTCTAATTTCATGCTATATATGATGAATTCTGTTAGATGAAACCGCTAATGATAAATCTAACGGTTTCTATACAAATTTAATAAAGGATTAAAGTTTAATTTTTTTCTTGTGATATAGTGAAAAGAAAAATGCAAAAACGTAACATGAGTATAGTATTATATTAGACACTGTAAGGGCAACACGTCTAAAATCAATAAAATCAGGATTTATAGTGCTAATATATTCACTATAAAAAAACAACGGTGTCATACAAATGTAAAACAACAACGTTACTATGCAAATATAGAAAACATGAGATTTGTAGAAATTTAGAATTTCATCACTTTGTAAAAGTTCTCTAAAATACATCATTACCATAGCAAAAATAGTAAATGTAAAAATAGCCACATCATATTCATTGATTGATTTAAAAAAATTACCATTAACAATCAAATACAAAATGTAAATCACAAAAAAACTAAAACTGAACCAAAACACTACATTTATAATTTTGTGTGAAAATTTTGTACTTGTATTTTTTTTTATAAAAATCCTAAATAGTATTATAGTGCCCACATTATAGAAATGATAGATCCAAGAATTTTGCCTCATAAACGAGTGTTCTAACCAATTAATTAGCGTATTATCTACTCTACCATACAAATAAGGATACATAGCTAAAGTTTCTATAACAACAACAAACCACAAATACCATACAAATGGCCTTATGGCTTGTTCTTTAGTTTTAAACCAAAAATAAGAACCCGACAAAGCAGCAAATAACTCAAATAAATAAATTAGAATCAGTTCTAGTTCTAGTTCTAACTTCATGGCTATATATTAGGATGAATTCTGTTAGACGAAACCACTAATGATAAATCTAACGGTTTTCCATACAAATTTAATAAAGGATTTAAATTTTATTGTGGATAATTGGCACTTGGAGGCACTCCACCTTGACCTCGATTCAACCCATTAGCTCCAATTATATCTGAGCTAGAGCCACCACCATCTTTACCCAAGCTATCACTTGTCGTAGGAATAATAAATGATGTAGAATACCCAGCTTTTTCTTTTTCTTCAGGATAAGCACCACAATAAATACGTATACCATCCATTTCATAGCCTAGCTCTTTAGCTTGTGCTTTGGCATACGCTAAAAAAGATTCTATCTCTTCTAAAGAATACCATGAAGAACGATTATCTGGTCGTTTAGTAATGTCTTTGCTTATAAGCTCATGTCTTTCAGAATAAGCATTATTCAATTCTTTCGCCTCATCTGGCGTAATTAAACCTTTTGGACTTTTCATTGTTTGTTAGTTTTTAGAAATAAAAGTTAGTATAGAATGTACTAACTAAGGGTTTTAACCTAAAAGTATACAATTTATTATAGACTACAAGTTTTTATTATAATTTTTCTCACTTTTATTCCTTTAGTCTAATTCTTACTTTGTCACCTTCCTTTTTTTGAGCTAATATATTTATGGCTTTTTCGGTTAATTGCAGTACTCTTGGGTAACCTCCTGTAGTTTGGCAATCTCGCATTAATACTATTAAATTTCCTTTTGGTGTTAATTGCACAGTTCCTGGTAAAACTGGTGAGGTTAAAATTGGTTTTAGACTATTTGTAATAAGAGACTCTAACTGATATGCCATTCTATTATTAAACTTTGAAATGTTCAATTGGCTGTTGCATAAAATTTGTTGTTGACTATTGGTTAAATTATTAAACTCTCGTCCTTTGTAAGCTTCTACAGTATAATTAAACAAAAATGAGTTTTCATATTTGACCAAAGCGTTAGGTTCACTAAAACCATCTTCTAACCTTAAATATTCTAACAAATCATTTTCGCTTATTGTTGGATTTAGAGTAATGGGTAAGTACATGCTTCTACTATTAAGTATCTTCTTAGATGTTATTCCTCCTTTTACTGCCAAATAACACCTAAAACCCTTTTTAACTCTCCCAAAGCTCAATATATCATTAGCTTTAATGGTTATAATTCTATTCTGTTGAATCGGACGACCATTCAATTTTGGGCACATATTTGCTCCAGAAACAGCAATTAAAGTAGGTTCTAAAAACTGAAATGTTGCGCCAAGCATGGTCATTTCAATCACAGCAGCATCTTTACTATTTCCTAACAATGCATTAGCAAACTGACTCGAATATAAATCCATAGCTCCAGAAACAGGAACACCAAACGCTCTAAACCCAAAACGACCAGTATCTTGAACCGTAGAATAAAAACCAGATTTTAAAACTTTAAGCATTAGGTTGAATTTGTTTTAACTGAAATGAAGATGAGACAACTTGCTGCTTTAAATCTTGATATTCTAATTTGCAGATGGGCTTAAATTTTAACTGATCACCTGCTTGAATTTGACATGGTGGATTAAAATTTGGATGGAATAAATCTATTGGTGTTTTACCAATAATATGCCATCCGCCTGGACTATCTTGAGGATAAATTCCGGTTTGGTTTCCACCAATAGCAACTGACCCTTTTTTAACGTTAAAACTTGGTGTTGATTTTCGGTCTAAATGCAACCTTTCATCTAGTTCTCCTAAGTATAAAAAACCTGGTAAAAAGCCTATAAAAAAAACAGTGTAAACAACGTTAGAATGAAGCTTTATAATTTCTGATATTGACAGCTTTTTTTCTTTAGAAAAAGTTTCTAAATCTACAGCAAATTCTTTATCATAGCACACAGGAATTTCCCAAATTTTAAAACTTTCATTAAAATCATTATCTTGATCTTCATAAATTGATTTTAATTCAAATATTTCACCATTGACGTTATCAATAGTTGATTTGTAAATTATTAATAATGAATTATATCCAAAGACTAATTCAACTATTTCTTTAATACATTTGTTTTGAATGTGTTTTTTGAAATTTAATATATTTTTTAGAAGATCTTTATCAATAACACTTGGCCATTCTATTAAAATAGAGCGTTCATTATAACGTGAATATCGTAACTTGTAATGCATAAAAAACTATTGAATTTTCACACCATTTTTCGGCAATTCTTTGTTTAAATATTTAAGAATTTTTAATGCATTTTTTGTGTCACCATGCACACAAAATGTCGATGCTTTTATAGGCACTTCCACTCTATTTATCGTCATTACTTTTTGCTGCTTCACCATCCTTAAAACATGGTTTAAAACCACCTCTTTTTCATTCAAAACAGCATAGTTATTTTCTCTAGAAACCAATGATAAATCTTCATTGTAATTTCTATCAGCAAAGCCTTCATAAGTCACTTGAAGCTTTTCGTCTAATGCTAATTTTGCAAAAACAGATTGGTAAGGCACATACAGTTTTACAGGCAAGGCTATACTTTTTATAACCTCAATAATAACATTAGCTGTTTTTTCGTCTTTAGCAGCTAAATTATATAGAGCTCCATGAGGTTTTATATGATGTAGTTGGCGGTTTTCATTGTAAAGCACAGATTGCAAAGTTCTTATCTGCTGTTTTAAAGCCGTATATAAATCTGCTGCAGACATGTTTACAATAGTTCTTCCAAAATTTTCTTTATCAGGAAACGAAGGATGCGCACCAATCTTTACCTTATGTTTTTTAGCTAGTTTTACAATAGTAGTCATTGTTTGCAAATCACCTGCATGTCCACCACAAGCAATATTGCACGAAGACAAATACTGCATTAATTGCGACTCGTTATTTAAGCCTTCACCTACATCTGCATTGATATCTATTGAATAACCATTCATTACAATTACACTAAATTAAAAACACTAAGTATTCCTTTAACACCCAAAACTAAAGTAATAAGCACAATAACAAACCCTAAACCATTTTGAAACAACGAGTTTTTATATGTTCCTAAGACTGAAGTTTTATTCATAATCCAAAGTAAAAATCCTGCTATTATTGGCAACAATAAGCCATTTGTAACTTGAGCAAATTTGATAATCTGTATGGATTTAAAACCTATTGACGAAAACAACACTCCTAAAGTTAAGATAAACAACCAAACCATCCTAAATTTAAACGACTTAAGGTTAGAATGCCAACCTAAACAACCACTTGCCACAAATGCTGCTGCTAAAGGAGCTGTAATAGCACTTGTTATACCTGCTGCAAACAACCCAATAGCTAAAAAGTATTTAGCATTAACTCCAAATAAAGGCTCTAAACCTTTAGCTAAATCTGAAGCATTAGCAATACTTTGTGACTGAATTGCAGAAGCCGAAATAATAATACACATAGATACTACACCACCTAAAACAACTGCTATTACAGTATCTTTTCTTGCGTAAACTAAATCTGTTTTATTCTTCCATTTAGATTTTGCTAAAGACGCATGCAAAAAGAGATTATAAGGCACTACAGTAGTACCAATGAGTCCGATTATAGTTAATATACCTTTTTCTGGTATACGAGGCAGAAAAACACCTTTTAGAAGCTCCACAACGCTTGGCTTTGTAATGAACGCTGTAATTATAAATGCTAAACTCATTAAAACAACTAAAACAACCAGTGTTCTTTCTAAGATTTTATAATTACCTATATACAAGATAACAAAAGCACAAATACCTATTACCAAAGGCATTATTTTAATTTTATAATCTAATATAACCGTTGATGCATCTCCGAAAAGTGTTTCTAAACCCAAAGCACCTCCACTTATGTTTCCGGCTTCATAAGCTGCATTACCAACAACTATAGCACTAATAATCAAAAACAACGCGAGACCTTTTACAAATGGGTGTTTTATTTCTTCTCTTATAATTTCTGATAGTCCCTTTTGAGAAACAACTCCCAATCGCGCTGCCATTTCTTGCAAAACAATAGTGGCTATAACAGATAAAACCATTGCCCAAAGCAATGCATATCCAAAATTAACTCCTGCTAAAGTGCAAACCGTTACTGTTCCTGGTCCAATAAAAGCAGCAGCAACTAATGGTCCTGGACCAATATTTTTAAACCAATTTTTAATCACGAGCTACAGAATTCAACGCATAAATTGCAAAACTACCCAACCAATGACCACCTTCGTAACTATCTCCTACGATGCTTGGTAACGAGTAGTTAATGTGTTGATTGGCTATGTTTTTAAGATGTGTGTAATCTGGTAAATCTTTAGCAATGTAATTTAAACTCCAAGCTCTAGAAAAGTTAACACCATCGAGATGCACTAACTTGCCATCTGTTCTATCAGACACCTTTCCTGTTTCTATTTTAAAAGATTTTTCTTTTAGCTGAGGCAAAAACTTATCCATCCAAACTTTAAATTCTTCAGTAGCTAAAATTCGTTTCATTAATGCTGCTTCCTCTAAACAAGGTGACAAAAAATCGAAGCCGCTTGGCTCCCAACCTAATGGACAAGCTTCATCATCACCATAAAAATATTTAGCTCTTTGCTCTATAAGTGATTTTAATTCTGGATGATTTACTGTTACTGCATAATCATAAGCAAAACTTAGTCCGAATGCTGTATTAGGATGCTCACCTACTCTAATTGGATAATTTAATTTTGGAAGAAACTCTAAATAACGTGCTACTATTAAATCGGTTAAAGGTTGAAGGTTATTCTCTACTTTTCTAGCAATCTCATGATCCCATTTATGTAATTCTTCAGCCAACTTTAACAACCAAGCCCAACCATAAGTACGCTCATAAGATTTGTTGTGTTTGCCCTTAAAATAATCTATTTCTTTTAGAATATTGTCTTTTGAAATACTAGAAAGCAACCATTCGTTAATCTCTGTTTGTTTTTCAAGCTCTGAAAACTGACGCATTAAACTCACCAAACTCCAATGACCATGTACAGCAGAATGCCAATCAAAACAACCATAAAACGCTGGATGCAATGCTTTGGGCGACTGTAAATCTTCACCACTTCCTAAAACCTGACCAAGTTTGTTTGGATATTCCGTATCTACACAAGCCAATGGCAATTCTGCTAAACGATTGGCTTGTTCTAAGTTTAATATCGGTGCTTTTACAATTTCAATTTCAGTAGCATCAACAGATGTGCTCTCTTGGTTTTCCTTAGAATTTTTACAATTAGATAATAAAATCAAAAAAAACAATAGCTTATAATATCGCATACTTTAATAGTTTGTTAGTCTAGTAAAAATACGCTAAAAAGTGGTTTTGCAGAAAATGATGTTCTAAGCTTATGAATTATAAGCGAATTGCAATACTAAAAATCTGCTATTATTCATCATTCATTAAAGTTTGAATTGCAATCCGAATAAAAGCCTAAACTGTGTGTTTTTAAAATCCTGAACCTTTGTATCTATTGGTTTTTGAAAATAATTATAGCTTGGTTCTACAAACAAAATTGCTTTCTTAGTAAGATTATAAGACAAATTTGAGTTTATTAACGCACCAAACACTGTACTACTTACACCTAAATTTTCACCAATTTCTTCATCGTTGAGATAGGCTTTGTTTTTTGCTATAAAATTTACATTACCACCAAAACCAAGAGCAACACCAAACCTATTTTTAGAGATTATTTTATACGAAATTTCTAATGGCACCTGAATATAATCTAACTGCTGTTGCAACGTTCCATTTTCGGTAATCTCATCAGGCGATGATAATGTATCAGCAAATTCTGGTGATCCAAAAAACAAAACAGATTCATCATTTACAATATTCAGGCTATTTTCTGTAGAAAATGAATTTCCCAAACCTACACTTGCACTAGCATAAGCAATATTATTAATTTCTTGCCCTAAACTATTTTTACCAATACCTGTTTTAACAATTAACCTATCTGAAACAGCATAACCAACCTTAAAGGCATAAACAAAATCATTCTGTGCTGTTGTATTTATTGACGCACCTTGCAAAGATGCATCTGAAACAGTATTAGATAATCCTCCCAAAACTTCTACAGACCATTTAGCAGCATGTGCGGCTTTAACACTTAAAGTATCGCTCTCGTTGTTGTTTTCCGCCATTAACTCTTTAGCTATATCCAATTCTACATCTGCTTTGGCTTTAGAAATAGAATCATTAACAGCAATTGCTGTTTCTTTTTCATTATCTATTATGCTTTTATTATCGCTTTTTAAATTAACAGCATCTTTAATATTGCGTTTAAGGCTTTTATCTTTTGCAATATTTTGCGCATAATTTTCTGTTACATTAGGCTTTTCGGTGGTTTTATTAAAATTTTCCTCTTTTTGCTGTTTGGTGAATTTCTCAATACGCCTGTTCTTATTTTGTTTATCTGAAAAATCGCTGTTTACTAATTGATCTTTACTCGTTGATTGCTGTAAAAGATTTTTAGCTTCATTTGTTATTGCATCAAAAGAATCTTTAGTTGTTTCATTTGTAATAAGTTCTTCAACTACTTTAATAGGTTGCGACTCTACACTATTCGCTTCTATTGTATCCATAGAGTGCTCTACATCCGAAATTTCCTTAATCGGCTTATTATTCTCAGCTGAATTAGTAAGCATATACCCAACAAAAACTATCAGTATAGCTGCAGCAGATCCCCAAAACCAGAAAATTCCTCGTCGTTTCTTTTTAGGAAGAAGCCTTGCTTCTATATTATCCCACAATTCTTTAGGAGGCTCCTTAGAATAGGTTTTTAGTTCGCCATATATATCTTCTATATCATCCTTCTTCATGACACTTTTTACTTAATTCCTCATTAATTTTTACCCTTAATATGCTTTTTGCTCTACTTAACAACGATTTTGAAGTTCCTATTGCTATATTCAATTTTGTTGATATTTCCTTATGACTATAACCCTCAAAAACAAAGAGATTGAATATCATTCTATAATTATCTGGCAATTGTTGTATATACTTTAATAATCTATCTTGAGGCACATAAACATCAACGGTATTAGTAGAGACTTCAACACTATTATCTTCATTAGCATCTTCTATTGCAATATATAATTGACGTTGTTTTTTTCGCAACACCTCTAACGCTTCATTTACAAAAATGCGTTTTGCCCAGCCCTCAAAACTTCCTTTAAATTTGTATTGGTCAATCTTTTGAAAAAGAATAATAAAGGCATCTTGAAACACATCATCAGCTTCGGTTTTATTTTTCATATACTTTAAACAAATACCATACAACACAGGAGAAAGCAACGTGTATAATTCGCGTTGCCCTTCCCGATTTTTATCCACACATTTTTGTATGAGTATTCGTAGTTTATTATCCAAGCTGGTATTAATCTATATATTTACCGATAAGATTAAATTCATTAATTACTAACAACATCCATAGACTTCATCACCTTTTTATGAAGTTTTCACAATAAGGTATTTAAAATTGAACTGTACTAATAAGCTCTAGCCCAAAGTTATCAGCATAATTGTACTGATGAATTACATTTTCTCCAACAGAAATAAGGTGAGACGACAACGGAATAACATCTTTTGCTTCAACATTGTAGGTGTTTTCCAATACTATCGCATTAGGATTTTGCGCATTAAACACGTTTATACCCATATCATTACACACATATAAGACCTCATCTTTAACACCTAAACCATAAGGGCTAGATAAAAAGTAAGTTGAATATTCTACTGGCGACGTAATGTCTGAAACATCAATAACATTAACCTGATCTTCAATTGCTCCACAACTATTTCCACCTCTAACTGTAATATACGCTGTATCTTCTTCAACAACTACAGGATCACAACCTGTTGCATGCAAAAAAGACGATGTATAAGTTGGATTAAATTCATCTTGTAAACCAACAATATGCATACCATTTGTTGCACCAATAAACATATATTCCTTTCTAATAAATGTTGTCTCTAACTCACCACCAAACCAACTTTCCATCCAAGTTTCTGAAACTTGAGTAATTGCACTATAGTTTGTAATGTCATAGGTTAATAATGAATAATCACTTATAGTGTAAAGCGCATTATTAAAAATCTGAAACTTAGCATATGAACCACCTACACCAACTTCATTTGATAAAGCTAATCCATCAAAATTACCTAAGAAAATATCAGAATTCCAACCATAGATATCAGGATTGTTTTCAGCCTCTTCCCTTTCCATATATACTGTGTCATAATAAGCAACAAATTCATCGTTATCTGTTGGATAAACATTAGACTGATAATATAATACTTCATTAGGAAACGTTGCATAATATGGCAGTATATCTTCTTCTACATTAACCATTTGAATGTTTGACAAATCACTAATATCAAAGACTACCAAATCCATAAAATTATCTGCATACAAAATATTATTCTTTACAGAAATATCATTAACTCCTTCTAATTGGATAAATGCTAAATTTTGTGGTGATGCAGGATTTTGATTATTAAAAATATGTATACCTGAGTTTTGTGCTATATAAAACAACAGATCTGTATAAACATATATTTTTCCATCAGAGTTTGTTGTTTGTGCACTTTCTATAGAAATTGAATTTCTAAACTCTGACTTGTTCATTATCACAGGAACTGTTACAGCAACCGGATCTACAAATTCAGTGGTATCATCATCTTTATCGCAGTTGGTTAATTGAAAACATACTGCAATTAAAAGAACTAAAGGGAAAATTTTATACTTCATAACAACTATTTTATTATAAGATGAAAAAAATACAAAAGGTTGCAGTTAGCTTTGAAAAAATATTCGTTAATCTGTAATATTATGAGAATTCAATTCCTATTGATATTAATATAAGAGATTCCTGCGAAAGCAGGAATTGTTTAGCCCAACCAACCTTCTCTATCTAAACTTCTGTATTGAATAGCCTCGCTAATATGATTTCCGAACACACTTTCAGAGCCTTATAAATATAATATAGCTAACTAGTTTAATTAAACAACCTCTTATTATAGACAGTTTTCAAACACATTCTAATTTTAAAAAGCATATTATTCCTTTTTCATTAGGGTATCTAGATCTAACAATATCTTCGCCTTATCCACATTATAAGGAATAACCATTTTATTTTTATCATTAAACACAGAATATTCATTATTCTTCCGTACTAAAAAATATACTCCGTTAGTCACACCTAAATCTTTAGTAGTAAAATAATAATCTATTTCGTCATAATCTATGGGTAAAACCTCTTTTGAATTAAAATCAAATACACCATATTTTTGATTTAATTTAACAATCACGTATTTATCAGCTTCAGATTGATAGCTCTTATAATGCAATTGAATAATTTCATCATATATAGCTTCTAAAATTACTCTTTGATCATAAAAAAAACCTTCTTTTTTATCACTCACTAATAACATCCCTTTAGTTCTACCCAAAAAGCCCATCTCCTGAATATTGTCATAAATCATTGGAGCTACAATACTGTAATTTCTTCCAATTATCCCATACTTATTATTCTTTTGGGCTATGAAAATTTCATTTTTTAAATCAAAATATTTGATAAAATCATACTCTAATGGAACTAAAACATTGAAATTAGGATCAATAATTCCAGTTTTAGCATTCTTTGAAACTACATAGTGCTTAGATTCTTCGAAATTATTTACAAAATAATTATTACACTTTGCAAAATATCCTTCCCTCTTCTTCTTATAAAAAAAAGTATAACATTTAAATTTATCCTTTTCATCAACCATAATATATTTAGCCCTATAATTAAAGTAATAAAGGTGCTTAAATTTCTTTTTTTTATCTATTCTTTTCTTCTTCTTATCGTAAAAATAGAATGTAGAGTCATTATTAGAAATAGCTAAATCGTATTGCTCAACTCTTTTGAGCACATCATCAAAAGCAGCATACTGAGGTTCATAAAGATATATAGTATCCTTTACAGGTTTTTGAGAATAAACGAATTTAAACGATATAAGAAATAAGGCTATTATTGCTGAAAACTTATTAATCATACTCAAAAATTTTTTAGACAAAAATCATTTTTAATAATTAAAAATGGTAGTAAAATTAAAGAAACTTATTTTACCCCAACCAACCTTCTCTATCTAAACTTCTGTATTGAATAGCCTCGCTAATATGATTTCCGATCACACTTTCAGAGCCTTCTAAGTCTGCTATAGTCCTAGCAACTTTTAGAATTCTATCATAAGCTCTTGCTGATAGGTTTAAGCGTTCCATCGCAGATTTTAGTAACTGTAAGGATGCATCATCTAACTTACAGTATTCACGTATTTGTTTGGTATTCATCTGCGCATTATAATGCACATTTTCTAGATTTGAGAAACGTTGTGTTTGCAGCTCTCTTGCTAAAGTCACTCGCTTTCTTATGTCTACAGAAGATTCACCTTTTCTGTCATCAGATAGCTTTTCAAAAGGTACAGGAGTTACTTCAATATGTATGTCTATACGATCTAATAATGGTCCTGAAATCTTACTTAAATAGCGTTGCATTTCAGCAGGACTAGAGGTTACTGGAGCATCAGGATCGTTAAAATATCCTCCTGGACTCGGATTCATACTAGCCACCAACATAAAAGAACTTGGATACGTCACTGTAAATTTTGCTCTAGAAATCGTAACTTCTCTATCTTCTAAAGGCTGTCGCATCACCTCTAAAACTTCGCGTTTAAACTCTGGAAGCTCATCCAAAAACAACACACCATTATGCGATAAGGAAATTTCTCCTGGCTGCGGATAGCTTCCACCTCCGACTAAAGCAACGTTACTTATAGTATGATGAGGGCTACGAAACGGTCGTTGTGCCATTAATCCTGCATGTGCTTTAACTCGACCTACAACGGAATGAATTTTTGTAGTCTCTAAAGCTTCGTGCAAAGTCATTGGTGGCAAAATACTTGGCAATCGTTTTGCCAACATAGTTTTGCCAGAACCTGGTGGACCAATGAGAATGATATTATGACCTCCTGCTGCTGCAATTTCCATACAACGCTTAATACTTTCCTGTCCTTTGACATCTGCAAAATCAAACTCTGGAAAATCGAGATTTTTATAAAATTCTTCCCGTGTATTGATAACGGTTTCCTCTAATGATTCCCCTTTATCAAAATGATGAATAACCTGCATAATATTATCTACACCATAAACCTTTAAACCATCTACTATTGCTGCTTCTTTTGCATTTTGACTTGGCAGAATAAACCCTTTAAAGCTTTCTTCTCTAGCTTTAACTGCAATTGGCAAAGCTCCTTTTATGGGTTGCAAGCTTCCATCTAAAGATAATTCGCCCATAATGAGATAATCTTCTAAATCTTCAGCTTGTATTTGATTAGATGCCGCTAAAATGCCAATAGCCAAAGTTAAATCATAAGCACTGCCTTCTTTACGCAAATCGGCAGGAGCCATGTTTATAGTAATCTTCTTTCCTGGAATTCTATAACCGTTATTCTGAAGTGCAGCTGCAATACGATAATTACTCTCTTTTATAGCATTATCTGGCAATCCGACCAAATGATACCCAACTCCTTTATCTACATTAACCTCAACGGTAACCGTTGAAGCTTCAACACCAAAAACAGCACTAGCGAAAACTTTTTTTGAGCATAAATAATTGATTTGCTTAAAAGTAGAAAAAATGAAGTAAATAAAAAAAACCTTACAAAACATAATTTTGAAAGGTTTTTAAGCAACATACACATAATATGGTGCTCTATTAAATTCACATCTAATCTTCTACAAACTCATAGCGATAGAACAATGGCTAATGCTTTACAAACCTCTTAGCTGTTTTATAATTATCTGATTCTATTTCTAAGAAATATACACCTTTTGATAAACTTGAAATGTCTAAACTGTAATCTGCTATAGACATTTCTATCGTCTTTAAAGTTCTGCCATTAATATCATAAACCCTAAGTTTTTCTATAACTTTGTTTGAAGTAATCTTAATATTATTTTTTGCAGGATTTGGATATAATTTTATCGTTTCAATGTTGACATCAGTAATACTTAAGGGAGCTACAACTTCTGTATTAACTGTATTTGTAGTAATTGGAGTATTAAAATCAAAATAAATATCTGCTACTCCACTAATGATATCTCCTACTTCTACATCATTTTTTGGTTTAACTCTGAAAGCTATATAACCTTGCGACAATTCCTCACTATCGGATTGAGGCACAAGGTTAATATTATCATAGATAAACTCTACTTGATTATCATTAGTAATTTCTATACGATAATCATGACTAGATGATATAGGCTGAAGTGATGTCCAATCTAATTTTTCGTCCAACACATCTTCTATTCTAACATTAATGGCACTCGCCGTACCTGTATTTTGAAAGCGCACTATATAATCTAAATAATTAGCTGTTTCGTCTTCAAATATTGAAGTTCCCTGTAATACTTGTTTGTCGTTAGGATCAAAAGAGTTAACAACAATTTGTTCTAAATCATAAACATTATCATCTGGAGTATTATCTAAAATTATTGGTAAAACTACCGCATTAAGATTTATAATATCACCATCATTTACTGTTGGTGGTGGTAGAATATTAAATTCCAGATTAATTAAACGTGTTTCAAAAGGATTTAAATCTAAATAATCAATGGTTATACTATTTGAGGTTTGCGATGAAATAACAGCTGTAGTGCTAACAAAATTCATCATGGTCTCATCATAAGTCAAGGTTAAAGAACCATCTAATTGCGTGGTTCCATTATTATTTAAAGCTATTTGATAAGTGGCTTCAAAACCTGGTCTTGCAACATCAATAGGTATAATAGTTACATTAGCATCGTTTACAGTTTGTGTGGCTTCAATACAGAAATCGATGGTGTCAGCAGAATTATAATCAGTAAAAGTTGTAGAAGCAGACTCTGGTGAAACCGAAAAATAATCTGGTAATGCAGATTGCAGTGAAGTGAGATAGGTATTTGCAGTCACATAATTAACATAAGTACCACTAGCACTCGAAAATGTTGCAGTAGTATCTACAACACTAGCCGATTTTATCATTAGATTTTGCACTGTTAGATCTGCCATATCACAACCATTAGCATCTAAATCATAATATACATTACCTGTAATTTCATTTAGACAATCTTCCGTTACATTTATTTCCTGACTTGTAAGCGCTTGAATTCTAGCTGCCAAAAGATTATTAACATCATCCACACATATGGTATCTAAATTAGGAAGTCCTGGAAAAGTCGTTGAATAGAACTGATCGATATCATCATTTCCTCCACTCTTAAAATTCACATAAGTTAAATTTGGATTATTACCTATATAAAATATATTCATATTAGTGCTGTTACTTAAATCTAAAGTTTCTATTAATGTATTAGTACAATTTAATGTTCTTATATTAATATTCCTTAAATCTAAAACCGTTAGAGGATTGTTATAAGCAAACACATTCTTTAATGCTAAATTATTAGTAACATCTAAAGCCGTTAAATTATTATTTCCAACCGATAAACCTGTTAAAGCTGGCAAACCTGAAACATCTATTGTCGCTATGTTATTACTCGTTAAATTAAGAGATATTAGATTTGGATTGTTTCCCAAAACAACTTGCTCTGTACCGCCATAACTAGCATTTAAAGTCTCTAAAGTTAAAACACCAGACACATCTATAAGATCAATATTATTATAAGCGCAATTCAAACTTTCTAAAGCTGAAAAATCTTCAATACCTGTTAAATCTGTTATTAATGAACTATGAACATCTAATGCTGTAATAGTATTAATTTTACTTGTTGGAATTTCTCCATTAGATGGTGTAGAATCAAATCCTTGACTTATTAATTCTTGTTCAAACTTAATATCTGGAATTAAAGTTACAACAGAAGCTGCATCGCATTCTGCCTCTGTAGCAATCTGAGTAACAGCACCTCCTCTGTACCAATTAGCATAATTAATATTAGGATTATCTACAAACAAACAATACAATTTAGGATTGTACCTTAGTCTTAAGGCACTAAGAGAATTATTATTGCCATTTCTTAAATAAACAGATTCTAATAAATTATTTTCAATTTCTACATTAGTCAAATTAGGATTACTCTCTAAATCTACAGTAACTAACAGATTATCATTCAATTCTAAAACCTCAAGATTTGTATTCTGTGATACATCTATAGATGCCATTTGATTATCATTAAGTATTAAAGACGTTAAACCTGAAAGCATTGATGTATCAATTACTGACAAAGGTGATGATTGGCATTCAACAGATGCTAATACTGTATTATTAGAACCAAAAATAAGATTAGACACCTGACCGACAGAGCAATCTAACTCAGTAAGCAAAGTATTATTAGTTACATCTAATGTAGAAAAACCACCACTCGAACAATCTAGAGTCTCTAATAACGTATTATTAGAAATATCAAAAGTAGACAATTGCGTAAGCGAGTGTGCATTTAGAGTCTTTAAAGCTGTATTAGTACTTAAATCTAAACTCGTAAATTGGTTAATAGAACAATTTAATTCTTCTAGCTGCGTACAGTTATTTACATTAAGAGAAGTCATCTGCATATTAGTACAGCTCAACACTCTAAGATTAACATTACTAGACACATCTAAAGTGCTTAGAGGATTGCTACCAACATCAATTATTTCTAAAGCCGTATTGTTAGAAAAGTCTATAGCTGTAAGATCATTACCGTTTAAATCTATTTGTATCAATGCAATATTACTCGATAAATCTACTGTAATTAACTCATTATCGTCCGCTTCAATTTCTGTTGCATTAATAAAATACGCTATACCTGTTAAATCTGTTATTCTTCCGGTACTCCCATTTCCTCTTATTTTTAATTTGCCTGTTACAGCGGCAGCTTCAGCAACGGAGATTTCATTATCATTATCAGTATCAATCGTGGGATTGGATTGGTTAACCAATTTAGTTTTAAAATTAGCATCTGGAAAATTTATTATTTGACTCATTGAAGTTTGAGTAAACAAAAGCCCAAAGAATAGAATATAAATGTGTTTCATAAAATACATATAGTTTCTTCAAAAGTAGGAAATTATACGTATTCTATATGTTAAATATAAAATCTAAAGCACGCTTTTCGTTATAATACACATTCCCTTTATCGATAAACCCAACATGCCCTCCGCATTTAGGCATTTCTAAATAGAGATTTGGATTTTCTTTAGCTTCCTTAACAGGATAACATTCCGCAGATAAAAACGAATCGTTTAAGGCATTAATAATTAATGATGGCACTTTAATGTTTGGAAGAAACTGCAAACAGCTTGCCTTCTCGTAGTAATCATAAGCACCTTTAAAGCCATGTGCTTTAGAAGTGTATACATTATCAAAATCAATTAAACTTTTAATAGAAGTAAAGTCTTGCATGCTTATTTTATCTGGAAATTGCTCTAGCTTTGGCTTTAGTTTTTTCTTTAGATGATCTAAAAACCTAATGGCATAATGCTTATTCTTTAAGCTTAATAATTCATTGCAAGAGCCTTTTAAATAACATGGAACCGAAACCGCTACAACTGCTTGTATTGCTTTAGGTAATTCATCACGTTCACCCACATATTTTAATGCCATATTAGCACCAAGACTAATGCCTTTTATGTAAATATTATCGTAACCCTTTTCAACAATATGATTAACCACAGCTTCTAAATCTTCGGTAGCACCAGAATGATAACTTCGATATAATAAATTAGGCTCACCACTACAACCTCTAAA